>MAAD01000342.1:0-24392 GCA_002162985.1 Bermanella sp. 47_1433_sub80_T6 | reverse complement strand
CATCCCCTTCACTTAACTCATACATGTAAAAGGCCGATACCGCCTGTGCCGTGCTGTATACATGCTGATGAAAGGGGGTCATGGACCAGGAATATTGCGCGCAGACCAGGGTAATGACTGCAATAATAAAGCGCATGGGGCTGTCCTTTTATTGTAATTTTTACGCCACACTAGCAAATCACATTTATAGATTCAACCATGGGTAGTAGATACAGTGGAAGAATTTTACTGTAGTGGGAATAACAGAAGGCTTATGTCTCTTTCTAGAGCAAGACAGGCCATCGTTATTGATGCCCTGCAGCCCTTAGTACGGTTAGGTTTTGTACTGACCCAAGTGCAAAGCACAATTTTGTGCGCGTAGAGACAACTCGCTGTTAAGGCGAGATAATCTTGTTAGACAATATTTAGACATAATATGAAACACCCCCTCATATTCAAAATTTGTAACTCGCACATTTTATAGAGCATTTCATTCTTAATAGTTCGCTCTATTCATTAATAGAAATGCTCCTAACGTTGACAAGACAAGTACCTGTAACCAAAATTAATTGTAATACCCAAATTATCATTATTTCATTGCGTGCTGTGCTGGAGTAAATAATGAAGGACCTTTTTGATAACCCCATGGGCCTGGATGGCTTCGAGTTTGTGGAGTTTGCTGCCCCCAAGCCTGGCATATTGGAGCCCATTTTTGAAACCCTGGGGTTTTCTTTGGTGGCCAAACATCGCTCAAAAGACGCCCTGCTCTATCGCCAGGGGGATATTAACTTCATCATCAATTACCAAGTTAACAGCAACGCGCACTACTTCGCCAAAGAACACGGGCCATCCGTGTGCGGCATGGCCTTTCGGGTTAAAGATTCCCATGTGGCCTATCAACGGGCGCTGGATTTAGGCGCACAACCCATCGAAATTCCCACCGGCCCCATGGAGTTAAAATTACCTGCCATAAAAGGCATTGGCGGTGCGCCCTTGTACCTAATTGATCGCTACGGCCCTGGCAAGTCCATCTACGATATCGATTTTGAATATATAGATGGCGTAGATGCATACCCAGAAGGCTGTGGATTTAAGGTAATTGATCACCTTACCCATAATGTGTATCGGGGGCGCATGGACTTTTGGGCCAAATTTTATGAGGGCATCTTTAACTTCCGACAAATTCGTTACTTTGACATAAAGGGGGAGTACACAGGATTACGTTCAAAAGCGTTAACCGCACCGGATGGCCGTATTCGTATCCCCTTGAACGAAGAGGCTTCCCATGGAGGGCAAATTGAGGAATACCTGTTGGCCTACAATGGTGAAGGCATTCAACACATCGCTTTCTCGTGTGACAACCTTTATGAAGCCTGGGACAAACTCAATCAACAGGGGGTAAAGTTTATGACCGCGCCACCGGATACTTATTACGCCATGTTAGAGCAACGCCTGCCCAATCATAATGAGCCACTAGCGCAGTTGAAGGCGCGCGGCATTTTGTTAGATGGCAGCACCGAAGGTGGTGACCCCAGACTGTTATTGCAAATATTCTCCACCACGCTAATTGGCCCGGTATTTTTTGAATTTATTCAACGCAAGAAAGACGATGGTTTTGGCGAAGGTAATTTCAAGGCTCTGTTTGAGTCCATCGAACGGGACCAGGTAGCACGGGGCGTGATAGACAAGAAGACAGGTTAATAAAGAGTCACTTAAACGAGGATTTTCAGGATAGGTAATGCACATTCAACGAATACACCATGTGGCCTATCGCTGCCATAACGCCAAACAAACGGTGGCGTTTTATCAGCAGGTGTTAGACATGGATTTTAAATTGGCCATCGCCGAAAATGAGGTGCCCTCTACGAAAGCACCCGACCCCTACATGCATGTATTTTTGGACGCAGGAAACGGCAATGTGCTGGCATTTTTTGAAGTACCCAACTCGCCAAAGATGAAAAAAGATCCCAACACCCCACCCTGGGTTCAACACATTGCCTTCGAATTAAATACCCTGGATGAGTTGCATTTGGCCAAACAGAAAATTGAGGCTGCCGGTGTTGAAGTGCTTGGCCCCGTAGAACACACAATCTTTAAATCTATTTACTTTTTTGACCCAAATGGTCACCGGCTAGAGTTGGCGGTGAACACCGCCGCCCCCGGCATGCTTGAAAAACTCCATGACGTGGCTCCGGCCATGATTGATGAGTGGGATAAAACCAAGCAGGCACCACAACACGCCGCCTGGCTACACGACGGTAGTTTTAAAGCCTCCAAATAATATCCCCATGCAATTTATAGAATTGAAATCATTCCAATCGATATACAGGAAGTTTAATGAAGCTTGCATCTTTAAAAACGGGTCGGGACGGCCAATTGGTGGTGGTGAATCAGGCCATGGATCAATATGTGGCGGTCCCCGATATTGCCAATACCCTGCAAATAGCCCTGGATAGTTGGCAGAGCTGCGAACCGAAATTACAAAATGTCTATCACGACTTGAACGCAGGTACATTAACGGGAAAACCTTTTAACAATTTACACTGCGCCTCGCCATTACCCAGAGCCTTTCACTGGGCCGATGGCAGCGCCTATGTGAATCATGTGGAGCTGGTACGTAAAGCCAGAAACGCCACTATGCCCGACAGTTTTTGGTCAGACCCACTCATGTACCAAGGAGGCTCGGATACTTTTCTGGGCCCCAGAGAAGACATATTGGTATTTGATGAATCTTGGGGCATCGATTTTGAAGCCGAGGTGGCCATCATAGTGGACGATGTTCCCATGGGAGTATCCATCAAGGATGCCCAAGAGCACATTAAGCTGTTTATGCTGGTTAACGATGTGTCACTGCGCAATTTAATTCCCGGGGAATTGGCCAAGGGTTTTGGTTTTTATCAGGCCAAGCCGTCCAGCAGCTTCTCCCCCGTGGCCGTGACTGTGGATCAACTGGAAAATTATTGGTCGGATGGCAGGCTGCATTTACCGTTGCGGGCTTTGCTTAATGATAAATTAATTGGCCAGCCCAATGCAGGTATCGACATGACCTTTAATTTTGGGCAACTAATTCATCATGCCGCCAAGACCCGGCCATTATGCGCGGGCACCATTATTGGCTCAGGGACGGTATCTAATGTGGATCGCAGCAATGGCTCCTGCTGCTTGGCTGAGGTACGCATGTTAGAGATATTGGCCCAAGGTAAGGCCAGTACCGAGTTTATGCGTTTTGGCGATGAGGTTAAAATTGAAATGCTGGATGATACTGGCCAGTCAATCTTTGGGCAGATCCATCAAAAGGTGGTGCCCTATGTTTACTCGGAAACGGGAGAACAGCCATGATGAAATTGTATGGATATTATCGTTCATCTGCGGCTTACCGAGTACGTATCGCCTTGCAGATAAAAGGACTTGAATGGCAAAGTGTACCGGTGAACTTGCTAACGGGGGAGCAGAAAGATCAAACCTATGGGCAAATAAATTCGCAAGGGTTAGTGCCAACCTTAGCCGCAGAAGATAAGTTATTAACCCAGTCCCTGGCCATCATCGAGTGGTTGGATGACGAATTCCCACAGGTGGCTTTACTGCCCAAAGATTTCATGGCCAAAGCCCAGGTACGAGCTTTGGCCTATCAGGTGGCCATGGAAATTCATCCATTGAATAACCTTAGGGTGGTTAAATATTTAAAAAATGACTTGGCGTTGGATGAATCGCAAAAGATGCAGTGGTATCGACACTGGATTACCCAGGGTTTCACCGCACTGGAGCTGTCATTACAACAAGTTAATTGCCAGGGGCAGTTTTGTTTTGGATCCAGCCCCACCCTGGCCGATGTTTGCCTGATACCCCAGGTCTATAATGCGCTACGTTTTGAATGTGAAATGGGTGATTACCCGTTAATTCACAGGGTTTGGCAACACTGTAACTCACTTATGGCTTTTAAAGAGGCGGCACCCGAGGCCCAGGGGGATTGCCCTCAGGCTGACTAATCATCGCTCCTTGGATTAGCATCCTGCCCCGCCCTAAGGACTACCTTCCTATAGGCGTGCATTTTCAGACTCTTGTAAAAAAGGGGGCATCCCCGGCCATATCCTGAAAATTGCTCCTGCATTTTCAGGATACTGTCCATCCCTGGACATAAGAAACCCGCCGAAGCGGGTTATGGATCTACTCAGATTAACGAACTTGGCTAGGGCGCAAACGTGAGCGGAAACTCAAAGCTGTCCGCCGATCGAGCGGTATCAAATGACAACATCTTGCAGGTCATCAACATACGCTTCTCAACCTTTTTGTCCTGCAGGTCACTGGCATTAATTTTACAGCTGCTCACGTCACCACTGGCGGCAATGGTTACCCCAAGAGTAACAGTACCTTCCAGTGCCGGATTGCTACGCAACGCCTTTTTATATATGCGTGTGAAGCGAGACAAGTTGCGCTCAAATACACGATTAATCTGCATTTGCGAGCGTGACATGCCAGCCAGCTTTTTATCCTGTGGTGCCGCCATCACGTCTTTGGCCAGTTCCTTCACCTTAGTGGTATCACGATCTGCCACCGCCAGTTGATCGGCTCCGGTAGATCGAGTCAAAGCGCTTTCATCTATGCCACCAATGCGCCCCACCGCCGCCTGATCAATCACAGACCCAACCACTGTGGCGGCTGCCCCTGCATTGTTCAAGCTAGCGCTATCCATGGCCAAAGAAGACATATCCAGCATACTTTGCATGTCAGCCAAATCATTGGAAAAATTAGCAATCAATTTTTTCGCTTTGGCTTTGGCTGCCTTGATTCGCTCGGGGCTTCTTTCTTTTTTAGCCACTCGCTTAGGCTTGGGTTTTGGTTTCGCCACCACCCTGGGTTTTGGCTTGGGTTTTACTGCTTCCTTTTTCTTGGGCTCGACTTTTTTCTCTACTTTTTTCTCAATCAACTTGGGCTTGGGTTTTGGCTTGGGTTTAGGCGCTTCCTTTTTACGCTTAATTACCTTAGCCAACTGCGCTGGCACCTTTTCAAGCTTCTCCCTTTCAATTTTTGGTAAATTGATATTGGGCACGACTATGCCCATGACCAAGGTTACCGCCAAAAAGGTGATTAAAATCAGCTTAAATAAATGCTCTTGTTTACCATTTGCCCAAGGCAATTCAGGAGAACGATATGTCAGACTGCTCATTACGCCTCCTTAACTTCTTTTTTCTGCGCGGCAAGGGAAATTTGAGTGTATTTCGCTTTCTGACAGGTGGCCATAATACGTTTCAATACTTTATAGGGGATGCCCTTATCACCCATGATAGTAATGGGGCGCCCTAACTCCAATTCCGTTGCACTGGCTTGGGTTTTACTGGCCAAATAGGTCAGCTCTTTCTGCAATTCAGGAATTAATTCTTGATCCAACGGCATGGCCAATACATCTTTAACCGATGCCACCAAACGACCTTGTACAATAATATCGCTACCACTGACCATTAAATTAACTGTATTTAACGGTTGAGCCTGGGTAACACTATCGGGCAATGTGATGTCATCATTATTCATAACTTCCACATCACTCTGGTTCATCATCAAGAAGAACACCATGATAGTAAAAATATCCATTAAGGATACCAGGTTCAGAGTGGCATCTTTTTTAGTACGACGAGCCTTGCGCGCCTGGCGTTTCACTTTTGCTGAACTCATGGTTTCACCTCCACGTCAGGGGCATCACCAAGGGATACATCAGGAAATAACACAGCATTCACCACACTGGCGGCCACCACAGCTTGAAAAGATTTAGCGGCATCAATCACAGCTATGATCACTTGATAATCAATATTTTGTTCCGACAAGATAACGATGTCTTTACGCTCATTACCCAACTTCTTTTTCATGGTTTGTAAGACCATGGAAAGATGTTTGATATCAAACTTGCCATCTTTTTTGTCGATACTTTCGATGTTCAAAGGTCCCAGATTCACCTTAAATCCATTTTCCCGGATAATCACTTCAAGAGATAAGTCATCAGGGTTTAAGTCCTGGGCCTTAAGCTCTTGTTCCAACGGTAATCTTAATTCAAGTACGGTAATTTGATTAAATACCATGCTGATCAACAAAACCGGAACCAAAATAATCATCAGGTTCATGAACGAGGTAATATCCAGTTCGGTATCTTCTTGTGCTTTTCTACGGCGTCTCATAAACCAACCTCCCAGCCAGTGTTACTTGGCTACTTTAGGGGCAGCAGATTGAGCTTGAGCCGTTGGTTTACGTTCGGTAATGATGTTCAAGAATTTAACCGAAGCCATTTCTAAACTATCAATAATTTCAGCGGTACGAGCCTGCAAGATAGTGTGCGCCAGTAACAAAGGAATCGCCGAAATAAGACCAAAGGCCGTGGTATTCATGGCCACAGAAATACTTTGGGATAACAGGGTGGCTTTTTCAGAAGGAGCGGCGGTAGCCACTGCGGTAAAGGCTGCAATCAAACCTATGATGGTTCCCAACAGCCCCATTAGAGTGGATATATTAGCCAGGGTACCAATGTAGCCGGTACGTTTTTCAAGCTTTGGCGTGGTCTCCATAAGGCCTTCATCCATGGCGTATTCAATGTCTTCACGACGGCTGCTGCTAGGCATACGCGCAATACCAGCACCATAAATATTGGCGATATCGCTGTCACTTTGCCCCGCATATTTTAAGGCCGCCTTATAATCCTTACGCTGAATCATAGGCAACATGTCTTCGAAGGCAGCGCGGTTTTTACGTTTGGCCGATGAAATGCTCAGCAGACGTTCGATAGCAATTGATAAACCGATTACCAGGATAACGGCGATGGGGTACATGAAAACACCACCATCTTGAAAAAAGCGAATAAGAGTATCCATAGTGTACTTCCTCTAATGAATTATTATTTTGGTGTTAATTCGGCCTAAAGACTTAAACCGATAATCTCGTTATTGTTATTTTATATTACAATCTGTTATTTATTGTAACCAACCGCCATTAAATGACGATTAGGGTATTAGGTCAACGGCCGCTTCAGGAGGATTTTGCCATTGCTGGTGCAAACCCAACTCCAATTCAAACGTGTACGGGTCGATGGGCTTGAGGCGCTGCACCTCTCCCCCTGATATAGGGCTATACAAGCGCTCAGCACCTTCCGGTGATTGCCATGGAATGATGTACATCACTTGCGGAGCTTCGTTGTCCGCCTTGATTTTAATCCCTTCTAAACGGGTAATTTTTTGCTTGGCGTGAGCACTTGAGAAAACTAACAGGCTTGTCACCAGTACTAACAATGTTTTCATCGACTCACCTCCGCAGCTATTTGGGTTTTGATACCCGCCCGGCGATTGATATCTACTATCCAACCCGCCACCTTGCGATCTGGTTTATCCATCATGCCCTGGTATTTTTGGTAGTAATCACTGGCTTGAACAAACTGCCCCATATAAATATCGTACAATATTCCCAGGTTTCTATAGGCGGTGGCGTTTGCTGGCGCTTCTTTGATGGCTGCCAGGTAACTCTTCTCAGCCTGCTTGAACATGCCTAATTGGCGATAAACAAATCCCAATTGATTGAGTATTTTTATATTCCGGCTATTTTTCTCGTGCCCCATTTCCAATACTAACTGGGCCTCCTGCCAATTTTTTTGACGACTATATACCACCCCTAAATTTGCATAGGGACCCGCTAGCTGAGGATAGTCTTTTGTCATTTTTTTCAATACAGCTTGCGCCTGCTCCAGTTTGTCATCGTTGAGGAGCCCTATGGCCAGCTTAAAATCAAGTGCCGCCTGGGCGGGAATTTCAATGACCTGAGATTCCACATTGGCCGATACCTGTTGTTTCACGTTGCCACTCAGGCACCCGCTCAACATAAATACCACAGCGATCAAACTAGTGTATTTCAGCAATAACATCGTAACTTACCTCCTCTTTACCATAGCGAGCCGGCATTAACTTGGATAATGAGCCAATACTTTTTGAAATCCAGTCATCATACAATCCATCCCAGCTGCGCTTAATATTGGTTTCGTGAATATTGATGGCGTACTCTTCAAACGGAAATGCCTGGTCTTCCAGTAGGTATTCATACTCTTCCAGTTCCAATTCATCCAAACCCGGTGGACGCTGCGAGCTCATCAAGTCACGAGACAGCTGCCCATATATTTCGGCAATCTGAAAGGTAGCGGCCGTGGTGAATTCTTGAACTTTCATCTTGGCGGTGCGCTGATACGCATCCAACGTTAATTTTAGAGCCACTTTTTTCATGGCCAGGCTTTTTTGCAACGGCAAGGTTAACTTAATCTGCGCATAAGCCTCGCGCTCATAATCTGCCAGACTAAAGGAAGCCTTGGCAGCCAGGAAGCGGGAGCGATCGGAGCGGTCTTTACCAGATTTTCTATCGGCAAGGATGAGTTTATTAAGCCAGTATTTGCGTTTCTCATGATTTTCTTGCACCAGGTAAAGTGCTTCCAGTTTATTAATGGCTTCCAGCTGAGCATCAAAGGGTTTGGCATAATTATGGGCATAACGTTTAAGCATGGACATGGCATTGTTAATATCGCCAGCCTTCTCATAGTATTCGGCGGCCTGAAACAGTGCGATACGCTGTTTTTCTTTGTTGCGGCCAAAGCGCCAAATATTTTGTAATTCAAACGCGGCTTTTTTCCACTGAGACATGTTTTCATAGGCCACGATTAACTTGGAAGGAACATCTTTCACTAACTTATGCTTGGGAAATAACTCACGAAAACTCAACAATATCTGCTCGGATCTTGACCACTTTTGTTTCTTCATAAGATATGCGGCCGCATCATAGTGAGCCGTTATACGAATAGGAGATTCGGGTACCACCTCTCCCACTCTCATGAAATCAGTAACCGCTTTATCAAGGTCACCTTTTTCAACCCAGGCCACACCTTGTTTATAGATACTGGCTGCCAATTTTTCTCGCACATTTTTTAGTTCAGATGGTTTAACCTTTTTCAAATCAAGTGCCGCCATATAGGCCATTTCTGCAGGTTTATACTGCTCTAAATCAAAGTGGCTATGCCCCTGAATAAGGTAAGCCACAGATTTTTGCTTCACACTTGCCCCGCCCGATGACAATACCCGAGCAGAAGTGGTCGACGCCAAGGCAAATTTATTCAGACTAAATAAACCCTGTGCGGCCCTGGCCAGTACTTGAACGGTGTTTTTATTATAGGGATATACATCGGCAAACCTCAGCGCTGTATCCACCTTGCGTTCCAGCCAAGCCGTTTTTTCTTCTCCACGACTCTTGGAAATCATACGGTTAAAGGCTACCAGAGCAGCAAATGCTGATTCTTCAGAATGCTGATGATAAATAGTATCAAAACCACCACTCACATAAGCCGCGATCGCATCCTCAACCCGGCCTACATCGTATAAGGCTTCAGCTTTTAGGAAATACATTTCACCCAGTTTGTTATCGTGAGGAAAAGTGTCTATGTATTCCTGATACCACCTGGCCGCGGTTAACAAGGCATTGAATTTTCTCTTGAGATTCTTGGTCTTTTGCCCTTTAGAATGGTAATACTGAGCCAGTTCTGCGGTATACCCTTTAAGATTAGGACGAATCATTTCTTTTATGTCTTCGTCAAACAAACTCCAGTAAAGACTGTTTGCTCCAAAGTTTTCGATATAAGCCATCTTGTGTTTCAGAACCTGGTCAACATAGCCGGCCATTTTGTAGCTTTTAACAATATTTAAATAAAAGGCAGGCGCCAGTACGTCTTGTGGATTGGCGCTCACAAATGCCTGGTAAGTCTTTGCCGCATCTGAATATTGACGTTTATTGATGTAATATTCAGCCAACGCATCGTATAACAAATACTCGTAGTGACGAGAGCCCATGCGCTTAAACAACTTTACAATTTCCCGATGACCGTGATCATTCGCGAAAATCATACTCATGACTCTCACCGTATCATCCAACAACTCTCTGTCGCCTTTAGAGGCGGTCACTATGGCGGTTGTATTTTTAAAGCGACTGTCGATCACCCCCATAAATGAATTCAAAGCGTCTCGATGTTGATGTAGCTTGTATTGGCTCCAGCCTCGCATGTATTGAGCGCTAGTATAGAAGCGATTATTTTTTTTATGCTGCACCACATAAGCAAACGATTGCTGGGCCTGGAAAAACTGCTGGGCATAAAACAACATATCGCCACGGCGGTATTGCGCTTCCACCACTAGAGGGGAATTAGGAAAGTTTTTAGTGAGGGTTTCCAGGGCATTCAGTGCGGCATCGGTATCGCCTTTCAACATGTATACTTTTGCCAACTGGTATAACAACATGTCACTGTCGCGGCGATTTGGAAACAATGTAAGCACTTTTTGATAGGTGTCTATGGCTTGCTTGTACACCTTCTTAACCTGCTTGGCGTCCAATAGCTCAGGGTCTTCACTGAGCAACTCCTCAACATCCATTAGCTTTAAATCGGCCAAGCGGTGTAACACATGCACTCGAGTATCATTATTGGGAGATATTTCCAGGAAATGTTGATATTTGGCGATGGCCTTCTGAGTATCCATTTGTGGCGCTGGCATCTTGGCCAGACGCACCCCCACAGGTCGAATGTTACTGATGCTCTTACCGGTTAAATCTTGCCCTGAGCTGATCACATTTTGTGGCTGATTGGCGCAAGCAAATAACAGAAAACTGCTGAGTATAATGATTAGGGGCTTATTCATTGTCTTACCTCGGCACCGGCCACAACCCTGTGTTTGTTTGAGGTTTCATCAAATAGTCGAGCTGCCGCCAAGCGAGCTTGTAGTTGATAATCCATCACCACTTTCTGGCGTTTCTTAATATCAAGCTTGACGATCCCCCCCACTTTCTCTCGTTGTTTTTGGTAGACAATATCCAGACGTTTCAATTGCTGCTGATATTTAGTGCGCAAACGGGCTACTTTCTTATCAAAACCGTTAAAGCTTTTTGGTGTTGATCTAAAGGCCAGTTTTGCGGCCTTAAGCTGACGGCGAGTTTGTTTGATTTTTCCATCGAGAATGGCCAGGTTTTTGGACACCTCTTTTTTACGCTCGTAATAACGCTGGGACAATGCCCATTTTAAAACCCCTTCCACACGACGCAGGCGCTGCAGGTAATGTCCATTTTCATCCAGAGCTTTAAAGTCAGTATTTAATTGTTTGAAGCTTGCCAATTGATTTTTCTCAAATTCCGACGCCAAACCTACACCACTGGGGTTTTTAAAGGCCTTGTCTACGGTGGCACGCAGGGTTTTATAGCGCTTATTAAGCTTTAACAATTGACGGCTGGTGAGGTTAATACGTTTGTCATTTTTTACTTGCTGGTATTCATCACGACGGGTAATTTGCACCTTCTCAAAAGCAGCCAATTGCTCGATTCCGGAATTAAGTTGGGAACGCATTACATGCAAATCCCTGAGATTTTTAAGCTCCCCCTGAAAATAACTTTTACTCATGACATCTTTTAAATAAATACGATCAGGGTGATTAGGCAAGGAAAGGTCGATGGCAGCAAACGCGCCCCATTTATCGGGTATTTGCTGTGCCAACAAGGGCTCAATAAATTCACCGGTATTTAGCCGCTTGGCGCTCTCCTCTAACTGCTTATAAATCATCTCATATTGTTCACCGGCATAATCAAAGGCTCCCAGTGCCATGACCTTGGCATTGAGTTTCTCCAGCAAATGAGGAATAGCGATGAGAGTTTCCTGTACATCCTGATTGAGCGGTGAATGATTGGTCTTAAGCATATACCAGGGTTGCAAGGCATCATGATATTGCCATTGCTCGGTCAAGGCCCAGCCATAGGTTAGCAGCGCCTTGGAAGTAAACGCCCCATCCAGACTTACTTCTTTTAAATGTTTGATGGCGCTGCGGCCGCGCCCTGTGGCGAAAAAGAACTGACCCGCCATGAGGTTAATTTTATCCTCCAAGCTTTCCGGGTGCTGGGTATATTTGGTGAGCATCTTGGCTTTTTCAAATACCGCATCCACCTGATTAATGTGTACATCCCGTTCGGTATAACTCACCGCCAAATTTAAAAACGCGTAGGCCGCCCACATGCTCTGAGGACTGATGGCTAATATATGTTTATCTGCCTGCTTCGCTTTTCCTTGAAATAACTCCAGAGTGGCAGCGATAAAGTGAAACTCATCTTTAAGCTGAGGGTTTAAATGCCCCCCCTTAACTTGATGGATAGCCTGCAAGGCGGTTGACCACATTCCCTTATTATAAAAATGTTTGGCCAAATAAAACCAGGCCTGGGCACGGGTGCCATGGGAGATCAGCTTACTCGATTTGGCTGTTAGTAACTTTTTATAATGTTTTTTTGCCTGCTGACTCATGCCCAAGCCCAGTTGGGCGGTGGCTTGCTGAATTTTTAGAAGGGGAGTGTTTTTATGACGGCGTTTTTGCAAAGCCTGATTTAATCCCAATGCCTTTTGATATTCCCCTGAATGCAAGCTAAAAAGAGCTTGCCCATACAAGGCATCTTGGCCACTGGCCCGATATTGCTCGGGCAATAAATCTTCAGCCAGCACACTAGGACTGATCGCAAAAGCGATCAACAAAAACCAACGCATGCTATTTCCACTCTACGATGGCGAAGTCTGGGCGGTTTTGTTTTTCATTATTGGTGATCTTAATTTCCAGGTATTTACTGGAACGGGCCTTACCAAAGTCGGCCACTACAGTGCGCTTCAACGAGCGACCGTCGGTGTCTTTGCCTAGTATCTCGGCGGTGAGTTTATGCAAACCCGGTTTTAAATTGCCAATATAGATCTTTTGAATACCGCCACGACGTAAAGCTTCAACTTGTTGAGCGGAATATAGGTAAGAGGTCACATCCTGGTCATCCAGGGTTAACTTAATGGCAGACACGGCAAAATCATCCACCGCTGCCATGGAAACAAATACTGCAAATTCGGTGGTGGCTGGATAAAGCAGTTGCTCTTCCAGTTCAAACAACTCTTGATTTAAGCTTACGACTTCAGATTTCAAGGTTTCTATGCTGGCATCCAGATCGGCTTGATCTGCGGCCATAAGATAGCCTGAGGCCAACAAACTGAACAAACACAGCACGGCTGTAATAGAGGAATGGATTGCCTTCACGCTAGACCCTTATTTTTATTATTTTTTTTGTAATTATATGTAACATCTCTTGGCGTATTGTTACCTAGGGTTCAAGCAGATGCAACACAGGTTTGTAGTATAAAGGTACCAGTTTGAATTTCTGATGACTGACGCGCTCCATCCCCCCGTTAAGAGCATCGTAAAGTTTATCGCTGTAAACGATGAGGCCTGCCAACTTTTAAACATAAAAAAACCCGGTAACTACGCGCCTATCACGCATAATTACCGGGTTTAATATTGCCATTTGGCTTTTGCCTAGCGGGTTAGTTGGCGCATTGCGTCTTCCAAACCGTTTACCGTGAGCGGAAACATATCTTCTTCGAAGATATCGCGCACCGCTTTTAACGATCCACTCCAGCCCCACTGATCTTCAGGCACCGGGTTTAACCACACCACCTTATCGAAAGTTTCACGTACACGCTGCAACCAAACGTTGCCGGCTTCATCGTTCCAATGCTCTACACTACCGCCCACATGAGTCACTTCGTAGGGCGCCATCATGGCATCCCCCACAAAGATCACTTTGTAGTCCTTGGTATACTTTCGTAATAGATCCCAAGTCATGGTGCGTTCATGGTTGCGACGTATATTGTCTTTCCAGACACTCTCATACAGGCAATTATGGAAATAAAAGGTCTCCATGTGCTTGAACTCGGTGCGGGCCGCAGAGAATAACTCCTCACAGATCTTCACAAACGGATCCATAGTGCCGCCAATGTCGAAGAACAATAGAACCTTCACCGCATTATGTCGCTCGGGTACCAGTTTAATGTCCAGGTAACCGGCGTTATTGGCGGTGGCACTGATGGTATCATCCAAGTCCAGCACTTCTTCGGCACCCTGGCGTACAAACTTACGCAGACGCCTCAATGCCACTTTAATGTTACGAATGCCCAGCTCAACATCGTCATCCAGATTACGGTAGTTGCGCTTCTCCCATACCTTGATGGCTTTTTTATGACGGCTGCGACCCTGGTCAACACGCATGCCTTCCGGGTTGTAGCCATCGTTGCCAAAGGGGGAAGTGCCGCCGGTACCAATCATCTTGTTACCACCACGGTGACGCTTTTCCTGCTCTTCCAGACGCTCGCGGAATTTTTTCATGAGTTCATCGAAGCCACCCTGGGCTTCGATGGCGTCCATTTCTTCCTTGCTGAACATACGTTCAAACTCGGATTTCATCCACTCTTCAGGAATGCCCTTGGCACTGGTTAAGATACTATCCAGGGTATCTATGCCCTTAAAATAATGGGCAAAGGCCTTATCGAATTTATCAAAATGACGCTCATCCTTTACCAGACAGATACGACTTAATTGATAAAAGTCATCCAGGTCGGCAAAGGCCAGGCGATGTTTAACCGCGTTAATTAAATCCAGATACTCCCGTATGGAACAGGGTATGCGGTATTCACGCATGGTTTGAAAGAAATCAACCAACATGTTTCATTAACCTTTACGGCGAGTCATAAACGCCAGTTTTTGTAAGAGTTCTACATCTTGCTCATTTTTAACCATGGCACCGTATAAAGGTGGAATGGAGTTTTCTTTGCTGCGCAAGGTTTCCGGGTCCACGTCGTCGGCCAGTAACAGTTTTAGCCAGTCAACCAACTCTGAGGTAGAAGGTTTCTTCTTAAGACCAGGTACTTTACGCAAATCAAAAAACACATCCATGGCTTCTGCCAATAAGTCTTTTTTAATGTCAGGGTAATGCACATCAACAATTTTTTGCATGGTTTCCTTGTTAGGGAAATCGATGTAATGAAAGAAACAGCGACGCAAGAAAGCATCGGGTAATTCTTTTTCGTTGTTACTGGTGATGATGATAATAGGACGATGCTTGGCCACAATGCGCTCTTGGGTCTCGTAAACAAAGAATTCCATCTTATCCAATTCAAGCAATAGATCGTTAGGGAATTCGATGTCGGCCTTGTCGATCTCGTCGATCAACAGTACAGGTGGTTTGTCGCCGGTGAACGCTTCCCAAAGTTTCCCTTTTTTAATGTAGTTACCAATATCGTTCACATCGGCATTGCCCAATTGCGAATCACGCAAACGAGACACTGCATCATATTCGTACAAACCCTGGTGGGCTTTAGTAGTGGATTTAATGTGCCACTGAATTAGCGGAGTACCCAAGGCCTCGGCCAGTTGTTCGGCCAACATGGTTTTACCAGTACCCGGCTCACCCTTGATTAACAATGGGCGTTGCAGGGTGATGGCGGCGTTAACGGCCATCTGCAGCTCGCTGGTGGCAACGTATTCTTTAGTACCTGAAAATTTCATGTTTTGCTCAATCTGGATGACAATTTGCCAGCATATTACCCTAGCAGACCAACATTAACACTGGCCAAGCCCTACAATTCACTGTCCCAAATGTACAAATTTGCTGATTTTTTACTGGCCAACAGACTCAAATATAGCCTCTCCATGCAAAAATGCGGGAAATTCAACTCCTCTTTATGCCTGCCTGGGTTCGTCCTGAATTAGTGGGCGGGGGCCTCAAGGCAACTTGCTCGATCAAAAACTCGGCAACACCTGCCTGGCTTTTGATGGGCTAGGCTTTTATTCAGTTCAATAAGGGGATTAAGCGCTGGAGATTGTTAATGCCTAATTTATTGGTCTTTTGGTTCATCGTCGTCCGCCAGGGCATCCACATCTATATCGTCCAACTCACTCTCTAAATTGGCCAAGGCTTCATCTATGGCGGCTTCACCGTCTGTGGTGTCTTCTTCTTCGGCTTCGGCATCAGATTCTTCATCGCCTTCTGCGGGGGCAGGCTCAGTTAGGCCGTCATCGCTGCTGGCCTCATCATCCATATTAAAGTCATCATCTCCCTCCAAGTTGAAGTCATCGTCATCATCCAGATTAAAATCATCCTCTTCCGTGACTTCAGCTTCTGGCGCGGCCGCCTCTGGCTCAAGCTCTGGCTCTGGGATTACTTCGTCTTCCAGTTGAGGAATATCTTCTTCAATCTCCTCATCGTCCGTTAAGCTATCCAGCACACTGTCCAGTTCATCTATGGCCGCCGTGGTTTCTTCATCATCTAGGGCGCTTATTTTTTCCTCGGGTTCCACATCGGCATCTATATCGAAGTTTTCGTCAAAGTCGGGAATGTCGTCCTCTACATCTTCCGCCTCTTCAACCGCATCATCCACTACATCTTCGGCATCCGGTATGTCATCGTCGTTGGATAAATCCAAATCGTCCAGGCCATCCAATTCTTCGTCGTCATCGACGTCACTTAAATCAAAGTCTTCGTCAAATTCTTCATCGTCCATGCCATCATTTAAACTCACCTCCGGCGGTGGGGCTGACATGCCTTCTGGTTTATCTGTGGTGGGGGCTTCGTCTAAGGCCTCCGGGGTCTTCTTTTTAGAGAAGTGACGGAAGATAAAGAATCCAGCCAAACCTAATACCAGGGTTAACACGGGTATTAGGATATACAGCCAAAATGGAATGGCTTCGTCCTCTTCCATGGCCTCCTCTGCCGCCTCTTCACCCTGGGCATCTGTCTGCCCTTCATCGGTTACTGGCAGCTCTTCAGTAACGGGCTGCTCGGCTTTATCGTCTAAGGCTGCTCCTTCCTCTTGAGTTGGCTCATTTACCATGGGGTCGGTGGTGACGTCTGGTATTTGAGCCAGCTCTTGCATTTGTTGCGGGGTGATTTCCTCCTGTACAAAATATTCATGGGTAAAATCTTCCGGGATGGGGAATACCAACACAATAGGATCGGGTTTGATGCGAAACTCCTGATCCACCCCAAAGCGACCCTTTACATTTAAAGCCATTTCATAAGTACCCGGGCCCTTACCGGCTTCGATGATGGACTCCCAAACCCCCTCTTCAATCCAGGGGACCGCCTGAATAATAGAGTGCTGGTCCGGGCCCTTTAATTTGGCAATGACGCGAGTTCTCGCCACTTCAATATCGGGCACTTGGGGAATCACTCGCACCGCATAGGCCATGGCGCCATTGTGCAAGCGCTTGCGAATTTCAAAGCCAATGGGCTGGCGCACCTGAATATATTCTTTACGCATGCGCTGGAAGGTCTTGCCGTCCACTGTTATTTGCAGCTCGTACTGGCCTTCGCTATTTAAACGCTTAATGCTTTCCTTAAAACGACCATCTTCAGGAATATTCTCCGGGTCGCTGATTTGCTTACTGCCGCTGCGGCCCGATTCGGCGGTCATCTTCATTTCCACCGTCATCAAGCGTAAAAAATCCTGATTGGTAAGAATCTCTCCGTCTTCGTGCAGGTACACTTCAAAGTCCACCTGCTGCCCAGGAAACAAAGACGTGGGCAGGTTCACTATTTCCATCTTTAAGTCACTGACCACAGTGACGCGATTATCCGGATCTAGATCTGCAAGAATTTTCCAGGTGCCTGCCTGGGGGTTTTGTATGGTCACCAGGTCGTACACCGATTCGCTAAACCAGCGGGCATTGTCAACCGCCTTTATCTGACTGATGACCTGGCCATCAGGGGTCGTTAATTGACTGGGGGGGGAGCCTTTTTTGCGAAAAATAAGCGCGGTGAATTCCTGCACGCTTTCATCAATTTCAAAGGTATTATCTGGCGCCAACGGCACTTGTTCGGCCGCCACCGGGGCGGCTTTTTCAAAGGCCTTTAGAAAGGCTTTCACCAGCTGTTCGGAGTTATTGACCACCTCACTCATGCCGTTGGTGGTTAACGAGAGTTTTTCCAGCAATACATTGTCGGCGTTTTCAGATAGCGCAATTGTATGAATTTTCACCCCAAAATCCTGATACTGCTGCAATACCTGGGTCATTATGCGGCTGCGCTCCGCTTCATTTTTTTGCTGTTGCGCCGGATCGCTCTGCGTTGCGATATCTACCAAGCCATCGGTTAACAGAATCACATGTTGCTCATACTGGCCATCCTTCTCAAATTTCCAGGTGGCCTTCTCCATGGCCTCCCCGATGTTGGTACGCAAGCCATGACTGTTAATGGTCTTGGCTTTCAGCTTGGCATTTTTTCGCCATTGATCATCTACTTTCTCCGGCGCCACTAACATATTGACCCATTGGCCAAAGGTCCACACCCCGGCTTGGGAGCCCTCGGGTAATAACTCAACAATTAAATTAAGCGCAGGTATGCGCAAGTTTTCCGGGTCGTTTTGACGCATGGAGCCGGAGATATCTATGATGATACGAACATCAGAAGCGGTGCTGGTGGGAACAATTTTACTTTGCGGGTCTTGCTGTGGTGTGATTTCGTCGTCGGCCGACCACACCCAACTACTTAAGGCAAACCCCAAGATTAAGCAAACAGCTATCCTTGCTTTAGCGAGTTGATCAATCATCGTCGATCTCTTAATCCTTAAGGCCTGTACAATTGGGCAAACACAAAGGCTGCTTGCCTCTCAGGAGCATTTGAGACACTGAACGTCCGGTTCAATATCCCTTTTTACATTTGGCTTTCTAATACGCGGCGGCCCTTCTCTGTGATGTGCCAGCGAATACCATTTTTACCACTGACCTTGCCCGCCATACTGCGAGTCACTAACACCCCCAGGGTTTGCAACATAGTAGATTCATCGTTGTTGGATTCACGACACAAACCAGGTAACGACCTAAAGATATAGCGGCCGGTGGCCAGCATTTTTAAGGCGGTGGCACTGGTTACATCCAGTTCCTCCTCCATCTGCATAATTTCGGGTTCATCTTCCGGCTCTAGTTCTTGTTCGGTTTCGGTATCAATTAATGGCAGCAATTCATTTTTAATGATGCGCAAATCATGGTGCACGGTTTCCGACTGCTCTTTGGCATGACGGGCGGCATCCAAAATTCGATCGGACATATTGGTGATAAAAAACCGACTGGCAATGGCCGAAATAAGGCAGAAGCCAGTAAAGATTAATAGCCTTGATGGGTCCCCCTGAGTCTCCAGAATAAGTTCACTGTTGACCAAATCCAATATCACCGGCACCAGGAAGGCGGCACCTATGCCCACCACCAGGCATCTGGGCAAACTAATGGCATCCGGATCGTTTTCACCGTACATGTAATAGTTTACCAACCCGCCGAAAATTCCGGCCAGTAGCATGACGGTCGCTAGAATAAAAATATGGTTAGCCATTCTTCACCTCTTATTCATTAGAGTGTAATGCTGCTAGTGCTCACTACTGCCAGAGCGCTAAACGGCTACCCCTAATCAATCACCCTAAATTATTTTTAAAATCAGTGGCTACCGCCTAACGCACACTAACCTCACCCCAGTCTATTTACCCTTATGTTTAAGACTCCTCACTAGTTATAAAACTAGACGTAATTTTCAATTGCGCAAAAAATCTGTGCTAAGTGACTATTTTATAGACAGTTTCTGCCATTTAAATGAATGGAACATCTTTGGGCTCGAGCATTGCCTGTTATACTGCATGAATTAAAAGGAGGGCTTTATGGATTTGAATTCGCTTAATCATTGGCAACAACTGTCGTTCAGTGCCGCCATCTGTGAGCGCAGCTTACCCAACTTTCAATTGTTTTGTGAGCTTGAAGAGCGCCCCGAGCAATACCAACAATCTCGCAAAATCTTGAACAAGGTCTGGGAGTATTTGCGTGGACAGTTAAGCAGTATGAAAAACATCGAGAAGCAGCTGGATGTACTGAATGAGCTGGTACCCGACCCCACACAACACGACCATTACGGGGCCTACCCGGCCATGGACAGCATGATTGCGCTGCAAAGTTGCATACAGGGCATCTTGGATGACAGCATCGATGATGCGCAAGCCATGCAAACTATGACCCATGAGCGCCTGCTGGAAGTATTTGAACTGCAAGAGCAGAGCAAAGAAGACAGCGAACTTTGGGCACGGCAATTAAATTTTGAACAGGAAGTATACGACTTGGTTTGTGAAAAAATCAGTCACGCCGATGCCATTAAAAAACTGATCCCCCTAAGCCGCGATAACGGCGTGAGTCAACTGGGCATTTGCATCGATGATTAAATTTGTCATCCTGAGTATTTGCCTAAGCTTGCTGACCAGCCAAAGCCTTGCCAGTGATGACCACTCGGGGCACAGCGATGACCTATTGTTTTTGCTGCAGCACAAGATTGCTATTAGCAAATTACAAAAAAAACGTCCTGAACTCCGCCCCAGTGAGCAAGTCACGAATCGCCAACAACAAACCCGCCACTTTAATAAGGCCTTGCCCAAGTTAACGCGCTACATGGCGGTGCCCGAATCCCGCTATCCCAATCTGGATATGTATGCGCAAAGCCTGAAAAGCCGCAGCGCCTTATTAAACGATTACGCTCAACTGTTACTGCAATTCTACGCCCAACCCTAAATCTCTCGACGCTGCCTTAGTTCAAACCTTTCGCCTGTCATTTACCTAAAATATCCACGTCAGTGTTGCGGACTTAACACTCCAAAGGCGCTCTAAGCTAATTTAAGAAGCCTGAGCACTCTATAAGTTAGATATTAACGGCCTCATAAAACCAAGAGCCCCATTGGTCTGTTTCGATAATGGTCAGGTCGCCATGTGCTATCTTTAAATGAACAGGAGCCTGCGTTTATGGGCCGTTCATTGCCATGGATGCCAGCATGCTACGTGTTCTATCTATTTTAATCGTTTTGGTCAGCAATCTGGCTCTGGCCAATCCGGAACAACTCATTAACCACACCTTCACCCAAATATCCCAACGCATGGCCTCCTTTAAAGAGGCCAGCCTCAAAGACATTGACCAAATACTCAAACAAGAACTCGAGCCCATCATGGATATGGAGCGCATGAGTAAACTGGTGCTGGGGGACCACTGGAAACGTGCCAGCTTAAAACAAAAAAAACGCTTCATGCAATGTTTTAACCGTCAACTCAGGCAGGGCCAAGCCGATTCATTACAAACATGGCACACAGGAAAATGGTCCGTGCGTGCCACTACCTACAATAACAGCGGCAGTAAGGTGGCCATAGAGATAGACATGATGATGAAACAGGAAGTACGCCACATGCTGCTTCGCCTGTATAAGAGCGGCGATCGCTGGTACATCTATGACGCAGCCTTTAATGGTATTAGCCTGTTAAAAAATTATCGCGATGACTACGCCCTAAAGATTGAGAGCCTGGGCCTGGGTAAAACCCTGGCGAAACTGTGCCAGCATTACCCGCTACCGGTTAAAAAGCTGGTGATGGCCGCCAATGAATGGCCCCCCTTCATTGGCCGGTCGTTACCCGGCCAGGGCTTCAGTGTTGAATTGGTGAGCCAGGTATTAAAACGAGCTGGCTATCAAGTAAGTATGGCATTTGCCCCCTGGCGAAAAGTCATGAAAGGCATGGAAAAAGGAAAGTATGACATCAGTGTGGCCGCCTGGAGCAATGCTGACCGTAAAAAGCAATTGTTATTCAGCGCCCCCTATTATCACAATCAACTGGTGGTGATTAGCGCCACACAAAAAATCAATACCATAGATGCCTTTCAACACGCCCTATTGGTGGGCAAAAAAAATCTGGGGCTGATGGAAGACTACGCCTACGACCAGCTGATCCCACAAGGCAGCACCATTAGTTACCACCAACACTATGGCCCGTTATTGCGAAAGCTGGCCAGCAACGAGGTGGATATGGCTCTGTTAGACGGTGATGTGGCGCGACATATTTTGCATTCTATGGGCAGCTTAAAAACACGTTTGCAAGTGCCTACTACCACAGTACACAGCAGAAGTTTGCACATGACCATGCTTAAGGATCATCCGGCGGCGAAAGAAGTGATGGTGGATTTTAACCGTTGGTTACAGGTGTACCTAGTATCCGACGACTACCAAAAATTACTGGCGAAATACCAGCTTGCAAGATATGAACTCAATTCCAACGGCAATTAAAATAAACTCTATTATTTGCGAAAAATGACCACTGATTCACAAAGACCTTCTAACCCTTTATAACTTTTGTTTACAAGGGAAGGTTTTTTTTGCTTCCCTTAGGAGTTATAACTAACTTTATAGTATGACTAAATATCCGCACGCCCTCGAAAAAAAAACCCGCCATGCAGCCTTGAATATTATTATATTTGGCTGTTTATATATGTCAGCACTCACTAGCGCTGCGGTGCAGGTCATCCCAAAGGGGGGGCATGAAACACCATCCCAAAGCGCGCAAGATACGCAACTTAGCTCGTCACAATTAAAAAGTAACTTTAAAAAAGCCGTTAGCGCTTACCGTGCCGAATTGAGGGCCTATTGGCCCGATGCCGAGATCAGTAGTAAGACCCGCCTGGTATTTTATTCAGATGACTACCAGCAAAAACAGGCGGTTGATTTTAAGGCCAACGAAATTCAAGTCACTATGCCCAGCCTGCGCCAAGGCAAGGTACTCAATTATCGTGAAATGCAAAAGCGCCTAGAAAAAACCCTCATACAATTACTGTCCACCAACTTACAAACGGCCGTCAACCTGGACCCTATTAATTCAAAAATGGAAACCCTGGCCGGCATTCGCTACGCACAGGATCTGGGCGCCATGGGGCGCGACCTAATACTGGGAGAATTATTTCGTGATGAACGGCCTTCCATTAAGGCTGTGGAGCGCATGGCCAAAAAACTAAGCAAGGCCGCCTACATTCGTTATCCGGCGGTGGCATCGTTAAACCTGGCATTTGCCTTTAACGACCGCACCACTTACATTATCTCTTTACCTGAAAAACGCATTCGTACCAAAGCCATTCGCTACAAGTCATTCATTTATGACTACGCACAAAAATACAGCCTGCCACCGTCTTTAGTATTTGCCATTATTCATGCCGAAAGTCATTTCAATCCTTTGGCTCGGTCCCAGGCACCGGCCTTTGGTCTCATGCAAATTGTGCCCCATACCGCCGGGGTGGATGCCAGCCATCTGATCTACAAAAAGCAAAAAATATTATCGCCCAGTTACCTGTACAACCCTAAAAAGAATGTGCAAGTGGGGGCCGCCTATTTTCATATCTTGTACTACCGTTATTTGAAAGGCATTACCGACTCTAAGGCTCGTTTGTATTGCGCCATTGCCGCCTATAATGCAGGCACCTCCAGCGTCATGAAAACATTAACCGGCAGCAGCAGCATTAGCAAAGCGGTGGGCAGTATAAATCGTATGTCTGCACCGGATGTATTGCGTAAATTACTCAGGCAGATGCCCACGGCTGAAACCCGTGGTTATCTAAACAAAGTTCTTAACTTGCAGAAAACCTATGCCCAACTTTAAAGTGTTCATCAATGGATTGTTAATCTTGCCGCTGGCTGGCTGCCTGGACATGTCCAAGGAGCAGTTTTTCAGCAGCACCACCCTGAATGAAAAAAGCAAGGAAGTAGAATATCAGGATATTCACCAGTTAAATTTAGCCATCAGTGACCTGGTGAAGGACGTGGACGAGACGGGCTTTTCACCCAAACTGAAAAGCCAGTTTACACTGCACAATTTAAATGGCGGTGCCTGGCCCCAGGCCTGGGTGGCCTTTAACATTAGTGTCTTTTTAAGGGACAAGGAGCTGGCACGAATATCCAAAGCCAACGTGATGCAAGATCACAGTCTAATGGTTTCTTTTGAGCAACACCTGCCCAAGTTTGGCATTAGCCAGGACGAATTATCCATTCGAGTAACCCCAGTGGCCTGGATGCCCACCTTTCCTTTGCACATATTACCTGTGTCTAATAGCAGTGAGTCGGTGCAAACCCCTACCGTTAAAGCTGCTAAAAATAAGGTCAGTGCGCTGCCCTAATTAACCAGTACCCACCCGGCAAGAGGCTAGTTGTCATTTTTTGCTAACCAACTGAGCCCCCTTGGCCATGGTACTGCCTACCCTTACTGCTAGACTGGACCTGTTTATTTTCATTAACAGGATTCAACATGACTGAGCCACACAATATTTCGCTGATGGATGCCATAAGCCTGCGACGCTCAGTGCGTGGGTTCACTAAAGAGTTAGTGCCCAGCGAGACCATAGATAAGATTTTAACTCTGGCTCAACAAAGCCCTTCTAACTGTAACGTACAACCCTGGAAGGTATTACTGGCAAGCGATAAACACTGTGATGAATTGCGTGAGCAACTAACTCAGGCATTTACCACCGGAAAATCCATGACGCCAGACTTTACCCACACCACAAAATTTTCAGGGGAGTTGCGAAACCGACAGGTTCAGTGCGCTCAAGCCCTATACGGCGCCATGGGCATTGAACGTTCCGACAAGGCTGGCCGCATGGATGCCAGCAAACGTAACTATGAATTCTTTGGTGCTCCCCATGTGCTATTTATTACCATGCAACGGGACTTTAGTCAGACCATAGCGGTGGAT
>MAAD01000036.1 GCA_002162985.1 Bermanella sp. 47_1433_sub80_T6 | reverse complement strand
TTTCTTCGATATTGTCAAACCCTGGCCCATTAAATACTTCGATGAAAAAGTCGCCGGCGGCTTGGGTATCATGCTGGATGATATCGTGGCCGGTCTTATTGCCCTGGGCTGTCTGCAGTTGGTGGTATTTCTGGTTGCCTAATGGCTTTAACGTTTAAGAAAGCGTAACCAGCGCCATACATTTAGTAGGCTCGCTAACGCCGCCGATACATAAGTTAATGCGCAGGCCAGTAATATCTTTTTGGCGGCTCGGTAATCCTTTTTGGATAAATAGTCGCCATTTTTTAAGATGGGCAAGGCCTTGCTAAAGCTGGCGTTAAATTCCACCGGCAAGGTAACCAAGTGCACTAGGGTGCTAGCCAGCATGCCAATGATGGCCACCATTAAAGACAAACGCGCCATGGAAGGAATAAAACTTAAAAAAAGCGGTGTACTAATAAGGGCCAGTTGAGCGACCTTTTCGATGTAAAAAGCCATCTTGGCCAATGGGCTGCGCATCAATAATAACCACATGCCCTGTTGGTGTTGAATGGCATGACCCACCTCGTGTGCGGCGGTGGCCACTGCGGTGAGTGACTTGCCGTTAAAATTTTTCTCAAGCAGGCGCACGGTTTTTAACGCCGGGTCATAGTGATCCCCGGCCGTGGTTATCTCCAGCTTCACATCCAGCCCTTGCTGTTTAATCAAGTGCTGGGCAAACTCTCCCCCGGTTCCAGGAAAATCATCTCGCTCTGAACTGTACTTCTCAAGGATGCGCTGCGTCCAAAACTGGGGCCCAAGAATCAGAGCGAATAGGCTGATAGCCAGAATGATCCATAACATGTGTCTATAATCCAACTAAGCAATAACAGCAGGGAGTATACGTGAGGCATCTAAAAGTAGTGATAGGGCTTTGTGTGTTTTTAATGTTTACGCCAACCCAGGCCGATGTATTGGCGGTGGGTTTAATGCAAGGCATGGCCATATTAGAAGTAGATGGCAAGCGAGTGGTGATTAAAGCGGGTCAAACTCGCTCCGGTGTAAAGCTCATAGAGTCCAATAGCAGGCAAGCCACCATTGAGATGAATGGCCAGCAAGAGACGCTTATGTTGGGTGTCAGTTTAACCGGCAGTTATAGTGAGCCTACAAAATCTGTGGTGCGCCTGCCCCGTGGTGAAAATGGCCATTACTTTGCGTCGGCACGTATTAACGGTCACTCCATTCGAGTGCTTGTAGACACAGGTGCCAGCTTTATAGGGTTGAGTAGTCAAACTGCTAAAAAGCTGGGCATTAACTATGCGTCGGGTAAGAGGGGTCGAAGTTCCACCGCCAATGGTATAGTTAAAAATTATACCCTGCGTCTTGATCATGTGCAGATTGGCGGCATTAAACTTTATGGTGTGATGGCCAGTGTCATTGAAGGGAATTTTCCAGATATCCCACTATTAGGCATGAGCTTCTTGAATAAGGTCAAAATGCATGAAGAGCAGGGCATGTTGATACTGACCGATACCCACTAAAATCCCCTCCATATTTTCGTTGACTCCAACCTCTGAGTGAGTAGAATGCGCCACCTCGATCAAGCAGCGGCTTTTAGCTTCTAACCGATTGATTTGAAAGTAAAAAATTTGAGGTTTTGAAGTCTCAAAACAAACTTTCAAAAAGAGGTTGAACATCAAACGAAACACTGTAAGATGCGCGCCTCGCTTAAGCAAAGAGCTTTAAAACTTCTTGTTTAAGTCAGTGTTAACGCCTTGATGGCAAACGAAAATTTCGGTTTTCATTTGAAATCAAGATTAAGAAAAACGTTGACACACACAAGCGCTTCTGTAGAATGCGCGCCTCGCTTAACGAAAGCGACC
>MAAD01000303.1 GCA_002162985.1 Bermanella sp. 47_1433_sub80_T6 | reverse complement strand
GCCAGAACATTAATAATTGATAAGCCAGGGTTACATGCTGACAATACGCCGAAACATCCTATTACTGATCACCCTGTTCATGGTGGGTTGCGGCTGGCACCTTAAGGGCCAGGTGGAATTACCCATCGGCCTGCGCATATTAAATCTGGAAGCAAGCGCAGTGAGCTTTGATACTCAAAAGCTGCTGAAGCAAGCTTTATTGAGCAATGGGGTCACTCTGGCGCTGGATGCTCCTTATACCCTTAAGATTCTGCAAGACACTGCCAAGAAGCGCACCTTGGCCGTTACCACCGGTGCCCGTGCCAGCGAATTTGAACTGATTCAAACCCTTAAGTTTGTATTGCTGGATGACAAGGGAGAGGCGCTTGGTGTGCCCCTGGAAGTCACCACCTATCGCACTCAGCTTTACGATAACGACGCGGTCATAGGCAAAGCACAGGAAGAACAGAACCTGCGTCGCCAAATGAAGCGTGATAACGCCAGTAAGCTGTTACAGCGCCTGCAAAAAGTATCTCTTAAGCGCAGCGAGTCTTAACGTGCGCCTTAAACCAGAGCAACTTGGCCAACACCTGCAGCAAGGGCTAAAACCCCTGTACATCATCAGTGGTGACGAACCCTTGCTAACACAGGAACTAGGGGATCAAATACGCGCCGCCGCTCGCCACAATGGCTTTGATGAGCGGGAAGTTCACAATGTGGATGCCAAGTTTGACTGGGGGACCTTGCTGGAGTCGGCCAATGCCTTATCTTTGTTCAGCTCACGCAAGATCATTGAGATTCAGCTGCCCGGCGGCAAGCCAGGCGATAAAGGCGGCAAGGCCTTAAGCGCCCTGATGGCGCAACCCAACCCTGATAACCTCGTCTTGTTGGTATTGCCCAAGGTGGATAAAGGCACCCAAAATAGCAAGTGGTTCAAGACCCTGGATAAAGTAGGCGCCTTCATTGCCCATTGGCCCATCGACCGCTCACAACTGCCCGGCTGGATCGCCAACCGCATGCGGGGTTATCAGATGTCGGCCGACCGTGAGGCATTGGCCTTATTGGCCGACCGTACCGATGGCAATCTGCTGGCCGCCGCTCAGGAGATTGAAAAGCTGAGGATGCTGGGTAACCCCAAAATCACCCTGGACGACATTGAAAATTCGGTGGGAGACGCCAGCCGTTACGATGTGTTTGCCCTGAGCGAGAATGCACTAAAGGGCGACAGCGTGCGCAGCCTGCATATATTAAGTGTGCTGCAAGCCGAGGGCCTGCATGCCCTGCAACCCTTGGCCATACTGGCCAACGACATTCGTTTGCTTATGAGTTTTAGCCAGCTCACAAGCAACGGCCTGCCCGAAGACAAGGCCTTACAGCAGCTAAAAGTGTTCTGGCCTAAGAAACAAAGCCAAATCAAAGGGGCGGCCCGACGTCTGTCTGTTAAGAATGTGCAGCAATGTTTAATTTTGTGTAAACAAGTCGACTTCGCCTGCAAAGGTTTGTTACAAGATGACGCATGGCGCCTGCTCAGCCAGCTGATTATAAAACTTTGCGGCATGAGCATTGTGCCTGATAGAGTCTAGGGCTTTTAAAAACGTCGCCTAAAGCACAAAACACCCTCAAAACCTGGGCTAAGTCTCACTTTTAGCCCTAATCATTCCATTTGCCCTCTCGATTACATTAAAGCTGTTTGTCATCACCATTGTTCACTAAACACTCACGGACATAACACGCCAGCTCACCGATACTTAAAACATGAAATCACACACGCATTTAACGTAGCAGTGAGGCTATTATGGGTTATGCAATTCAACAGGAAGCAAACAACGCTGATTTAATTTGGGGATTAAATCATATTACTCAACAGCAGCGCGCCACAGATTTTGTTAAGCGCTTTGAAAATAAACTGTGTGTGTATTCGCCCAGTGTGAGCCAGCTGTATAGCAACTACAGTATCTTTTTTCCTGAAGATCAAAACAAAAGCATGGTGGTATTGCCTGACCCTTATTCATTCCATGACACCTTCAATCACATTCCAGAAGAAGCCATTCAGCCCACTGGTTTGCACATTATTCCAGGGGAAACTATTAATCGTGAAGGTTTGTATATTGTTATCACCCAGAAAGATAAAAATGTGCGTTCGATCCCTATTCCGTTTAAAGAAGGTTTACGTCAAATATTAAAACGCTTTCAAGGTAACGATCCGTTTTTACCTATCTTGAAAAAAGGTGACCTTAGAGAATTTGATTCCGACATGCCTTGTTTGCACCTGCATAGATTACGTTTAGGTGCGTTGGATAATTTTTCAATGCTGGAGCGTTTAGGTGTTAAGAATATTATTAGTGAAAAAATTATGGGCATTTATCGTGAAGCATAATCCATAGGAGGCAGCGGTGAATAAAATAAAATTGGGGAGTCATGGATGACGATTGCCGCTCACTGAGCGGCTTTTTTATGTACAGGATGTACTGTATCCTAAAATTGCAGGAGCAATATTTTAGGGTATGTCCATGGATGTACGGCCAGGTTTTTTGCTCTAGACAAAGCCTAAGTTCTTACATCCATGTAAGCAATGAAGCTGAACCAGGGATGGCAAAGAGCGGCGTTGTTCAGCTGCTACTCTTTTAATTACAGGCCCGCAATGTATAACCAGTATTTAACCTCGGTCTAAAAAGAAACGGCGTAGGCCAGAGTCGTTAACTATATAAATCCCCCTCCTCATTAATCAACAAAATTTTAACAACCCTGCCGACTTAGTTCGCCTTTTGCTCTAATTGAGGACGCTGTAAACCCGTCCACGGGCGCTTGACTTTGGCATCCCTGCCAAAAACACCCCACTTAGAACAATAGGCAATCCAAGTTTTGTCAACAGACTAACAGGTAGAATATTGTTGGTGGAAAGTTACACAGGGGGGGAGTATTCATCTATCAAAAAGAAAGTACAGTGGCTGAATATACTAAGGGAAAGCCCTATTTCCCTGAAAGAATATAAATTACAAAAGTATTACCACATGCCAATTAATAACATTCAATCAAAAACTAAAACTCAATCCAAACTGCACTCGCGTTTTGTCTTCATAAAAATTCTGACTCAACACATAGGGATCAGACGATAAGTCCCGCTGAAAAGTGGCACTCAACTCCATATCGTAACTGGCAATATTAAGACTTTTTGCCAGCCGCCCATCGATGCGCTCAATTAGGAAACGACCACTTAAATCATCATCCAATTGATCCATCCTGTCAGCCTTCATATAACTGAGTGATGAGTTAATTTGCATGGGCCAACTTTGCAGCCAGGTAAGTGTGGTGGTATTTTTCGCGTAAACACGCAACAACA
>MAAD01000288.1 GCA_002162985.1 Bermanella sp. 47_1433_sub80_T6 | reverse complement strand
CAATTGAAAAAAAAGCATGGCTTGGACTGAGTTTTTTGAATGGAGCGGGTGGAGTTGTTTATCCCCAGTATCTGTGGATAACGTTGGGGGTAGACTTGGGGCAAGTGGCTAGAAGTTGCGTGGTAGTTTATGTCAGGTTAATTCGTGCAAATTTCAGCCTATGGCTTCTTTTTATAATTAAGTTTTATAGATAGCGTTTAGAAAAACATTCATCGAAATTTTATTCCCTGTTAATCCTGACTGTTCATCCTGAACATCGCCGCTCCTTGACATCCTGAACATAAAAATGCCCTGGCTTGAGATTCAAGGCAGGGCATTTTAATTTGTTAGCTCAACACTTCTTTATAAGCTAGCAAATACCTTGTCGGCCGCCTTCAAGGTAAACTCAATGTCGGCCTCGGTTAACGCCGAACAAATAAAACCGGTCTCATATGAAGACGGCGCCAGATAAACCCCTTCCTCTAACAAACCATGGAAAAACTTATTAAATCGGTCTTGGTCACACTGCTCAACCTGGGCAAAGCGGCTGATGTTTTTATCGTTACTAAAAAACAAACCAAACATGCTGCCCACCTGGTTGGTGGTGAAGTCGATGTTGTGGCTTTGAGCTAGAGCTTCCAACCCCTGACACAACTTCTGAGCCTTGGCGGTTAAAGCATCATAAAACCCAGGTGCGCTAATGGCGTTTAACATGGCCTTGCCCGCTGCCATGGCAATAGGGTTGCCCGATAATGTACCGCCTTGATACACAGGGCCCAGCGGGGCAATGTGATTCATGATTTCTTTTTTACCACCAAAGGCCCCCACTGGCATGCCGCCGCCAATTACTTTACCCAAAGTAGTCATGTCAGGCACCACGTTATAAATTTCTTGAGCGCCGCCCTTGGCCACTCGAAAGCCACACATCACTTCATCAAAAATTAATACTACGCCGTTTTCGTCACAAACCTCACGTAAGCCTTCCAGGAAACCTGGCTCAGGTGGAATAAAGTTCATGTTACCGGCCAATGGTTCAACAATAATGCAGGCGATTTCACTGCCGTTTTTGGCAAAGTATTCTTTTACACCATCAAGGTCATTGTAGGTAAGGGTAATGGTTAGGTCGGCCAATACCGAAGGTACGCCTGGAGAGCTAGGCACGCCTAAGGTAAGGGCGCCAGACCCAGCTTTTACCAAAAGGGAGTCGGCATGGCCGTGGTAGCAGCCTTCAAATTTCACCATTTTATCGCGGCCGGTAAAACCACGGGCTAAGCGAATGGCACTCATGGTGGCTTCGGTGCCGGAGTTCACCATACGTACCATGTCCATGCTGGGGTAAATCTCACAAACCTTCTGTGCCATCTCCACTTCAAGTTCGGTGGGAGCACCAAAACTTAAGCCGTTTTCCAGTTGAGCTTTCACTGCGTCCAACACAGGCTCAGCCCCGTGCCCTAAAATAAGTGGCCCCCAGGAATTCACATAATCCACATATCGATTGCCATCTTCGTCAAACAGGTAAGCGCCCTTGGCCTTATTAAAGAAGATGGGTGTGCCACCCACGCCATTAAAGGCACGCACCGGTGAGTTAACGCCACCGGGAATGCGCTGCTTGGCCTGTTCAAAAAGTGATGCTGAACGAGAAATATCCATGAACAATCCTAAAAATAAAAATAGAAAACTGTGATTCGGCTTTGGGTCGTAGAACACTCGGTCAGCTTGATTAACTATGTTGTCTGCCAGAACTTTGCAGCGGCACGCTGCGTGTGAAGGCAGGGAATATAGTTAATCAGGCCTGTTAAAATGTTAGGACTATATAAAAGCTGAATCGAATTACTGTTAAAAAGGTTTAACCACGGCCAATATCACGATGGCCACTAGCATGAAAACAGGCACTTCATTAAGTACCCGGAAAAATTTGTGACTTTTGGTATTTTTATCATTGGCA
>MAAD01000227.1 GCA_002162985.1 Bermanella sp. 47_1433_sub80_T6 | reverse complement strand
ACTGCCAACGCCTTCTGGGCCATCAAACAAGATGGCCAGAGTTGCGCCATGATTACCGGCAGCCACAATCCCAAACAGGACAACGGCGTCAAAATCGCCGTGGCCGGCTCTCCAAGAAGTGGTGAAGACATTCAGGTATTGCTGTCGCGCATTCAGCTGGGTCTGTTCTCCGAAGGAGCCGGGGAGATTGAAGACGCCAGTCACCTAGTGGACGACTATCGGCAGCGCCTCACCCAAAACATAATGCTTAAGCGGCCGTTAAAAATTGTATTGGATGCCGGCAATGGCATCGGCGGCCCCATCGCCAGTGACGCATTACGCAGTGTTGGAGCCAGGCTCAGTGAAATCGCCTGTACCGTAGATGGCGATTTTCCATTGCATCACCCGGATCCGGCCAAAACTAAAAATTTAAAATGGCTGCAAGAAAAAGTCCTACTTGAGCAAGCCGACTTTGGTTTTGCCCTGGACGGCGACGCCGATCGTATTGGGGTGGTAAATAATTTAGGTGAGGTAATTTTACCCGACCGTTTAAGCTTGTTATTTATTCAAGACATTCTGAGCAAGCAAGCAGCTCCCCAAGCAAGTGCACCTCACACGGTTTTATTTGATGTGAAATGCACCGAACAACTACACAACTATGTGGAGCGATGGGGAGGCAGCCCCATGATGATTGCCACCGGCCACACCAGCATGAAGCGCGCCATTAAACAAACCAACGCCGTGTTTGCCACCGAGCTGAGCGGTCACATTATCTTCAATGATGAAACCGGTTTGGGAGTGGATGATGGTATTTATGCAGGCTTAAGACTGGCTCAACTACTGGCCGAGCAACCCCAACCCTTAAGCGAATTAATGGATCAATTTCCGCAACCAATTGCCACCGAAGAAATTCAAATTCAGGTTAAAGACAGCGAGAAGTTTTCTATCATGTCGCTGATTCAGCATCACGCCTTTAAAGACTATGAGACCTGCACCATAGACGGTATTCGTGTAAACCTGGAAAACGGTTGGGCACTGGTGCGGGCCAGCAATACCACGCCCTGCTTAACCTTAAGGTTTGAGGCCAGCGACCAAACAAGCTTGCAAAAGAATATGGACCTCATGACTCAAGAGCTGCGTGCATTACTGCCTAATTTGAAATTTGATTTAAGCCATTAGTGAATCCGGCTTAGGCAGCGCAGAAATAGCATCTATCCCTCACTGAGCGTATACTGGCGCCATATTCAACACCCCCTATCCCAATATGCGAATTGCCATGCCTTTAACCCGTGATGCCGCGTTTAATGTCGCCCAAGTTTTAAGTGAAGCCCTGCCTTACATCCAGCGTTTTGTTGGTAAAACCATAGTTGTAAAATACGGCGGCAACGCCATGACCGAAGACGACCTAAAAAACAGTTTTGCCCGCGATATGGTGATGCTGAAAGTCATCGGCATTAACCCCATTGTGGTGCACGGCGGCGGACCGCAAATTGGCGACCTGCTAGATCGCTTAAAAATCGAGAGCCACTTCGTAAACGGCATGCGTGTCACCACCAGTCAAACCATGGACGTGGTGGAAATGGTATTGGGTGGTTTAGTGAACAAAGACATCGTGAACCTCATCAACCAAAATGGCGGCGTGGCCATGGGCCTAACGGGCAAAGACGGCAAGCTCATTGAAGCCACCAAGTTAAAGGTCACGCAAAAAAGCCCGGATATGCAGCAGCCGGAAATCATCGACATTGGTCACGTGGGCGAAGTGGTTAGCATCAATACAAAAGTTTTGGATATGCTGGCCACGTCCGACATGATCCCGGTGATTGCCCCCATAGGCGTGGGTAAAGATGGCGAGTCTTACAACATCAATGCTGACTTGGTAGCCGGCAAAGTGGCCGAAGCGGTAGGAGCCGAAAAATTATTATTACTTACTAACATCGCCGGCCTCATGGACAAAGAAGGCGCCATCTTAACCGGCTTGAACACCGAACAAGTAGATGAACTCATCGCCGATGGCACTATCTACGGTGGCATGTTGCCAAAAATTCAGTGTGCGTTGGATGCGGTAAAAGGTGGGGTATCCAGTGCTCATATTATTGATGGCCGAGTAAACCACAGCACCATGTTGGAAATATTTACCGACGAAGGTGTGGGCACCTTAATCACCAACACCTAGTAAATACTACCTATTTTTATAGGGC
>MAAD01000224.1 GCA_002162985.1 Bermanella sp. 47_1433_sub80_T6 | reverse complement strand
ACAGCGGCACCATTCGTTTGGGTGACAGCGTTAAGGCGGCCTACGTGGAGCAATTGAGGGATCAGCTGGATGACAACAAAACGGTTTGGGAAGCCATTAGTGATGGCCAGGAACAATTGCAAATAGGCAATTATGAGGTGTCCTCCCGAGCCTACTGTGGACGTTTTAACTTTAAAGGTGGCGACCAGAAGAAACGTGTGGGTGAACTATCCGGTGGTGAACGGGGCCGTTTACAACTGGCTTGCGTATTAAAGCAGGGGGCCAATATGTTGTTGCTGGATGAACCCTCAAACGACTTGGACGTGGAAACCCTGCGTGCCCTGGAAGAAGCGCTGCTGAGCTTTCCTGGCTGTGCGGTGGTGATTTCTCACGATCGCTGGTTTTTAGATCGTATTGCCACACATATTTTGGCCTATGAAGGCGATAGCCAGCTATACTTTTTAGAAGGCAATTACCAAGACTACCTGGACGATCGCAAACGCCGCTTTGGCAGTGACGCCGATCAACCCAAGCGTATTAAGTACAAGAGTTTGAGCTAGGGCCGCTTTAAGAGCCGCCCATTAATAAGAGCAGGAGCTAAACATGAGCGAGCAACGCCGCAGCTTTCAGCGTATTCCGTTTGATGCTGATACCCGAGTAAGCCAGGGGGACAAGAGCTGGTCGGTGGAGCTCATTGATGTGAGTCTGAACGGCATTCTGTTTAAGCAGCCCGAGGATTGGAATATTCACCCCGGCCATTCGTTGAACATTCGTATCACTCTGGCCGACTATTCCCATATCGATATGGAGTCCCAGCTAGTACACAGCACTAAGCAGCAGGTGGGTTGTCAGTGTTTACACATTGATTTGGACAGCATTACCATGCTTAAGCGCCTCATCGAACTGAACCTAGGGTCCGATGAGTTTGTGGAGCGGGAGCTGAGTGCCTTGATGGCTGATCATGAACAGGATGGCCATTAAGAAAGTAATCCTTTGATGCTTCGAATTCTCGAGTAAATGCTTAGCCAGACTAGATAAATTCCAATGCCTGGCTAATGTTCTCTACCGGTATTACCTGCATGCCCGGGATTCCGCCTTTAGGCACATTGGCCTTGGGGGCAATGGCCCGTTTAAAGCCATGCTTGGCGGCTTCTTTTAAGCGGTCCTGACCACTGGGCACAGGGCGAATCTCACCGGACAAACCCACCTCGCCAAAAATCACCATGTCTTGCGGCAATGGTTTGTCTTTAAAGCTGGAAAGGATCGACATTAACAAAGCTAGATCGGCGGAGGTTTCACTCACCTTCACGCCGCCCACTACGTTGATGTAAACATCCTGGTCCCCACAGTGAATACCCGCATGACGATGCATCACCGCCAGCAACATGGATAACCTATTCTGATCCAGACCCACCGTCACGCGCTTGGGATGACCAAGGTGGCTTTCATCCACCAGCGCCTGTATCTCTACCAACAAGGGCCGAGTGCCTTCCCATACCACCATGACGCTGGAGCCACTAACCGGTTGTTCGCTGCGGCTTAAGAAAATGGAACTGGGGTTTTTAACTTCTTTCATGCCGGTTTCCAGCATGGCAAAAACACCCAGCTCATTGACTGCACCAAAACGGTTTTTAATGCCGCGCAAGGTTCTGAAACGGTTATCGCTATCGCCCTCTAACATCACCGAGCAATCAATCATGTGCTCCAGTACTTTAGGACCGGCTAACGAGCCGTCTTTGGTCACATGGCCCACTAAAAACAAAACCGTATTGGTTTGCTTGGCAAAACGCGTGAGATAGGCGGCGCTTTCTCGTACCTGCGTCACGCTACCTGGGGCCGATTCTACTCCAGGCGTGTGCATCACCTGAATGGAGTCGATCACCATAACTCTTGGTTGATGATGTTTGGCAATGGAGACAATTTGCTCCACATCGGTTTCCGTGAGCATTTG
>MAAD01000253.1:1978-3134 GCA_002162985.1 Bermanella sp. 47_1433_sub80_T6 | reverse complement strand
GCCGATTCTACTCCAGGCGTGTGCATCACCTGAATGGAGTCGATCACCATAACTCTTGGTTGATGATGTTTGGCAATGGAGACAATTTGCTCCACATCGGTTTCCGTGAGCATTTGTAATTTGTCTATGGGTAACTTTAAACGTTGAGCGCGCAGTGCTACCTGCTGTAAAGATTCTTCACCGGTTATGTATAACACCGGCATTTTCTGCGATAAAAAACACATGATTTGTAAAAGTAAGGTAGATTTTCCGGCACCCGGGTGACCGCCCACTAGGTTTACCGAACCGGGAACCAGGCCGCCCCCTAACACACGATCAAACTCCCCCATACCCGAGGAAAAACGCGGCAAGTCTTCTAAGGAAACTTCATTAAGTTTCACGACCTTATTGGCCCCTAAGGAGCCCCCTGCATAACCTTCACGCACCACCGCCGACTTAGAGCTGGAAATTTTAAATTCTTGCAGGGTATTCCATTCTTTACAGGCGCTGCACTGGCCCTGCCATTTGGAATGGTCTGCGCCACACTCGCTGCACACGTAAGCAATTTTGGGTTTGGCCATTTTTTATGTTTTTAATTTTGGAGTAATGACCGCGATTATGACACACATTCGCCGGCGGCCCTCCCCCCCCAGTTAACGATAGGAAAACGATAGCTTAACGAATAGGTTTGCAATAAAACCGCAACCACAATACCGCCCACAGGGCCGATACAAATGAACCCACTAAAATACCCAAACGATTTTGCAGCATGTTAACAGCCTCGGCTTGCTCAAATGCCAAGACCCCAATAAACAAACTCATGGTAAAACCGACGCCGCATAACACCGCCATACCGTAAACTTGCGGCCAGGTAACGTTCTTGGGCATGACCCCAAGCTTAAGGCGTAGCCCAAGCCACACCATGCCCATGACACCAATTTGCTTGCCCAGCACTAAACCTAAAATAATGCCCAGAGAAATATCTTCCATCACATCTGTAATACTCACCTGAGAAAAAGACAGCCCGGCATTGGCAAACGCAAATAAAGGCACAATAAAAAAACCCACCGGCCCGTGCAGATCGTTTTGCAATTCTTGTAACGGTTTGCAAGCTTGTCGATCCCAATCTAAGCCCCGAGAAGGAATAAACATGGCCAGAACGACTCCGGCCAAGGTG
>MAAD01000253.1:0-1969 GCA_002162985.1 Bermanella sp. 47_1433_sub80_T6 | reverse complement strand
CCATCCACATGAGCACCCCCACCAAGAGGTAGCCGGCCTTGCTCACCACTTCCAGGCGATTCATGACCCACAGGCAAAATATACAGGCCGATGAAATCATCAACGCACTCATGGAGAGTTGCTCGGTGTAAAAGATAGCGATGATAATAATGGCCCCCAGGTCATCGAATATGGCCAGGCTCAATAGGAATATTTTCAGCGCCCGCGGCACCCTGTCCCCCAATAAAATGAGTATGCCCAGCGCAAAAGCGATATCGGTGGCGGTGGGAATGGCCCAGCCCCGAATGGCCACCGGATCGTGCCAATTGAACAAAACGTAAATGAGTGCCGGCACGGCCATGCCACCGATGGCACCCAGCATGGGCAAGATGACTTTTTTAGGGGTATTTAATTCGCCGTCTATGGCTTCGCGCTTTAACTCCAAGCCCACATGGAGAAAAAAAATGGCCATGAGACCATCGTTTATCCACAGCAATATGGGTTTTGATATGGCGTATTGCTCTATGGATACGGTGAGCTTTAGATTAAGCAATTGATGATAGACGTCTTGCCAGGGGGAGTTGGCAACGAGCAGGGCGATGACTGTGGCCCCCATGAGAACCAGACCACTGGAAGCTTCTAGACGTAAAAATCGACGAATGGATTCGAACATGGACACTCCTTGGTCAATTTTAGACCAAGAGAGCCAGTTTTCAAGCACAGGGGATTGCAGCAAATAGATAGACAACCCTTATTTTTTGCTCCTGAAAAAATAAGATACCGACCATCCTTGCTCATAAAAAAGGCGGCCTAGGGCCGCCTTGTTACAAACTATTCAACCTTACAGGTGATACTCAGGGCTTAGTTCTACAACTGCTTCAATAAACGCCTTGGCATGTTCCGGATCTACAAACTGGTGGATACCATGGCCCAGATTAAATATTTGACCATTGCCCTTGCCATAGCTAGCCAGAATACGGGCCACTTCTTCACGAATGCGCTTAGGGCTGGCGTAAAGCACAGATGGGTCCATATTGCCCTGCAAGGCAACCTTATCACCCACACGGCTTCGGGCGTTGCCTATGTCTGTGGTCCAATCTATGCCTAGGGCATCACAGCCAGTATTGGCCATGGATTCCAGCCACTGGCCAGCGCCTTTAGTGAACAAGATAACCGGTACACGGCGACCTTCGTGTTCACGAATAAGCCCGTCAACGATTTGCTGCATGTACTTCAATGAAAACTCTTGATAAGCGGTGTGGCTTAATACGCCACCCCAGGTATCAAAAATTTGTACCGCTTGGGCACCGGCCTTGATCTGAGCATTTAGGTAATCAATTACCGACAACGCCAGCTTGTGAAGCATTTGATGCATCACTTCTGGCTGGTTGTACATCATGGCTTTCACGTGACGGAAATCTTTGCTGCTGCCGCCTTCCACCATGTAAGTGGCCAGGGTCCAGGGAGATCCAGAGAAACCGATTAGTGGTACACGGCCATTTAACTCGTGACGAATGGTGCTTACGGCTTTAGTCACATAGCTTAGGTCAGAAGCAGTATTCACTATTGGTAGGGCTTCCACATCGGCCTCAGTACGCACTACTTTTTTAAATTTAGGGCCTTCACCGGTTTCAAAATACAAACCTAAATCCATGGCATCCGGAATAGTCAGGATGTCGCTGAACAGGATAGCTGCGTCTAACGGATAACGCTCAAGGGGCTGCATGGTCACTTCGCAGGCGAAGTCGGCGTTCATGCACAAGTCCATGAACGAGCCTGCTGTGGCACGACTGGCGCGATATTCAGGTAAATAGCGACCGGCTTGGCGCATCATCCAAATAGGAGTGCGATCTACGGGTTCACGAAGAAGGGCTTTTAGGAAGCGATCGTTTTTCAGTTCAGTCATAGGATGTGTTTTTTAAAGTTAAAAAAAATGCGCCGAATGGGCGCATCTTAGTATGAATTGATTATTTAGTCTTTAACTGAATAG
>MAAD01000243.1 GCA_002162985.1 Bermanella sp. 47_1433_sub80_T6 | reverse complement strand
ATGGCGGCGTGTTCGGAAATATCGCTGTAGGCCAGTTGATATAAACCCACCCACATGAGGGCCTGCACCGGACGGGCGTCCTCCGGTAACGGGTGCTCCAACAGCATCTTGCTTAAGGCATTGATGCTGAAAAAATGGCGACAACTGCCATAACAAATATGCTGTAACAGGCCCTTGTCGTTGGCGGGAATTTTCTCCGCGTAACGCACCAACAAAGGAGTGAGGCTCTTTTGCTTGTCCACCACATCCAAAAGGGCCAGGGCGGCGCCGGCTCGGCAATTAATGCTCACAGATTATAACTCACTGGCCAATACATAATTTTCTTGGAACGGATGTTTACCGTTGAGTAAATCACTTACTAACATGGGCTTTTTACCGGGTAATTGAACCTGCTTTAAGGTCACTGCTTGTTCTTTGCAGGCAATGGTCACGCCTGTTTCGTTAACGGCCAAAATGGTGCCGGGTAAGCTTTGATGTGCCATTGGGTTCACTTGGGCGCTTAAAACTTTAATGCGTTCATTTCCAGAGAAGGTATAGCAGGTAGGGAACGGATTAAAAGCGCGAATTTTTTGCACCACCTGTTGGGCAGGAATGTGCCAGTCGATGAGGGCTTCTTGTTTGCTGAGCTTCTTGGCATAACAACTTAGACTGTCGTCTTGCACTTCACCAAATACCGGTCCCGATTGATACTTTTCAACCACTTCCAAAATGGCTTGGCTGCCTATAGTCGCTAAACGGTCATGCAAGCTGCCGCCGGTATCGGCATCATTGATGGGGGTTTCGAGCTTGTGCAGCATGGGGCCGGTATCCAGGCCCAATTCCATCTGCATCACGGTGACACCACTGGCGGCATCGCCTGCTTCTATGGCGCGCTGAATAGGCGCGGCACCGCGCCAGCGAGGTAACAATGAAGCATGACTGTTAATGCAGGCCTTAGTGGGGATATCCAACACCACTTGAGGCAACAACAAACCATAGGCCACCACGATAAACAGGTCGGGCTTTAAATCCTTTAGCCGTTGCACGTCTTCGTCTAGCTTGAAGTTAAGTGGCTGCAAAACCTCTATGTTGTGCTCCAGCGCCAGCTGTTTTACCGGACTGGCCATTAACTTTTTACCGCGCCCGGCGGGTCGGTCGGGCTGAGTATAAACCGCCACTATGTCGTGTTTGGCTTTTAACAAGGCACCCAGATGACTCTTGGCAAAATCTGGCGTGCCAGCAAATACAATTCTCAAGCTCAGCTCCTAAGCCTGGCCTTCACTCGATGGCCGGTAAAACAAGGGTGTTACAAATACGATTTAAGCTTGCTTGGCTTGTAATCTGTGGGCTTTTTCTAATTTTTTACGAATGCGGTCGCGTTTGGTATTGGAGATGTAATCCACAAACAGCTTGCCTTGCAAATGATCCAGCTCGTGTTGGATGCATACTGCCAACAACCCTTTGGCTTCCATCTCGAAAGCTTCGCCGTTTTTATTGAGGGCCTCAACCTTACAGTGTTCAACTCGCTCCACATCTTCATAGAAACCGGGAACCGACAGGCAGCCTTCTTGTAAAAGCTCGGGTTCACCGTCTAAAACGGTCACTTTTGGGTTGATGAACACCAGGGGCTCGGACTTGTCTTCGCTCACATCAATCACCACAATTTGCTGGTGAACATTAACCTGAGTAGCGGCCAAACCGATGCCGGGGGCTTCGTACATGGTTTCAAACATGTCTTCGATTATTTGACGGGTTTTATCCGTCACGTCCAATACCGGTTTGGCTTTGGTGCGTAGGCGAGTATCGGGAAATTCCAATATATCTAATATAGCCATAAAACTTGTGATGCCTTTAGTAGTCATCAGGGCATAGGCCCTGCTAATATTATATGCATCTATTATATCTAATGATGGTGTTGTTTCTATCCCCTAGGAGCGATACGAATAAAAATAAGGGATTACCCATGTTCAAACCCTTGCTTAGGCAACTTTCTTTGGCGCTATTTTTGGTGACGAGTGCGGTAGCCAGTGTGGTGAGCGCTGAAGTGATTGATTTAAAACCCGGACACCCGGTGGATTATGTGGTGAAAGAGGGAGATACCCTGTGGGGCATCTCTCAAAAATTTCTGGACGATGCCTGGTTGTGGCCAGAAATTTGGCAAATTAACGAGCAAATTGGTAACCCGCACCTGATTTACCCAGGTGACGTGATTGGTTTGGTATACATGGGCGACCAGGTAAAAATCACCATTAAAGAGCGTGCAGTTGAGGTGCCTAAAGAATTAGGGCCCATTAAATTAATGCCGTCGGCGCGCATCAGTGCCATTACCTCGGCCATTCCCCCCATTCCCATGTCGGCCATTTCCAGCTTCATGACCAACAGCCGCATCGTGAAATCCAAGGTGCTTAAAAACTCCCCCTATGTGGTGGCCGGTGATGACAATCGCCTGTTGGCCGGTGGTGGCGGTAGAGTTTATGCACGAGGCTTTAGGGTAGATGAGCCGCAAAATAGCTATGGCTTGTTTCGCAAAGGGCAAGTCTTCGTAGACCCGGATACCAGCGAAGTACTGGGTATGGAAGCCAGAGAAATAGCAGCGGCCAAGGTCACCAGCTGGGATGGCGATGTGGCCACCCTAAAATTGGCCAGTTCCCGTGAAGAAGTAATGGTGGGTGATCGCCTGTTGTCTACCGATGAGCGTTTGGTAATTGCTAACTTTATGCCCAGCGCCCCTAAAGAAGAGATATCCGGTCGCATGATTGCGGTGTTGGGCGGCGTGACTCAAATCGGCCAATATAATGTGGTGGTGCTTAATCAGGGCAAGCGCGACGGCCTTGAAGAAGGCAACGTGTTAGCCATCTATAAAGAAGGCAAAATTATCATCGACCGAGTAACTCGTTCAAAAGTGAAATTGCCAGCGGAGCGAGCCGGTTTGTTAATGGTGTTTAGATCCTTTGAAAAAGTGAGTTATGGTTTGATATTGCGCGCCAAACGCCCTCTTACAGTAGGGGACGCGGTTAGAAACCCATAACCTTCCATTAATATAATCAGCCATTTTTCTGATGGCAGCCGTAAGGGCCTTAACTAGAGTTAGTTAAGGCCCTTACACGTTTAAGCCCATGGATATCAGCGTATTTAACCACCCCACTTCCAAAGCCTGGCTCAACCTTTCTTTGGTGCCCGGCATCGGCCCAAAGGCCATGCAGCGGATATGTGAAGCCAACTTAACGGCTCCGCAAGTGTATGAACTGGATGCTAAACAGTTATCAACACTGGGCATCACCCCAAAAAGTATCTCATTTTTAAAACAATATCCGCCTCATACCCCCAGTAAAGAAGTAGAAGCCGCCCTAATCTGGGCCCAGCATGCGAATCACCATTTATTAACCTGGCTCGATGACGATTACCCTGCGCGCCTCAAACAAATTGCCAGCGCACCGCCACTGTTGATGGTTAAGGGCCGAGTTGAAGTATTGCAATTTGAGCAGCTGGCGGTGGTGGGCAGTCGTCACCCCACTCAAGCGGGCATGGCCCAGGCTTATGAGTTTGCCGAACAACTCACCAATATGGGCCTGGCCATCACCAGTGGTTTGGCCAAGGGCATAGATGCCTGCGCTCACCAAGGCGCTTTGCAAGCGGGTGGGGTAACACTGGCGGTGTTGGGCAGCGGGCTGCAGAAAATATACCCTCGCCAGCACGTGGCATTGGCTGAACAGATTTGTGAAAACGGCGCCCTCATTAGTGAATTTGGCCTAAATACCGGTGCACACCCCGGGCATTTTCCGCGCAGGAACCGTATCGTTAGCGGTTTAAGCATGGGCACCCTGGTTATTGAGGCCACCTTAAAAAGTGGCTCGCTCATCACCGCACGCCAGGCCCTGGAGCAAAACCGCGAAGTGTTTGCCATTCCAGGCCCCATCAAGAACCCCCAAAAAAGTGGTTGTCATCACCTTATTCGGCAAGGTGCCACCTTGGTTGAAAGCGTGGAGCACATCGCCCAGGAACTTAGGTGGCAACATGAATCTGTGCAACCCGTGCAGCAAAAGCCCGCATTAATCACCGTGGAAATGAGCCCCACCGAGCAAACTCTCATGAAGGCTTTGGATTATGAGGGCGCAAATTTGGATGAGCTGGTACGCCGCACGCAGCTACCGGTGGCGCAATTAAATGTATTGCTCATGGACTTTGAACTGAGCGGTGTGGTGCGCCAGCAGCAGGGAGATTATTCATTAATTTAACCTGTAAAAGGCAGGCCATATTAAAGCCGGGTTTTGGCCTTGCACCTTTTTTGCTGCAATAGTACCGTGCGCTCTTATTCCCCATGAAGACACATTCATTAATGCGTTGGCCCATATATCAAGCAAGCCAAATTTTGCACCACAACGGCGTTATTGCCTACCCCACGGAAACCGTGTGGGGGCTGGGGTGTAATCCAAAACAGGAAACGGCGTTACAACGACTGCTTGAGCTTAAAAAAAGAGACGCTCAAAAAGGCCTGATTTTGATTGCCGGTGATATCAAACAATTTGATTTTCTACTGAAGCACCTCACCCCAAAACAAATTGATTTACTACAAGCCAGCTGGCCGGGCCCGGTTACCTGGCTGGTACCTCATCATGGAGAGGTTCACCCGTTGGTACATGGGCGTTTTGCCACGGTGGCCATTCGAGTGAGTAACAATAAGTTGGTGCAAGACTTGTGTCGTGAGTTTGGTGGCCCCATTGTTTCTACATCGGCCAACGAAGCAGGACAGGTCACCGTGAAAAATGCCATTCAGGCCCACAAATTTTTAGGCCCGCAACTGGATTTTATTTTGTCGGGCCCGTTAGGGACGTCTCAATCCCCCAGTCGAATCATAGATTTGCAAAGCGGCCGCGTCATACGTGGTTAGATTAATCTCTGTGTTAAAAAATAAAAGCGTTCGAGGATAATGAAAACAGCATGTTAGAAATTGAAAGTGTCAAAAAATATTTGTTATCCCTGCAAGACGACATTTGCAAGCAGCTGACTCAGGAAGATGGCGGCGCCGAGTTTGTAGAAGAAAGCTGGGAATATGACGGTGGTGGCGGCGGTCGTAGCCGAGTGATGGTGGACGGCACCGTTATCGAAAAAGGCGGCGTTAACTTTAGCCACATACATGGCAAAACTCTGCCCGCCAGTGCTACCGCCAGTCGCCCCGAACTGGCCGGTCGCAGTTTTCAGGCCATGGGCGTGAGCCTGGTGATTCACCCACACAACCCTTATGTGCCCACCAGTCACGCCAACGTACGTTTTTTTGTGGCAGAAAAAGAAGGGGAAGAGCCAGTTTGGTGGTTTGGCGGGGGCTTTGATTTAACCCCATATTATGGCTTCGAAGAAGACGTTCGTTTCTGGCATCAAACCGCCAAAGACGCCTGTGACCCATTTGGCGATACCGTCTACAGCAAATATAAAAACTGGTGCGATGACTACTTTTATCTCAAGCACCGTGACGAACCTCGGGGTGTGGGTGGTTTATTTTTTGACGATTTAAATGAAGAAGGGTTCGAGACCAGTTTTGCCACTATGCAAAGCGTGGGCAATCACTTTGTGAAAGCCTATCGTCCTATCATGAATAAACGCAAAGACACGCCATTTGGCGAACAAGAGCGCAAGTTTCAGTGTTATCGCCGTGGCCGTTACGTGGAATTTAACCTGGTATTTGATCGTGGCACCATTTTTGGATTACAAAGCGGTGGCCGCACCGAATCCATTTTAATGTCACTACCCCCTGTCGTGCACTGGGATTACAACTGGCAGCCAGAAGAAGGCAGTGCGGAAGCAAAACTTTATAGTGATTTCCTAGTGAAAAAGGACTGGCTAGCATGACCGACTTATACGCTGTGATGGGCAACCCCATTAATCACAGCAAGAGCCCGCAAATTCACAGTGAATTTGCCGAGCAAACCTCGCAGGATATTGTTTACAGCGCCATGCAGGTGCCTCTTGATGGTTTTGAGAGTGCGGTGAAAAACTTTTTCACTAAGAGCGGCAAGGGTTTAAACATCACCGTGCCCTTTAAAGAGCAGGCCTTTAAGGTGGCGGATAAATTAACCATACGGGCTCAAACCGCCCAGGCGGTGAATACCCTTATATTGCAAGAAGACGGCACTATTTTGGGGGACAATACCGACGGCGCCGGCTTAGTAGGGGACTTGATAAAAAATCATAAGGTGCCTCTTAAAGGTCAGCGTATTTTGGTTATCGGCGCGGGTGGCGCGGTGCGTGGCATACTGCAGCCGTTTTTAAGCGAACAACCCGACTCCATCACAGTGGTAAATCGCACCTTTGAAAAAGCACAAATCTTGGCTAAGAGTTTTAATGAGTTTGGCAGCATTAGCGCGTGTGAGTTTGATGAACTGAATCAGCCCTTCGACGTAATCATCAATGGCACCTCGGCCAGTCTTAGCGGCCAATTACCGCCCATCCCTCAGTGTGTGATCGATGAAAATACGGTGGTCTATGACATGATGTACGGCAAGGAGCTCACGCCTTTTTTGCGATGGTCACAAGAAAACGGGGCTGCAAAAGTGCTGGATGGATTGGGCATGTTAGTGGGGCAAGCGGCGGTGAGTTTTGAACTGTGGCGTAATGAGCAGCCAGACAGCCAAGCGGTATTATTAAATATGCGAAAGCAACTTAAGAGTTAACTGGAACAGCGGAAGTGGCTGAGCCACTTCCTGAAAATGGCTAGTCGTCTAAATCCCATTCATCATCCAGATGCATGCTTTTACGTTCCAGATGGGCTTCGATGGCGCGACGGGCTATTAGCTTTGCAGAGGCATCGCTGGTTTTATTTACCACCACATTGCCTTCGGTATCAAAGTTAACTAATTGAGCTTGGGTCTTTTGTGCAACAGCGGTGGCCATAATGCGTCCCTATTATGTGTTCGATGAATATCGAACGTATTTTTATTGTTTTTAGTGACAACATAATGACAATTTTAGGGCAAGACTACAATTAGCTACCGGTACCATTTTGTAGGCAATCAGCGCCAATATGCGGTAAATTTAGCCAATTTTCGTTATATTGTATGTTTTTTAATCAGTTTCGGAGTCGCTATCGCTTAAGCGCAAGTTGCTAAGGCTGTTGGTTATGCGGGATAAATGTTCACGAAATTCAGGGCCTTTACTCTGGGCAACCCCTACTGCCAGGCAGTCAATGACCAGCAAGTGGGCAATGCGTGAGGTCATGGGAGTGAACACATCTGTGTCTTCGTTGATGTGCACGTAAATGGGAATATCGGCCTGATTACTTACCGGGGTATTGGGGGGCGATAACGTGATGACTTTGGCACCTTGCTGTTGTGCCACCTTCATAGAGTGTAATAAGTCTTTGGTGCGGCCACTTTGACTAATGGCGATCACCACATCATTTTTTTCCAGAGTTGCCGCCGACATGCTTTGCATGTGAGGGTCGCTGTAGGCCACCGATGCAAATTGAAGGCGAAAGAACTTATGCATGCCATCCAGTGCCACCGCACCAGAGGCACCAAACCCGTAAAATTCTACACGCTTGGATTTTTCCAGAGCTTTCACCGCATCGCTGAACTGTAAGTCATCCAGGTAGTTACTCACCTTAATGATTTGGCTGATGCTGGTATCAAATATTTTTTTAACGATCTGCGCGCCGCTATCATCACCGTTAATGGCAAACTGCCCAAGCACGGGCATCATGCTGTTGCTCTGTGCCAGGCGTACCTTAAACTCCTGAAAACCATTCAAACCCAAAGCGCGGCAAAAGCGTACGATAGTGGGTTCACTCACCATGGATTCTTGGGCCAAATCGACGATGCGCATGTGCACCACAGACTCGGCATTATCCAGCACATACACGGCTACCTTTACCTCTGATTTGCGCATCTCGGGCATGGCTTGGCGAATGGTTTTAAAAAAGGGGTTGTAGCTGGACACAGCAAAATCTTAAATTCGGAAACGTCGTTTGAGTATATAGGCCTATAAGCCAATAACCCATCACAAAGGCCAATATAACAGAGGCATTCAATGATTAACTTAATCCCTGTAGATGCATACAGGTGCAGCCAGCTTTGCTAAACTGCCCGCCATGGATGTTACAGCACTTTTAGACGGGTTAAACCCGCCACAACGAGACGCGGTTGCCGCGCCCTTAAATCACCAATTGGTTTTGGCCGGAGCAGGTTCCGGTAAGACCCGGGTATTGGTGCACCGTATCGCCTGGCTCATGCAAATAGAGCATCTAAGTCCGGGCTCAATTTTGGCGGTAACTTTTACCAACAAGGCCGCCAAAGAGATGCGTCACCGTATCGAAGACCTCACCGGCATTAGCCCCAGACATTTGTGGATTGGTACCTTCCACTCCCTGGCGCATCGACTATTGCGTACCCACTGGCAACAAGCCAATCTGCCTGAAAATTTTCAAATTATCGACAGCGATGATCAGCTGCGTGTTATTAAGCGCATTGTGCGCGCCATGAATATCGATGAAAACGAGTTTCAGCCTAAACAGGCCCAGCACTATATAAACTCGCAAAAAGACGAAGGCCTGCGTGCTAAACACATTCAGCCGTTTAACGACAAATGGGCGCAAACCATGGTGACCATCTATGGTGCCTACGAAGAAGCCTGTCAGCGTGGCGGCATGGTGGATTTTGCCGAGCTATTATTGCGTGCCCACGAGCTGTGGTTAAACCAGCCAGAAGTGTTGGCGCAATATCAAAATCGTTTTCGTTTTATTTTAGTGGACGAGTTTCAGGATACCAACAGCATTCAATATGCCTGGTTACGTGTGTTGGCGGGCAAGGTCATTCCCATGATGGCGGTGGGCGATGACGACCAATCCATTTACGGTTGGCGTGGAGCCAAGATTGAAAATATCTTGCAGTTCAGCAAAGATTTTGAAGGTGCCCAGCAGGTTAAGCTTGAGCAAAATTATCGCTCCACCAGCAATATACTAAACGCCGCCAACGCGGTGATTGATAACAATCCCAGTCGTTTGGGTAAAAAGTTATGGACCGATGGCGAGGCCGGCGAGCCCATTCATCTGTACGAAGCCTTTAACGAGCAAGACGAAGCGCGTTTTATTTGTGAGCAAATAGAACAATGGAAAATTAAAAATTCTACCAAGCGTTATGAAAATATCGCTATCTTGTATCGCTCCAACGCCCAGTCTCGAGTACTGGAAGAAGCCTTCATTCGCGCCGCCCTTCCGTACCGAATATACGGCGGCCAACGTTTCTTTGACCGCCTGGAAATTAAAAATGCCATGGCCTATCTGCGCTTAATGCAAAATCGCCATGATGATGCGGCGCTAGAGAGAGTCATCAATGTGCCGGCCCGTGCCATTGGCGAAAAGACAGTTCAGCAGCTAAGAGATTTGGCCCGCGATGAGGGTGGTTCCTTATGGCAAGCGGTGACCAAGAGCATCGAACATAAAATATTAACCCCCAGAGCCCTTACCTCGTTAAGCGGCTTTGCCAAACTAATTGAGGATATGGAAACCACCTGTAGTGACATAGAGTTGTTTGAGCAGGTGGATCACGTAATTCAATCAAGCGGCCTGATTGGCCATCACCAAAAAGAAAAAGGTGAAAAAGCCCAGACCCGTCTAGAAAACCTGGACGAACTGGTGACCGCAGCGCGCAGTTTTAATATGGATGAAGCCATAGAGAAACAATTGCAAAACGATGTTCCCGACGACGCCTTGATCCAAAGCCCGCTGGCAGCATTTCTGGATCAATCGGCTCTGGATTCGGGTGATACTCAGGCCGATGAATTTGAAGACGCTGTGCAAATGATGACGCTGCACAGTGCCAAGGGTTTGGAGTTTCCACTGGTATTCTTGGCGGGTGTAGAAGAGGGCTTGTTCCCACACAAGATGTCGGCGGATGATCCGGTGCGCTTGGAAGAAGAACGCCGCCTGTGTTACGTGGGCATTACCCGTGCCATGGAGCGTTTGGTAATCACATATACCGAAAGCCGTCGTTTACACGGCCAGGATAATTTCAATTCGCCATCGCGGTTTATTCGTGAAATCCCTAGCGAGTACATTCAGGAAGTGCGTTTAAAAGCCACCATCAAGAAACCGGTTTCTAATTTCTTTGGCACCAGTGCGGCTAAAGAAGCCACTGGCATGAACATCGGCCAGCGAGTATGGCATGCTAAGTTTGGTGAGGGGGTTGTTTTAGATATGGAAGGGCAGGGAGCGCAATCACGTTTACAGGTATCCTTCGATTTTGATGGTACCAAGTGGTTGGTAGCGGCTTACGCCAACTTAAAACCCATGGATGAATAAAATTTTCTAGGGCCAATGACTGCTTCTACTTTTCAGCAACGCCGTGCATACATCCATGTAGGCTGACGCTGGCATCCTTGCCAGCAAACTCCTGAAAAGTAGAAGCAGTCATTATCTTAGTGGACATATTAGATTTCAGAATAGTTAAAAATAAAAAGGAGAAGAATATGAAATTCAAAATTCTGGCGGGGCTAGCCATTTTAGCTCTGTTAAGCGCTTGTGGTGAACAAGCAGCCAATACAGACGGTGCCCAAAATCCAGTTAAGGCGCAAACCTTCAAATGGAAATTGGTGACCAGCTGGCCGAAAAACTTCCCAGGCTTGGGTACCGGTCCAGAAAAATTCGCCAAGCTAGTGGACGAAATGTCCGATGGTCGTTTAAAAATAAAAGTTTACGGAGCCGGCCAATTGGTGCCTGCCCTTGAAGTATTTGATGCCGTAAGCCGCGGTACCGCGCAAATGGGTCACAGTGGTGCTTACTACTGGAAAGGCAAAGCCCCGGCCGCGCAATTTTTCACATCGGTACCATTTGGTTTAAATGCCCAGGAAATGCACGGCTGGATTCACTACGGCGGCGGCATGGAGTTATGGCAGGAGCTGTACGCGCCGTTTAATCTGATTCCATTAGCGGGCGGTAATACCGGCGTGCAAATGGGCGGCTGGTTCAACAAAGAAATTAACAGCCTGGATGACCTTAAAGGCTTGAAGATGCGTATTCCCGGTTTAGGCGGTGAAGTGTTGGAACGTGCTGGTGGTACTCCGGTAACTCTACCCGGTGGCGAATTGTTTACTGCATTGCAAACCGGTGCCATCGACGCCACCGAATGGGTGGGTCCATACAATGACCTAGCCTTTGGTTTATACAAGGCAGCCAAGTTTTACTATTACCCGGGTTGGCATGAGCCAGGCAGCATGCTGGAATTCATGGTGAATAAAACTGCATTCGACAAATTACCTAAAGACTTGCAGGCAATCGTGCGTACCGCCAGTCGTGCCACTAACCAAGACATGCTGGACGAATACACCGCCCGTAATAATCACGCTCTTAAAGAGTTAGTTGAAAAACACGGCGTACAATTACGAGCTTACCCGGATGATGTATTGCTTAAGCTACGTGATCTATCGGATGACGTGTTGGCAGACGTGGCCAGCAAAGATCCCATGACACAAAAAGTTTACGAGTCTTTTAAGGCTTATAAACAGAATGTGATGGAGTATCACAGCCTGACCGAGCAAGCGTTTTTGAATGCTCGTAATAAGTAACAAATAAGTTACCTATAAAAAACGGGAGCCTAGGCTCCCGTTTTTATTTGTGTGCTTATGACCCCTTGGACAATTTAATCCTCGGGCACCATACGAATCCGCCCACTCTCATCTATGGCCACATAGGTAAAGGTAGATTCACATACTTTAGTGATTTCATCGTAATAAGTATTCTGGCTCCACACTTCCACCTGAACCTGCACCGAGCTGCGGCCAATCTCTTTTACTTTGGTATAACAGCAGATCGCCTTGCCGGTTTTTACCGGTGATAAAAATGCGGTGCTTTCACTGCCCACCATAGTGACTCGACCCTGAGCAATCATGCGCGCCGTATCCTCGGCCGCCATGTCCATCTTGTTTAAAACCCAGCCACCGCTGATGTCACCGCTGGCATTGGTATCGGAATGAGTGGGGATTAAACGCAATGT
>MAAD01000319.1 GCA_002162985.1 Bermanella sp. 47_1433_sub80_T6 | reverse complement strand
TCTTTACGACGGCCAATTTCGTTAAAATCATGTTTTTCATATAACGCCAACGCCGCAATATTACTGGCGCGTACTTCCAAATACATTTCATGATTTTCAGATTGTTTGGCTTGCTCAAGGGCGTGCTCTAACAAGGTATTACCCAGCTTTTTACCTTGCTGATTTTTAGCAATACAAATATTTAAAAGCTCAGCCTCTCCCACCACATACGAGACAATACTAAAGCCCAGGATTTCGCCCTGATCTTCGATTACGGATGTTTTTTTGGTGGAGGCCACGGCTTGTTCAAACAAGGACTGGGTCCATGGAAAATCATTGGTTTGGCAATCAATGGCAAACACAGCTGCCACATCCTGCGGTGTCATTTGTCGTATTAACATGGTTTAAAAACTACAGTTGATGGGGCAATAATTGCTGCCAGAGGGCTTTTTTATGATCAACACTGGCGAGCAGTTCACTGAGCGAACAAGGCACTATCAGCGGAGACATATCACTTAATAAGTTGGCACTTTCATCAAATGCCAACAGCTTTTTACACTTAGTGAGGGTTTGTAATTGCTCTATGTGCTGCTTTAAATATTTAGTGGCGATGTCACTACCCTGGTCAATATTCGGAGCATCCAACATGGGCCATGAAAAGATACCCACATGACGGGGTTTGCGTTTTTTGCCTTGTAAAAAATGCGCCACGTTGTGCACTAACATGTGATGTTTAGGCGAGAGCTCTACTTCACCACTAATAACCCACACACCGGAACTGTAACACCAAAACTGAATGTTAAACCTGGGGGCGGGCGTGGTATCAACCGGACCGGTTGGCACAACTGGCGCCACTAAATCCGTAGGCGCTATTTGCGCAAGCCTTGCCGCCGGGTTATCACCCATAGCAGAAGGTTGCACCGGTTCCCGAGCCTGGGTCATCGGAGCTGCTGCCATTTCTGCAACCGCAACCGGCTGTGCAGCATTGCCTTGCAGTTCAGAACGTACCTGCTCGAGGGCAGAAGTGGCCTGCACCGGGGCAGATACGTCTTGCTCAAAGGCAGGACGCGTTAACCACACATCTATGCCCAGATGTTCAAGATACGTTAATTGTGAGTGAGAAAACTCCATAACCAGTTTTAAACAGTCGCCTGTGGGTGCGCTTTAGGGTTATCCGTTTGCAACAGGTTAAGGGCGTTGATGTACGCCTTCGCCGAAGCCACTACGATGTCGGTGTCTGAACCCAAACCGTTTACAATGCGTCCGGCTTTTTCCAAGCGTACTGTTACTTCGCCCTGGCTGTCGGTGCCGCTGGTGATAGAGTTCACCGAGTAAAGCTGCACATTAGAGCCCGACTTGGCCACATTTTCTATGGCCTTAAAGGCCGCATCTACCGGGCCACTGCCTTCGCTTTGTTCGGTGACTTCTTTACCCTGAACAGCGAGCGTTAATTTGGCTTTTGGAGTTTCGCCAGTTTGGCTGTGCGCTTCTAACGTCACCAGCTCGTATTTATCATCTATGCTGCGCGTAGCGCTGACCAAAGCCTGCAAGTCTTCGTCAAATATGTCGTGTTTTTTATCGGCCAGTTCTTTGAACTGGGCAAAGGCTACATTCAGCTCTTGATCGGATTCAAAGCTAATGCCCAATTCATCCATGCGCGCACGGAACGCGGCTCGGCCTGAGTGTTTGCCCAGTACCATCTTATTGGCACCCCAGCCCACATCTTCGGCACGCATGATTTCGTAGGTTTCACGGTGCTTAAGCACACCGTCCTGGTGAATTCCCGCTTCATGAGCAAAGGCATTGGCACCTACGATAGCCTTGTTAGGCTGTACCGGGAAACCGGTAATGGATGACACCATGCGTGAAGTAGGCACGATGATTTTAGAATCAATATTACAAGTCACGTCAAACAAATCGCTACGGGTACGAACACCCATGACCACTTCTTCAAGAGCGGCGTTACCGGCACGCTCACCCAAACCATTGATGGTACATTCCACCTGGCGGGC
>MAAD01000165.1 GCA_002162985.1 Bermanella sp. 47_1433_sub80_T6 | reverse complement strand
TATGATCACTGCTTGGGTTCGACGCTTGGCTTGCGCCCCTTCACCTGGATCGTTGACGATAAACGGATAAAAATTGGGCATGGGCCCCAGAGCAATGTCTGGCCAGCAGTTTTCTGACAAGGCTGTTCCCTTGCCCGGCAACCATTCCAGGTTGCCGTGTTTGCCCACATGAATCACGGCGTTTACCTGGTATTCGTGGCGCAGCCAAAAATAAAATGCAAGATAACTGTGGGGCGGTACCAGATCGGGGTCATGGTAGTTGGCCAACAAGTCCAGGTTAAAACCACGCGCCGGTTGAATGCCCACAAACGTTTCTCCCAAGCGGATACCCGCCAACATAAGCCGACCATTCCTGCACTTTGGGTCTTGCTCCGGGCTGCCCCATTTCTCCCATACCGCTTGCTGGTTTTCTATTGGGAGTTTTTTAAAGTAACTAAGGTATTCATCAAGGCCTATGCTCTGCCAGCAGGGTAACTGGTGCAATGTATTGGGGTTGTTGGTAACGGCCCCCAATAACTCCTTGATCAATGCTGTACCATCCTCGGGAATATCTTCAACCGGATAGTTGTCATCTTTAAGCGCCGTTAAAATATTGATGGTGGACTGTGGTGTATCAAGGCCCACACCATTACCGATGCGGCCATCCTTGGTAGGATAATTAGCCAATATAAGAGCGACGCGTTTTTGTGAATTCTCAGTGGCGGCTAGAGTGCAGTAAGCTTTCGCCAGCTTAACGACAAATTGAGCGCGTTCAGGGTGCAATGTATAACGCACAACTGGGGTTTCACAACGTTGGTTGAAATGGCTTTCACTCTTGAAACTCACCGCACGGCTAATGATGCGACCGTCCATTTCCGGCAACACCACATGCATGGCAATGTCGCGGCTGCGCAAACCTTGTGAATAGTCACGCCAATCCTCTTGGGTACCGCTTGCCAATATTAATTGCAATACAGGCAGCTCCTTTGCGAACGGCGATTCTATGAAGGTAGGCTCACTGGCCAGGTCGGCATTGGCTATCGTGTTGCTAGCAAAACCTGTGGTATTCAATATTAATTTGGCATCACTTTTTTCAATAAGAGTGTTCACCAGGGTCAGACAGGTTTCATCTTTCAGAGAAGCCAGTGCAATGGGCAAGGGGTTGAGCCCCTGGCTTTCCATTACCAAGATTAAGTCATCAAACATTTTGGTGTTGGCGCTTTGTAGGTGGCTGCGATAAAACAGCAACATACATACGGGTTTGAATTTTTCATCAGCACTATTTTTCTGCCAACGTGTGCGCCAGTCATTTAAACTGGCCTGTTGATAACTCCCCCCATGGGTTGGCATATAGATCATGCAAGACGGCAGCGCCTGGGGGGCCTGCCAGCTTGTTTCAATATTAAAAAACTGTGCTCCCAGGAAATTAAACAAGTGCTGATTATTTTCCACACCGCTTTCACGCAGATAACGCCATACTCTGAAGGCTTCCTGATAACCCACGGTGGATGCTTTAAAAAGCGCCTCATCTTCACTGTCATCACCGGGTACTATGATTAAGGTGCGTCCCTTCTTTTGTGCCCACAGTTGTAATTGCTCAAACCCATATTGCCAATAACCCTCCCCACCCAATAAAGACACCACCACCAGCTTGGCACCTTGTAATACCTTTTCCTGGTAAAGATCAAACGCTGCCGGTTTTAACAGGTGCATCCAATTAGCTAGGCGTACCGACGGAAAGTCTTGTGGCAGCGCATCCACAGCAGATGCCAAAGCACTGAGGCTGCTGTCTGCCGCCGACAATATTATAATGTCGGCCGCAGACTGTTGCAGATCTACAATCCCTTCATCATCCACATACCCGCCGGGTTGAGAGGCAAATAAATGCATGGTTAAGCGACTTCCACCAAAGACTCTTCCAATACCTGAATGATGGCGAGCTTATCCAGGTCTTTACCTATGAAGACTAAATTGGTGGCACGCTCTTCCTCGTTTTCCCAGAGTCGATCGAAATGAACCTGCAAGCGCTCACCTACGGCCTGTAAAACCTGACGCATGGGTTTATCTGCAATAGCGATGAAACCCTTTACCCGATAAATATTGTTGTCTGCCAACAGGGACTGTAAAGAGGCTTGCAGCTTTTCAGAATCCACCTCACCCAAGGTAATCACAAACGAATCAAAATGATCATGGGCATGTTCGTGGTGCTCACCGTGTGTATGATGGTGATCGTGATGAGTGTGAACGGATTCAATTTGATCCTCACTGGCGGCACCAATACCTAGTAATTTTTCCAACGGCATGTCTTCGGCAACACCTTGGCTTGCATAGACTGTCTTAACGCTTGCCGGGACTTTTTTAGCGACGATACTGTCTACCCGTTTGCGCTGGGCTTCATCCAACAAATCATCCTTGCTCACAATCACTAGATCGGCTGCACCCAATTGGTCGTCCAGTAACTCTTGCAAACTGGGGTCGTGATCCAGGTTTTCGTCAGCGGCTCGCAGCGCCTCTACTTGATCTTCGTCATCGGCAAAACGTCCCGCCGCCACAGCTGGACCATCGATGAGGGTAATCACCGCATCTACGGTGCAAAACTGTTTTATGTCCGGCCAATTAAATGCTTGTACCAGTGGCTTGGGCAAGGCCAGGCCGCTGGTTTCGATTAAGATATGGTCTATGTCATCACGTCGGGCCACGAGCTGTTGCATGACGGGTAAAAACTCTTCTTCCACCGTGCAACAGATGCAACCATTGGCTAACTCGTAAATTCCCCCTTCGCCTTCTAATAAAGTGTCACCCTCTAGTAATTGGGCACCTTCATCTTCACAATCAAGCGGGCAAGAACGTAACAAGTCTGCATCTATGTCCAGCTCACCAAATTCGTTAACGATCACGGCGATGCGTTTACCAGCGGCCTGCTTTAATACATTAGACAATAAAGTCGTTTTACCACTGCCTAAAAAACCGGTCACTATGGTGGCGGGAATTTTGTTGAGTTTCATAATTAAATATCCATAAACAATTACAATTTATATTCGTAGTTTAATGCTTGCCACTTCATTGCAAGCCTACTTCAGATTACATTTCACTAATTTATCACACACTCTGTACGAGGCTGCTTGCAGGCGATATGCGTTGGCTAATATTTTTATACTCTGCACAATTGATCGCCTGCAAGCAGCCTCGTACTGGTTAAGCCATCGGTATAAATTAATTATCTTAACGCTTCACTGTTCTGGCAACTTTTGGCTTTACCTTGGGCCGATACACATGCGCCTGATCCTGATCATAAAGATAGGAGTCATCAAAGATTTGTGTTTGTAAAACATGGCCCACTAAAATAAGGGAAGTACGGGTGAACTTTTTATGGCGAACTTTTTCCACTATGTCTTTCAAGGTACCCACTACCTTGTCTTGGTCTGGCCATGAGGTGCGATAACACACCGCCACAGGACAGTCTTCACCATAATGGGGAATGAGTTCTTCAACTATTTTATGAATGCGAGTCACCCCAAGATGAATGGCCAGGGTAGCACCACTTTGTGCCAAGGCCGGTAAACGTTCACGTTCAGGGAAAGGGGTCTTGCCCTCATAGCGGGTCATGATGATGCTTTGAGAAACACCGGATAAAGTGAGCTCCTTACCCAACCAAGCCGCTGAGGCCGAGGTGGCCGTGACGCCGGGAATAATTTCGAAGTCTATATCTAATTCCTGCAGGCGACGTATCTGCTCACCTATGGCACCATAAACCGACGGGTCACCGGAGTGAATACGCGCCACATCTTGATTGTTTTTATGGGCAATTTTTATGTGTTCGATAATTTCATTTAGGTCAATGGAGGCCGTGTCGATAATTATTTCGGCCGGATTTTCACCGTCTTTTTCACAACAGGCAAAGATTTCCCTGGGTACCAGTGATCCTGCGTATAGAATAACAGGGCAAGATTCGATGAGCCTTTGTCCCTTAACGGTAATCAATTCAGGATCACCTGGACCCGCGCCAATAAAATATACTTTCATGTTTAACCTATAAAATTTGCAACTACTTAGCGAATCGCCAAGAACACGAATTATTTAGCTTTAAAGCCAAGCCTGTACGAGGCTGCTTGCAGGCGACCACCTTTGACAGACAATAAGACAGGACTTAAAAGATCGCCTGCAAGCAGCCTCGTACCATTCAATTAAATTAGTTTTTTCTTATAACCGCGAGGGGTGTAAACCCATTCTTTACTGCCGTTAACAATATGGCGTGACTCACTGTTACCCACACTGACCAGGGTGAACATGTCCACATCTTTAGCATCCAGTTCTGCCAGGGTAGTAATTTTAATACTCTCATCTGGCCGGGTTAACTGACGTCCAATTAATACCGGAGTAGAAGCCGGACGATATTGCAATAATATGTCGCGAGCGGAATTTAATTGCCAATCACGCTTTTTGGATACCGGATTATAGAATGACACCACAAAGTCACCTGAGCCTGCGCTGTGAATGCGTTTTTCGATTGTTTCCCATGGGGTAAGTAAGTCCGATAGGGAGACTGTACAAAAATCATGGCCCAACATGGCCCCCACTCGTGCGGCACCGGCTTGCATGGCAGAGATACCGGGTATTACTTCTATTTCCACATCCAACCACTCTGGATGGTTTTCCTTGCCTTGCAGTTGCTGATCTAACAATTCAAATACCAGAGTGGCCATGGCATAGATGCCTATATCGCCACTGGAAATAAGCGAGGTGGTCTTGCCGGCCGCGGCCAGATCCAGTGCCAATCGGGCGCGACCTATTTCCTCACCTAGAGGAAGGTCGTGGTGCTGCTTTCCATCACACACGCCTCCCAATATTTTTAAATACAAGCCATAAGCAACTAAATCGGTGCTGGCGGTGATGGCGGAAATGGCTTTGGGAGCCACTAAACTTGAGTCCCCTGGGCCTGTGCCCACTACAAATAATTTTGTCATATTAATTCTACTAGGTTTATATTTATTCGAGCACTGAAAGTGGAAAGCTGCGAGCGATGGCACAGGTGGCCTTGGCGTTTTTATGCTTGATCAATACCAGTTCACTGGTATCGCCCGTCAACTTCTGGGCACTATAAAGGGCAGCGGATTCTGCCACTCCGTAAACGCCCACCACATTAAAAACGTATTCTGATTTACTGCTTAACAATGACTCCATGGCACCCAACTCGGTGGTATTCCAGGTCTTAAAGGGTTTTTTCAAATCTTTGGCCAGTTCAATTAAGGCCACTTCATCCGCTTTAATATCTATGCTGTTGATACTTTTAATGTCTTCCATCTTAAGGTTTACCTGTGACAGACAGTCCTTTAACAATGTGAACAAATACTCTTTTGGACAATTGCGTTCGCAGCCCATGCCCACAGTATAAATCGGCTTTAAATAGGGTTTAGCTGTAGTCACCACTAATTGAGCAGATAAAAGGTGAGCAATATCCTGCCCCCAGTTATTAGCGCCCCCTTCATGACCGGACAATAAGGGAATTACAAATCTTCCCAGTTCATCCAGCACTAACACAGGTGGATCTTCATGTTTATTTTTAATAACAGGGGCCAGGGTTCTTACCGCAATGCCGGAGGCACAAATCATGATGAGTGAATCACCCGTGATAAATGCGTTTTTTACCTGCTCACTAAAAGGCTTGGGTTTAAACCACACTTCGCTATGGCTCAGCATTTTTTGTAAACGATGGGCCAATTTATTGCCCGCTTCGGTGAGCGCTATAATTTTGATCATGAACGTCCACGCTCGTCACGCAAAACAATAAACAAGGAAAAATAAGGTCCGGCCTCATGAGCTAAGGTACTCACATCCTCTACTATGCATTCATTTTCTCGGCCAATGTATTCCAGATAATTTGCCTGGTGCAGTCTATTAGTTTCATTTAGCAACCGAAGAATTTTTGGCCTGGCACGGCCCGATTTCATGATCACTAAGCTATCCAGAGTTAACAAGGCTTGGCGTATCTCCTCATCACTGTGTCTGCCGCTGATGACACCGTAAGATTCCTTGAGCATAGTGAGTGGTTTCTTTAGTTTTGCCGACGCACCATGGGGTGAGGCGATGCCCGGTATTACCTCGCAAGGGTATTCATCCTGAATGCGTGTTAACAAATAGGCGAAGGAGCCAAAAAATAACGGGTCACCTTCACATAGAAATACCACGTCTTTTCCATCTTTTAGCTGTTGTTTAATGGCCCCCGCCGCTTCATCATAAACGGCACTGCCTATGGTGGCGTCTTCACTCATGGGCATATAGATGGGCATTTCAACCTGGCCAGGGACAAGGTGGAGTTGCGATATGGTTCTGGATTGAGAGTCGCCCTCAATATTAACTAGGTAGCAGACCACCTTGGCACGCTCTATTAAACGGGCCGCCTTTAGAGTGATTAATTCAGGATCGCCTGGCCCCACACCCACACCGTAAAAACAGCCTGATCTTTTGTTATCTTCACGCATCTAATGCTTTGCCCTGTTTAACAAATTTAAACAAGGTCACAGGCAAGGCCGGACGATATAGTAATTTCCCTGCCAAAGCGCCTCCGCGACTAACGGCAATTTGTGAGGTCTCGTTTAATGAATCTTTAAGTTGATCACGGGTTTGTAAAAACTGAATGAGTACCTGCTTGCTGGTTTCCATGACACTGCTTGCCACCAACACCCCACCTTCGGGCAACAGGTTCCAAACCAGTTCTAATAGTTCAGGTAACTCTCCGTCACTGCCGCCGATAAAAACCTTATTGGGCGCAGGAATATCAGCCAAAATGGTTGGCGCTCGTCCAGCCACAACCGTCAGGTTTGCCAGCACTCCAAATTTTTGTCGGTTATATTCCAGGCATGCTAACCGCTCAGGGTGATGTTCGACGGCGTGAACGTGGCACTTTTTATTCCAGTAGGCCAGCTCCACAGCCACCGATCCACAACCTGCACCGATATCCCAAATCACATCTTCATTGGCCGGTTGCAACAGGGACAAGATATTCAATCGCACCTCACATTTTGTGATCATGCCTTTACCAGCAGGGCCATCGGTAATAAACCATTCATCACTAATGCCTGGAAATTCCGGCAGCTTCTGTCCTGGGCCTTTTGTTTGAATAACACTCACATGCAAAGCATCAAATTCAATTTCTGAGTGTACAAGTTCACTTGCTTTGAATGATCGTACCTTTTGTTTTTCATACCCCAATGCCTCACACACGGTAATGGTGGATTGAGCAAAACCGGCATGGATACACTCTTGAGCCAAAGCCTGTGGAAAACTATTTTTGTCGGTTAAAATCACTAGCGTTTGATTTTGTTTTATTTGGCTACGTATTTTTTGCAACGGGCGTCCGTGCAGGCTCAAAACATCCACGTCTTGCAGTGACAAACCCAGTTCATGGCAAGCCACTTGAATACTGGAGACTGCAGGATAAAAACGAATACATTTTTTTGGAAAGTGACGACCAAACCAGGCCCCTATGCCATAAAATAATGGGTCACCTGAGGCCAGTACTGCGATACTAATAGGCTCGGAGGTGCCGCTTACCTCGACCAGATTGTTCATCCAGCTAAGTAATTCAGACAAGGGCGGCAGATGTTTGGTGTGCTGTTCGGTTAATAAGTCTTCCACCACATTCAATTGCCTTGGTGACGCTATTACCCATTGAGCACTGCGCAACGCAAGTTGAGCCTGGCCAGTTAATTCTGCGCACTGGTTAACACCTAAGCCAATGATGTGAATTGAAAGACTCATGAGTTAATACCATTCTCCATGATTACAGCGTAACAAGGCATTACAGGTAGCAGCCGATACCGCACTGCCCCCTTGTCGCCCTAACAAGGTGATACATTCGATGCCCAGTCTTTCATGGTTTTCCCACAAAGCTTGTTTGGATTCGGCCGCCCCCACAAAGCCCACTGGCATGCCGATGATCAGCGCCGGTTTTCCAGCTCCTTGTTCTATCATTTCCAATAACCTAAACAGGGCGGTAGGTGCATTGCCTATGATCACCACACTGTCTTCCAGCTGGTCCTGCCACAACTGCAAGGCAGCCATGGAGCGAGTTTCGCCCAAATTTTTAGCCAAGTCAGGCACCCGTGCATCGTTTAAAAAACACAGAGGCAGGTTTTTAATCATGCGCTTGGTGACACCTTGTTTCACCATCTCGGCATCACACAAGATAGGATTCTTAGCCTTTAATGCAGCACGCCCCTTGTCGCAAGCATTAGCACTAAAACGCACCTGTTCAGCCACCTCAGGCAAACCCACACTATGAACGATGCGCATCACTACTTGCTGTTGTGCCGCGTTTAAACCGTCAAGGGCCGTAAGCTCACGTATTTGCTTAAAGCTATTTTTCTCTATTCGCTTGGGGTCGGCATCAAATTGAAAGGTCACTGACTAACCCTGCTCGTCATGATGATGGTGATGTCCGTGATCATGAGAGTGCCCATGATCTGCATCTGTACCGATACCCTGCACGTGGTGATGGTGACCTTGCTGGGCTAACCCTACCTTGTGTTCGCTACCCACAATCTGTACCCGGTACTGGCAAAGCTGGCAATTCATATTGGCATTGCCCTCTTCTATTTCCTGCAGCTTTTCCACAAAGGTATCGATAACTTTTGGATGATCGTTTAGATAAGGCGCTTTCACTACAGTCACATCGGTATGGGCATTGGCATAGTCATCCACCCAGGCATAAATCTTTTTAACTAGGCGACCGGTAAATAGAAAATATGGAAAGACAATTACCTGTTTGAAACCCAAACCGTGAGCACGTTCCAGGCAGTCCGGCACTAGGGGCGTAGTAACACCACTGTAACAAGTGGTGGCCCAACCAAAACCCATGCCTTCCTCCAAAATGCGGGTGATTTTACAAATATTGGAGTTGGCATCGGCATCGGAGGCACCACGCCCAACCACCACCAGCAGGGTATCTTCACGCTTATATTCTTCATTTAGCCTTGCTTTCATTTCCTGCTCGGCTTCCATGATGCGATCTTGTGCCGCCTGAATCATCTTGGCGTTCACGCCCAGTTCGCTACCGTATTCTATGTTCACATCAAATTGTTGCTGTAAGGCATTTAACTCGCTGGGAATATCATTCTTGGCGTGGCCACCGGCCATGAGCATGCCGGGAATGGCCTGAATGTGAGTGGCACCCTGCGCTTTAAGTTTTTCTACTGCCTCACCTATTACCGGGCGAACAAACTCCAAAAAACCGGTTTCAACTAAGCGGTCTGGAAAGCGCTGCTGAAAATGCTCGGCCAGTTGATAAAACTCTTTTACCGCATCCACATCCCGAGAGCCGTGTCCGGCAAATAGAATGGCTGGTTTTTCTTGCACTTGTTTTACAATGATATTCTCAGATACTTTTTCTGTAGTCATTAGATTCTCTCAATCTTTATTATTAAACCAGTGAGATACAAATGCCTCACAGGGTTTTATTTC
>MAAD01000230.1 GCA_002162985.1 Bermanella sp. 47_1433_sub80_T6 | reverse complement strand
TGTTCGCAACCTAAGCCTTTAGGCTATCCATAAGCCTGGATATCTTATCCAGGCTTTCTTGATACTCCATTTCCCATTTTGAATCGGCAATAATCCCTCCACCAGACCAGGTCAGAATTTCATTATTCTGAAACAAAAAGCTTCTAATTAAGATATTTGAGCTGAAGTTTCCATTCACTGAATAGTAGAAAGAGCTTCCGCAATAGAAACTTCTTGGGAAAGCTTCCAGTTCGGCAATGATTTCCATGGCGCGTTTTTTAGGAGCTCCTGTTATTGAACCACCGGGAAACGCCTCTAAAAACAATTTTAAAGGGCTGGCATCAGGGTTGATCTGGGCGGTAATGGTGCTTACCAAATGATGCACGGTAGAGAAGGACTCAATATCAAAGAGCTTTGGCACTCGAACCTGAGAGGCGTTAATGCTTAAGTCATTTCGCAGTAAATCAACAATCATTAAATTTTCAGCTCGGTCTTTAACACTTTCTTTTAAGTGTGTCTTATAACGATCATCCAGCTCGGCGGAAGGGCTTCTTGGCTGAGTGCCTTTTATAGGTTTAGTCTTAATTTGGCCGCCACAGCACTCTATAAACATTTCAGGCGAGAGGCTGGCGAAGTTCAGTCCGTCACATTCAAAGTAGCTTGCATAAGGCACCTGAGCGGTCTCTTTTAATCTTTGGTAGGCCTCAATAGCGCTGCCTTGATAGGCGCCTTTGAAGCACTGGGCCAGGTTAATTTGGTAGCAATCTCCGCTATCTATATAGTCATGAATGGTCTGGATTTTTTGCCTGTATTGCTGTTTACCCCATAAGGGCGAAAATGGCTGTGTTAACTCAAATTTGTCCTTGTTGGGTTGCTGACTTTCTTCAAACAGCTGAAGCAGTTTGCTCTTGGAGACGATTGACACCTCATGCCAGTAAACTAAATAGGTTTTAGCCTCGCGATGATCAATAACAAATGCCCAGGTATACACCCCGGCAGCGAGCTTTGGTTGGTCGTTAAATGAAGGGGCTTTTACTCCCTTCATATCTGATTTACCCAAGTCATAGCTTACATGCCCAAGTAATCCACCTATAAAGGGAAGCTCATGACTCTGCCTTGGCAGTGCTTCAAAAAAATCTTCCAGCTTTTTTAAAAGCGTATTGGTGTTTCCTTGCTCGGTAATCTTTAGCTGCTGAATGGGGCCAGCGCTAATAATGCTCCAGCGTCCATTTTCATGATCGCCGTCGGCGCTTTCAAGGGCTACTAGATTACCTTGTGAGCTCAATAGGCTAAGAAGTTTTGAGGTATTCGTCAGGTAGGGGAGAAGGGTGGTTTCGAGTTTCATGATTCACCAAGAGTCTGATTGCGCATTTTATCCATCTCGGAGGAAATTAGGTAGGCTTTATGAGTAATTAACTGCCTTGGTGGCTTAATGATCAGCTTACTAGCACTCTTGTTCGGGATTATTTTTTGATGAACCAAAAAGTCACCCCTTTAGTCCATATTTCCAAATTGGCAAGTGAATAGTACTTGGCGCGATACGCCATTAAATGTAACAATGCGTAACAATAGTTTGACATAAAATAACAATAACAACACAAAGAGTGGCTTGGCGATTACATGATCGTTTTATTACTGGCATCCATTATTGGCTACACCATGCTGACTGAGTTCGTTGAAATCGACGCTCAGCCTAAAGGTATTGTCTATTTTGAAACAGGTTTTGGTGAAAACACCATCACTCAGCACCAAACCATCGAGCCCTTAAGCGAATTTAAATATAACAATGTTATTCGACAAGCATACGACTATAGCTGCGGATCAGCCGCACTGACCACATTGCTTGATTTCTACCTGGGCCGAAACTTCCAGGAGCGCCAGGTAATGGAAGGCTTGCTTCAGTTTGGTGATAGCGAAAAAATTGTGGCTCGACGAGGCTTCTCTCTACTGGATATGAAACGCTTAGTAACGGCTCTGGGTCATCCATCCGGCGGTTTTAGAGCAGAAAGGGAAGATCTGGTTAAGCTCGATCACCCGGCCATCGCACCCATTGAATATGCTGGATTCAAACACTTTATCGTAGTGCGAGCCGTGAAAGATGGGCATGTATACGTGGCAGATCCGGCGCTGGGAAATATTAGTTTTACCCTAACGCGTTTCATGGAGATATGGGATCGAAACGTATTGTTTATTGTGTTCCCCAACGGCCATAAACCGGTGGGTGGATTAGAGGTTCGAGACGAAGATTTGCGTGTTATAGATGAACGCACCTTCACTCAGATGGCATTTAGAGACTTTAAGGATGTCTTTCCCATCGATCACATGAAGGAGTCGGGTGAATTTTATAATGCCGTGGCTCGCAGTAAGAATAATGCCTTTTGGGACGGAGAGAAGTACATAACCTCTGATTATGACCCCAATGAAGCCAATGCAGTTTACGCCCCCACTGTAGTAGTGGAAAAAGAATTAAGATTCAGAAGAAAATAATTATAAAAAAGGTTTGCTACATGCGTCTGTGGTACTTATATGGAATATTTTTATACACGTTTAGCCTTATTGCTGAGGCAGATGTGTCCGATGCTCGTGATGCGCTCTCTAAAGGCGATGATGATGCTACTCAAGAAAAAAGCCTTGAGGAGGTGTTTGAGGCCAGCGAGAACAGCTATTCATTGATGAAAGAAGGGCAGACATCAATGAATTACAGTATGAGTTACAGCTACACTGCTGACCAAAGAATAAATATTAAGATATCCGGTACCACCCTTACTACCTTGGATGTAAATCCCAGTGCCACCCACAATCTAACTAATAATTTCTCCTTTGATTTTGGCTACCTAAATAATTTAACCCTGGGGCTAAGTGTTCCCTTGGTCAGCAAATACGATACGGTAGATTCACTAAGCGGTGCCGGTATTGGTGACGTCTCCATCAACGCCAGATGGCAACCCTACGCCTATGTCCCTGGCGAGCTAAGCAGAACAGTAACGGGGTCCTTTAAAACCAAGACTGGAGACAGTCCGTTTCGAACTATTTCAGGTAAGCGACTGGCCACTGGTAGTGGCTATTACTCTTTATCTGGTGGCATGTCCGTGAACAAGGTAGTAGACCCTGTCATGCTGTTTGGTTCATCGAGTTTTAGCTATGCCATCCCAGAAAAGGATGTAAACCAAGTACGAAGCGGACAACTGTTAGAAGAGGTTCGCCCAGGGGTATCCATCGCCATGTCGGGTGGTTTTGCCTATTCCCTGTCCTATGATGTGTCATTAAGTATGTCGTTTCAGGGCTCTTACTCAGATAAAAGTAAATATATCTTCCGCAACGGTGGGGTGGCCGAAACCGACTCTACAATGTCTGGTGTAATGAACTTCAGCCTGGGCATACGTGTTTCGCCTAAAACCATCACCAATGTTGGTGTGGGTTTTGGCATGACGGAAGATTCACCAGATATTATGCTCTCTCTTTCCATGCCCATCAGCTTAAACGGCCTTAAGGCCAAGTTTGAACCAGCTTCTTCGTAGTAGGTGACCTTGATATGAAGAAACTAGTATTTTTCTTTGTCTATATAATTTTTAGCTCTGGCTCTCATGCTCAGATGGGCCAATCCCTACTGCTTGATCCTAAAGCTCTATCCCTAGGCAATGCGGTGACAGCCGATCCTCCAGGCCTTGCATCAATCCACTACAACCCAGCCGGCCTTACCAGGCTGAAAGGGCGGCAGCTAAGTGTCACAATTATGAACGTGATACTTAGCATGGAATCTGAATACGCCATTCCAGAGGATTATGCAAAGGATAGCAATGGAAATGACATCGATCCTGGGCTGCTGGACTTTAGAGATGACCCGGTAATAGGAAAGAAGAGTGAAGCCATAGCGGGCGCCTATATTCCCGGATACGGCATATTTCCTATGCACCTGCCTATATTGTCTTTACCCTCTGGCGGAATATCCATTAACCCTCCTGGGTCAAAATTTACCTTCGCTACTTTTACCTATATGCCCATGGTGGCAGGATTTATTAAAGAAGAAGACGATGATCCGGGCCGCTATCAGGGAAAACATGTGGCCATGCAACGCCTAACGTATCTCTCGCCATCCTTTGGTTATAAAGTGAATGACGAGCTATCTATTGGTGCCGGCTTTCTACTTTCTCACCAGGGTTTTGCAATATCGCAGGATGTGCGAGCGGTAAACATCCTTATCGCCGCAACGGAATTACTTCAGGAAGCATTTGGCTGTGAAGAGGGTGGAACAGGGGATGATCCCTTGGTGCCATTTATTGCCCTATGTGGCGGCAGAATTGGCCCCTATCAAGATATTGGTAATTTAAGCATGCACCTTGAAACCAGCATGTCTCCCAGCTATAACCTAGGTGTCTTATGGGAGCCAAACGACTGGTTTGCATGGGGCATGAGTTATCAGAGTGAAGGCAAGGATACCTTAACTGGCGAGTTTGAGTTTGATTACACCAACGAATTTGCAGGCTTCTTTCAGCGATTTAGAAGTTCTATTTTTGGCGCTATTATAGGGGCCATGTTCCAGTTGCCTACCGGAGTAAGTAAGGAAACTGGCTATGTGAGTACCGAATTTACCTACCCGCAGCACTTTCAAACCGGTGTGAAATTCCGCTTTTTTGACAAACTACAAATCAACTTAGATGCTGGCTGGACCGATTACGATGAATGGAAGTCATTTTACTTTAATTTTGATCGCCAGCTCGATTTCCTGAATGCAGCAAAAATTCTGGCCCCCACAGAGATTACTGCCACCACGCTAGAGCAAAATCTAAATTACAAGAGCACCTGGAGTTATGGGCTGGGCATAGAATATCAAGTGAGTTCGCGTCTTAAGGCGCGTATTGGTATTGAGCCACGGACCTCCACTATTCCAGACAATAGACGTAACGTCATGGCTCCTTTAGGGGGCGCCACACTGTATGGCATGGGCTTTGGTTATCGCTGGGATTTGGATACAGATGTAGATGTTTCTCTTTCGTTCATGACCAGTGAAGAGGAAATATTGGCTTCAGATCCTAGTGGCTCGTTAAATACCGATTGCTTGACCTGTGTTGCTTCCAACCCCTACCCGGGCTTAAATATAAAGACAAAGCTTTCCATCGCGGCAGCCGGTATAACTTTTAGAACCAAATTTTAAATGAAACCTATTTTTGCTTTTTTAGTGCTGGCCACTACAGTGGCCTGCGCTCCCATGAAAAACCAATCATCAGAGCAGTTTTATACCTGGGTGGATGCCAGCGGCCAAATTCGTACCACCCAAAAGCCTTCATCAAACAAGAAAAAGCCCGGCCAAAAACCAACACCACAAACGCAAAATAGTGAATCTTCAGTGATTGCTGGCAATAGCTCGGAGGCAGATTCATTCGATACTTCTGGTTATCGCTCATCAACAGAAGTCGATAAGCACCTATCTGATACAAAAATGTTCAGCTGGCAAGAGAACGGCAGAATCATAAATCAGGAAACCCAGGTACCTGTAACACAGTCTAAAGGAGCCTCAAAAATAGCTTTGGAGCAACCTAAATTAACGATCGAATCGGATGACTATAGTGCCTTGATTGATCAGTTGCTTTTTAACTGGGAGGATTTTAACGGGGTTGAAGTAGACCTTTTTAGAGCCTATGTGTTCAATGACGAGTTAAACACAGATAGCATACTAATAGAGTTGGGGCGTGATAAAGAGGTTCGAGCCATCATATTCAAAAGCTATGTTAAACGTTCCAAAATGGCACTGCCCAATGTGTTATTTTTATCGGAGCGCTTCGACTCCTTAAGTTTCCCCACTGTGCCTTTTAGTCACTTTATTAATGAGTCTTGGTCAAGTTTTGCCCACATGCAGGGAGTATTGGCAATACCAAAAAACGCTCGTTACATGGTGATACTGCCAAACCCGGAACCAGGTGTAATTGAGCTAGGCGGCAAACAAATCCAGCTGAGTGATCGAGGGAATATTATGTTTAAAGTATATCTGGTGCCTAGCACTCAATAGCGCAGAGGCCTAACGTTAAACCAATCTTTTTAATTCCGCATCCAGCATGATCCTGGTTGAAATTTCCTCAATCGATAAATCCGTTGTACTTAGAAAAGATATATTTTCTTGCCTGTACAAAAATTCTACTTCTTCTGTCTCATAATAACATTGGTTTAATGAAGCATAGCGGCTGTTGGATTTTCTTTCGTTACGAATGGCAGATAATCTTTCCGGGTCAATGGTTAAGCCAAACAGCTTGTTTTTAAACGGCTTAAGAACCTCCGGCAGATTCATGGATCCAAGGTCTTCTTCAGTCAGGGGGTAGTTTGCCGCTTTTATACCAAATTGAAGAGCCATGTATAAACAGGTAGGGGTTTTTCCTGATCTTGAAACCCCCACTAAAATAATATCAGCCTGATCAAAATGTTTTACTTTACTGCCGTCATCATTATCCAGCGCATAATTTACGGCGTCTATCCTGGCCTTGTAAATTTCATTGTCGCCCCCGGCATGAGATTTCCCCACGGTATAGGACGAGTGAATTTTTAATTCTTTTTCAAGGGGGGATAAAAAAGTGGAGAATATATCCACTTTAAAGGCATCCGCCTTCGAGATAATCCCCCTTATATTTTGATTTACGATGGTGTCGAAGACGATGGGTTTTGTGCCCGTGGCCTCAACGACATTGTTTAATTTACGCACAACCTCTCGAGCCTTATCATCGGTATCAATGTAGGGCAGGGTGACTTGTTCAAAATCTATACTTTCAAACTGAGACAAAAGGCTATGACCTAACGTTTCTGCGGTAATGCCTGTGCCATCTGAGATAAAAAATGCCTGGCGCTTCATATGGAGCTAACAACCTTGTGAATACAAACTAGAATTAGAGTACTATACAACGGACGTACGCACTAGGCAGAAGCTGGAGACCTCCTTGAATAATCACGTAATGTGGCTTGATAAAATAACGATTGGTGATATTGACAAGGTGGGCGGGAAAAATGCATCTTTGGGTGGCTTGATCAGCGAGCTAGAGACGAACCAAATTCATGTGCCTGAGGGTTTTGCCACCACAGTACATGCCTATAACGAGTTTTTGTCGCTCAATAATCTCAAACAACAAATCACATCTCGGCTTGATGGTTTAGACGTTAACAATCTGCCTGAGCTAAGTAAGGTTTCTGAAAGCATTCAGGATCTCATAAATGACAGCGAACTGCCTCCCAAGCTAATATCTGAAATCAAAAACGCCCTAGAAAAATTACAGGAAACGGATAACTATTTATCTGTGGCGGTTCGATCATCCGCGACCAATGAAGACCTAGACAGCGCATCGTTTGCTGGCCAGCAAAAAACCTTACTAAACATAGAAGGCCTCGATCAAGTACTGATAGCCGTCAAAAAGGTATATGCCTCTTTGTACAGTGAACGGGCCATTAGTCACAGGGACCACCATGGTCATAATGATGTTTGTATGGCAGTGGGCATTCAAAAAATGGTGCGTAGTGACAGCGGTTCTGCCGGAGTGATGTTCACCCTGGATACCGAATCCGGGTTTGATCAGGTGGTTTTTATTACCAGTGCTTTTGGATTAGGTGAGAGTGTCGTACAAGGGCAAGTAAACCCGGATGAATTTTATGTGCACAAGGCGTCCCTGGAAGCTGGGCGGCCTGCCATTTTAAGGCGTAATCTGGGTGCCAAAGCCATACAAATGATTCACAGTACCGCGCCTGATGCTGAATCAACGGTAGAAACGATTCGGGTTGATCGCAGCAAAAGGCTCACCTTTAGTATCAATGACGACGATATATTAGAGCTTGCCCGTCAGGCATTAATCATTGAAAAGCATTTTCAAAAACCCATGGACATAGAGTGGGCAAAAGACGGTGAAACGGGTCAGCTTTATATTGTACAAGCCAGGGCTGAGACCGTAAAAAGCCGAACCAGCAATAGCTCCATGGAACGTTACCTGTTAAAAGAAACCGGTAGCATGCTGTGTGAGGGGCGCTCTGTTGGCCACAAAATTGGCAGCGGAGCCGTGAAAGTACTGGATCACAAGAGTCAGATAGCGGACATAAATTCAGGAGATGTTCTGGTCGCTGAAATGACGGACCCTGATTGGGAGCCGGCCATGAAGAAAGCCAGTGCCATCATCACCAATCGCGGCGGACGCACCTGCCATGCAGCCATAATAGCACGTGAGTTAGGCATCCCTGCCGTTGTGGGCTGTGGTGACGCTACCGACAAACTAAGATCAGGTCAAAATGTGACGGTTTCTTGCGCCGAGGGTGATACCGGCTTCATATATGATGGCGCGCTAGATTTTGAACATAAAACCAATACCACAGGCAATATGCCTGAGCTACCATTTGAATTAATGATGAATGTGGGAAACCCGGACAGAGCCTTCGATTTTCAAGGGCTGCCCAACCAGGGAGTTGGCTTGGCCCGTTTGGAGTTCATCATCAATAGAATGATTGGTGTTCACCCCAAGGCGCTGCTAAATTTCGACAGTTTGCCACCTGAAATCCGCACAACGGTGGAGCGCCGAATTGCAGGATATTCAGACCCCATTGAATTTTACGTGGAAAAACTAGTGGAGGGCATCAGTACTTTGGCCGCTGCTTTTTCACCCAAAAAAGTCATCGTGCGGTTATCAGACTTCAAATCCAATGAATATGCCAATCTAATAGGCGGTCGCTTATATGAGCCCGAAGAAGAAAACCCCATGTTGGGTTTTCGTGGCGCCGCTCGCTATATCAGTAAGTCGTTTAGAGATTGTTTCGAACTGGAATGTCGAGCCATTAAGAAAGTTCGAAATGAAATGGCGTTCACCAATATAGAGCTCATGGTGCCATTTGTACGGACCGTAGGTGAGGCTAAGCAGGTGGTTGAATTACTGGCTGAAAATGGCCTGGTACGAGGTGAAAATGGTCTGCGCATTATTATGATGTGTGAGCTCCCCGCCAACGCATTATTAGCGGAGCAGTTTTTGCAATATTTTGACGGCTTCTCCATCGGCTCTAACGATCTAACACAACTAACCTTGGGCCTGGATCGAGACTCAGGCGTTATAGCCCACCTATTTAATGAAAGTGATGATGCCATCAGGCAATTGATGCACATGGCTATCTCTGCCTGTAAAAAACAAGGCAAATACATAGGAATCTGTGGTCAGGGACCCAGTGACCACCCTGATTTTGCAAAATGGTTAATGGAGGTGGGTGTGGACAGCGTCTCGTTAAACCCTGACTCCATGTTCGAAACCTGGTTTTACTTGGCAGAAAACTCACAATAAGGCAATCATGAAAAGTAGTAGTTCATTATTTCCAGTGTCGCTATTACGAGCCGACCTGGTGGCAGAGAGTTATATTGAAGACACCTACCTGTTAAAGCCCAATAACAGCTCGGACAATAGCGTACAGATTGCCGTAACTCGCTTGGGATTCCAGGAAAGTGAGGGCAAAGCATCCAGGGGCATACCCGTGGTATTGCTGCATGGAAGTTTCTCTAATCGAGGATTCTGGTTTTCAGGGGGAGGCAAGGGCTTTGCCAAATCCTTGTTGGAAGCCGGTTTTGATCCCTGGATGGTGGAAGCCCGCGGCCATGGTGATAGCCCGGTAAACGATAACTATCGAGACAACAACGTAGAGATATATTCGACATTTGACTTGCCCGCCGTTCAGGATTTCATTTCTGAACAAACCCTACAAAAAGCATTTTGGGTTGGCCATTCTCTGGGGGGGGTCACCATCGCCACGGCGTTAGCGGGAGCCCATTTAAAAGCTGACGATGTACTGGGTATTGTGTTATTTGGCGCGCAAGTGAGCCGCTACCCCGTAGCCCTTAAAATGCCGGGCATTAGATTATTGGCCAAAGCCGTACTATTGGCCAAGAAGCGCATATCCGGAAAAAACATTGGGCCTGAACAAGAGCCTGTGGGCATAGCTAAAGAATTTGTGCGCTGGTCCGGCTTGTTGACAGGGTGGCGCCCACTAAAGGGGAAATCGTACTGGTTAGGATTAAAGGAATTGAATGTGCCTGCATTAGGATTTGGCGCGAAAAAGGACAAGGCTGACCCGGCAAAATACTGTAAAAAACTCATCAATGCTTTTTCGGACCAGTCTCAGTTTTATCTGTTATCCAAGGAAAATGGCTTCACCCAGGATTACAATCACGTGAACATGGTGGTGAGTAAACCGGCAGAACAAGAAGTATGGCCCAAGGCGATTCAATGGATGAATTTAACATTTAACCCGTAAACCGAACCCTGTAAAAGACCAATGTGGAAACTTAGTATGCAATATATAACCCCCGACTTATGCGATGAATACCCTGAAGTTGAAGTGCTGGAACCCATCTTCAACAATTACGGCGCCCGTGAGTCATTTGGCGGCGAAGTTGTCACCATTAAATGTCACGAAGATAACTCTTTGGTAAAAGAGCAGGTGGCCAAGCCTGGCAAAGGTAAAGTCATGGTGGTGGATGGTGGTGGATCCATGCGCAACGCGCTATTGGGAGATATGCTGGCTGAAAAAGCGGCTAAAAACGGCTGGGAAGGCATTGTGATTTATGGCTGTATTCGTGATGTTGACATCATCATGGAAACCGAACTAGGCGTTCAGGCTTTAGCGGTTCATCCCCGCAAAACTGAAAAGAAGGGCATTGGTGAAATGAATATCCCGGTTAAATTTGCCGGCGTGCAAATCAATCCTGGTATGTTTGTTTATGCCGACAATAACGGCATTATTGTTTCTGAAAAAGCCTTAAGCATGCCTGCTTAAAGCTTTATTCGTCACCTGAAATTAGATTCCAGGTGACGAATTTTGCCTTACTGTAGAAAGTTAACCCAGATACACAACCCCATAAGCTTTGGCTTAGCCGCCTGCAGATAAGAAGCAGATTCCTTGGCATTTAAACTCAAAGTGTCAATCTCACTCTGGTAACTACCAGGTTCGATTTCCAAAGATCGGTAGCGCGACAGTTCCCTCTTGGTACTGCCCAGCATATTCACAACCGAGGCTTTAATCGCATCGCCGGTGGTATGGGCCGCGAGTTTTTCGCTTAGACTAATAGCCCTGACGATTTCAGGCCATTTCATACTGATGATTTCCTGGGCCATTTCTTTATTAATAAACTCGCTATTAATGCGCATGGCATCCAGATCCAGCACTCGACTCATATTTTTGAGCTCATCACTGATGGTGTAGTGGCGGGTCTGCGGGGCAAGATGGCGGTTCAACTCTAGCCGACCCGGACCCTGCGCCTTAATCTGGTAATGTGCCTCTACAAATACCTGGCCGTTTTTATAGTTTTCATCTTTGAAAAGCGTGCAGGCGGTAAAGGCATGGCCGGATGCTTCCAGATCATCAATAATGCCTTTAACCCATGGATGATCCCAAGATATAAACTCAAGGTCTTCTCGCATGGAAGCCTGCTGGCGATTAAAGGTGATAGTAGCCTTGTCGTCGCGCAAATTATTGATAAAGGAAAACGGGCAGTTTTCCTGGGGGCTAATAATAATATTTTCCGAGCTGGCTTGTTCGGTATCAATATGGGCGTTATCGAAAATATTAAGCAATATATCTTTAAGTTTACCCTGGTCATCGTCAGAGCTTTCTATGGACTCCAGCAGGTTGCTAATGCGTTCTTCCTGGTAGGAATGCTGCTCCAGTAATCGGTCGCGGCCCTGCTCAATTTCGGCCAAAAGTTGAATGCTCGCTTGCTGACACAGAACGATTACAGATTCGGCCTGATCACCAGTATCCAGCATTTCATCTATTTCAATGCTGTACGCTTCATAAATCGGTGATGCTGCCGGATTAGGCTGGGTAAACATATCAAAGCCATGATGATACAGGGCTGCTAACCTGGCTTGTGCACTTTTAGACTGCAGTGGCACATGAATATAAATATCGCTGCCTTGCCCAATCCGATCCAGCCTACCGATGCGTTGATCTACTAGGTCAGGGTGATTAGGTAAATCAAACAGCACTAAGTGCTGAGCGTGTTGAAAGTTTCTTCCTTCACCACCAATTTCGCTGCACACTAAAACCTGAAGCCCGTCTTCTTCCACAAATTGAGCGGCAATTTGGTCGCGTTCAATTAAACTGTAGTGCTCATGAAAGGCACCCGATTGAATATTGGTTTGCTGGTTAATTTGCTCACTAATATGCTGTGCGTCATCGGCCAGCTGGCAAATAAGCAATACCTTTTGCTCCCCTTGCTGAGGAAGCCACTCAATCAACCATTCCAGATTAGTTTGTTCTTTTAGATGGTAAAACTCACTGTGGCGCTGGGGAAAACCCGCGATGGTGCGACGGGTATTGCGATAAACCATCCTGCCCGTGCCGTAACGGTCGGCCATCCAATCAATGAATATGTTTTCGCTGTCAGGAGTGCCTATGCTGTCTTGGGCCAGTGCCAGTAACTTGTCATCCTTCAATTTCCCTATTTGATCCAGAGACGCTTCCAAGCCATCCAGTTCAATGGCGTCCACAATCTCGCTAACCAGCCCGTATTGCTGCTCTTCTTGTAGAAATTGATCCAGGTTACTAAAACGCAATGGATCTAATAGATGAAGACGCGCGAAATGGCTTTCCACCCCCAGTTGTTCCGGTGTGGCCGTTAACAGCAGCACGCCGGTGCTTACCTTTGATAAAGCCAGAGCCGACTGATAGGCCTTGGATTGCCATTGCAACCTATGGCTTTCATCTATGACCATCATGTCCCACTGGGTTTGCTGGGCTTGCTCAAGGTACTGACTATGGTTAAGCCAATCAAAATTGCACAGGGCCACCTGAACCTGATTGAACGGATTGTCTCCATCTTGCTGCGCGCAATACTCATCATCTATGAGGGTGCAGTCCAAATTAAACTTGCGTTTCATCTCTACTAGCCATTGATTAACCAATGACGCGGGGACGCAGATCAAAATGCGTTGAGCCCGCCCACTCATCATGAGTTGATGGATAACCAGGCCTGCCTCGATGGTTTTACCCAGGCCAACTTCATCGGCTAGCAGTGCTCTGGGTAACGGCATCTTGAGTATTTGCTGAGCAACATCGTATTGATGGGGGATAATATTTATCTTGGGGCCCACAAAACCATGGCATAGCTTACCCTGGTGCTCGGTGGTGGCTTGCAAAAAATTACGGTACAAATCAAACCATTTAAAACTGCCAATCTGTCCGGCTTTAAGGCGATCGAGCGGACTAACCTTACCCTGATCGCAGTCTAATTCGGTTTCGCAGACTTTGCTGCCTTCACCAAACGTATAGTGCAAGACACCATCTTTCTCTTCAATGGCGGTAACCGCTACCGTTTGTCCGTTGGGCAGGACTATATTGTCGCCCGCCGTGAAGCGGCAGCGAATCAGCGGGGTAGTGCCAATTGAGTAAAGGCGGCTGCATTCAGCCAAAGGAAATTCGATAGTAACTCGACGATGTTCTACTTCACTGACGATGCCCAAACCGAGTTCAGGTTCAGCCAGGCTGATCCATCTTTGTCCACAAATAAACTGAGTCATATTCCCCCCATTAACGAGGGCCGAATATTATCATTTAGTGGTGGCGGGCTCAGCTTTTAATTTCAGACAATTTCTTTTTAATGCCCGCCTCAAAACGGCGGTACATGCCTTCCGTCATCTTAAGTTCGTCAAATATGGGTTCTTTTATGTTTTCCCACTCGTGATTGTTCACACATTGAGCAAGATAACCCGGTAAGCGGGCTATTTGCTCTGCTATTTTTAGCACCAATAGCAGTTCGCCCGCTTCGTCCTTTTTTTCAATTTGAGAGACTAGCTTCTCTGGGTCATGGTGCAGATGTATGCACTTTCCGATGGTACCACTTAAACCCCATTTGGAAGCCAGTAGAGCGCCCAAGGCTGCGTGAGAGGTGCCAAACTGTTGCCTCTCAAATTCACTGATCAGACCACCTTCGTCAAAATAGGCTGTTTTAATGGCCTTGGAGTAGTCTTTATTGGTTTGATTTAAAATGGCCATACCAGAGTTGTGAAAAATAGCGGTAGTGTAGCTCTCATCGGTGGCCGCTTTATCTAGCTCCTTGCTGACCAATACCGAAATTACCGCAACCTTTAAGCTAGTTTTCCATAAATCATTTAATAGTTTGTCCTTGCCAGCAAATATGGTGCTGCGCAATAACCGACTGGTGGTGAGGTTAACAATTCTATGCATGCCCAGCATGCGTACCGCTTCTTCGGCACTTTTAATTTCGCGAACCAGGCTAAAATAAGGGGCATTGATGGTGGCTAAAACTTCACGGGCCAAATCGGGGTGCTGAGTAATTACCTGTGCCACCGCATTTAGATCGTTTTTAGCGTCTTTTAGCTCCAAAAGCACTTGAGGGATGTCTGGCAATTCAACGGATGGCGCCGCTGCTTCAGTTTCCGCCATGTTTTACTCTCCTTAATATCTGTTATCAGTATAGGAGGTTTGCAGAAAATCGTGTGGGCGTGCGAAAATAAAGGCTGATTAAGAGGTAAGTTTTTATGTTGTCCTATATTGAACCTGTTTTTAGACCACCCAGCGAAGCCCGCTCGCTTATTTTACAGGTGACCAATGGCTGTTCTTGGAATAATTGTACGTTCTGTGAGATGTACACCCAAGAGCAAAAGAAATTCCGCCCCACCAAGGAAGACAAGGTATTTGCGGATATTGATGTAGCCTCGAAGTCGGTGGTGCCTTTTGAAAAGGTGTTTCTAGCGGATGGCGATGCCATGGTGTTATCCATGCGCAAATTAACCTCTATTTTACAAGAAATACGCACTAAAATGCCCTGGGTAAAGCGAGTATCGTCTTATTGCCTGCCTCGAAACTTAAATAAAAAATCGGTCGAGGATCTTAAACAGCTTAAAGCGCTTGGACTGGATATCCTTTTTGTGGGGTGTGAATCTGGTGATGATCAAGTGCTAGAGCAGGTCAGTAAGGGTGAAACTTACGCGAGCCAAAAGGAAGCCCTGGTTAAAATCAAACAAGCTGGCTTACGCTCATCTGTGATGATATTAAATGGTTTAGGCGGAGTAGCGTTTACCGAGCAGCATGCAATAAATTCAGCCAAACTAATGAATGAATGTCAGCCAGATTACCTTTCTACGTTAGTTGTGAGCTTCCCCACCGGAGAAGAAAGATTTAAGGCCGGATTTAAGGATTCCTGGAAACCCCTGGATCAAACGGCGCTATTTTTGGAGTTAAAATGCTTTATAAGTCATTTGGATTTACACAACACGGTTTTTAGAAGCGACCACGCGTCCAACTACCTGCCACTAAAAGGCAACTTAGGGGCCGACAAACAAGCCTTGCTGGATAAATTAGACAAGGCGCTTTATCACCCGGAACAGGTGCAATTAAGGCAAGAATGGCAACGGGGACTGTAATGGAGAAATCACAAGATGTTATGGCGTTAGCTGCTCAACTAGGAAAGTTTGAGGGCATGAAGGCACAGCTCCCCCCTGTAAATGACTGGAATCCCGCTTTATCAGGGGATATGGACATGATCATCAAAAAAGATGGTTCCTGGGTGCACGAAGGTGACGCAATAAAAAGGGAGAAGCTGATTCGCACCTTTAGCACTATTTTAAAAAGAGAAGGGGGCGATTATTACCTTTTAACCCCGGTTGAAAAATGGCGAATTCAGGTGGAGGATATGCCGTTTCTAGTGGTATTGGCCAATATAGTTAATGAAGGAGAGGGTCAGACCATTACTTTAATGACCAATGTTGGGGATGAAGTAACGCTTGGTACAAAACAGTGCCTTAAGCTGTCTAGCGACTCACGACCTTATGTTGAAATAAGGCATGGCCTAAACGCCAGATTAAATCGTAATGTATATTACCAATTGGCAGAATTAGCACAGGAAGGGCTGAGTGGTCAGTTTGAATTTCAAAGTGGCGGGAAAAGCCAGCAAATAGGATAGCTGGTTAAAATATGTTCCACGAGGAACAAATATTGTACAGTTTGGATAGACCTGCTTTTAATAACCTATTGATTTGAAAATACCCCGTCCAAAAAAAGGAGCCAGCAGGCTCCTTTTTTTTGTTTCTACTTTCAGGGGTTACTGAAAACCCCTAAGCAGCACCACTTACATGTTTGGATAGTTTGGACCGCCGGCACCTTCTGGTGTTACCCAGGTGATGTTTTGGGCAGGATCTTTAATATCACAAGTCTTGCAGTGTACGCAGTTCTGAGAATTGATCTGGAAGCGTTTTTCACCCTCTTCGTTTTCAATGATCTCGTAAACTCCGGCAGGGCAGTAGCGTTGAGCCGGCTCATCATACAATGGCAGATTCTTCGCCAATGGAATGCTGGCATCGGCCAGTTTTAAGTGGCATGGCTGATCTTCGGCGTGGTTAACGTTACCGATAAACACAGAATCAAGCTTCGCAAAACTAATGA
>MAAD01000327.1 GCA_002162985.1 Bermanella sp. 47_1433_sub80_T6 | reverse complement strand
GGTTTGGGCGTGAAAACGCTCTACTTGCACAGAAAAGATATCGCTTTTAACGTTTTCAACCACGGCTATCTTTTGTGGTTGTGCCTCTTCGCTCACCATGCCAGTGATCATCCAGAAACTCAAAATGGCTGTGGCACCCAGTGCTATATAATGTCCGCGTTCCAGTTGCATAAAATCAGTCCTAATAAGCCAAATGAGAATTGAGTCGAAGGGTATATAAATTAGCGTGCCTAAGAAAGCAAATGATTGTCTTATTTACGAGACAATCGTGCCTTTGGCCATATATAACCTGGCTTTAAGCTATCTGGGCGAGCTTTTGTTGGTTTCTTGTCGGAGCAAGAATAAACCATGGCGCTAAGGGGAGATGTATAAAAATGTATCACTGATACTGGTCATTTTACGTCGCGCTAAAAGAAGCCCAAGAAATGGCCAAAAGCGATGCTAATTGGCGTACAATGCCGCCCATAAATGAATGTGCGAATAAATTAGCGTTAAACTTCGTATAGAACAAATAATCAATGCAGCTCGGTAAGTGCTGGATTAGTGAATTGAGGTTGGTATGGCAGTCGTCATTCTAGACAATGTGAGTCTCCATTACGGAGAGCAAGTATTACTGGAAAAAGTAAATTTTACCATTAAAGAGAAAGACCGTTTATGCCTGGTGGGTCGTAACGGGGCTGGTAAGTCTTCTTTAATAAAGTTGTTACTAAAGCAAAATCTACCCGATGGCGGTGCGATTCGCATCGATGAAACCACGCGTGTGGCGGAATTGCCGCAAACCCTGCCAGCAGCCGATGATCGTTTGGTGATGGATGTGGTATTAAGTGGTAAGGCAGAAGTAGGGCAGTGGCTGCACGACTATCATGAACTCAGCATGATTGCCTCAACCGATGCCCATATGAAAAAGCTTGAGAAGCTTCAGCACAATATCGAGGCACAAGACGGCTGGTTATTGCAGCAAAAGGCCGATGCCATCATCGAAAAGTTAAACCTGCCCGCTGAAAAAACCATGGCCGAATTATCGGGTGGTTGGCGTCGACGGGTAATGCTTGCCCGTGCCTTGCTAAGTGAGCCTGATTTGCTGTTATTGGATGAGCCTACCAACCACCTTGATATTCCGGCTATAGAATGGCTAGAAGAGCAGCTTAAAGATTTCCCAGGAGCCGTATTGTTCATTACCCACGACCGGGCATTTATGGAGCGGGTCGCCAAACAAGTAATTGACCTGGACCGTGGCAGTATCTACCGCTATGACGGCAGCGACTACGAAGGTTTAGCTGCGTGGCGTGACAAGCGCCTGGAAGACGAAGAAAAAGAAAATGCGTTATTTGATAAACGCCTTGCCGAAGAAGAGAAGTGGATTCGCCAAGGGGTTAAAGCCCGTCGTACACGTAATGAAGGGCGAGTAAGAGCCTTGAAAGCCATGCGCAATGAGCGCACTGCCCGTGTTGATAAACAAGGGTCTGCCGATTTCACCATGGAAGCCGCCGAGAAATCAGGCAAGTTGGTATTAGAACTTAAAGATGTCAGTTATGGTTTTGAATCGCAAAAAATCGTCGAGAACTTCTCTACTGTCATTCAGCGTGGCGACCGCATCGGTTTATTAGGCGTGAACGGTTGCGGCAAGAGTACCTTGTTGCGTTTGTTCCTGGATCAATTGCAGCCTCAGTCTGGCAATATTCGCCAGGGTACCAAGATGGAAGTGGCTTATTTTGATCAGCTACGTGGTGAATTGGACATGGAGAAAACCATTGTCGATAACATTTCTCAAGGCCGTGACTTTATAGAATTGGCGGGTGGCTCCAAGCACGTCATGAGTTATCTGGGGGACTTCCTGTTTACCCCGGCCCGTGCCCGCACCCCATTGAAGGCCTTGTCAGGTGGTGAAGCTAGCCGAGTGATGTTAGCCAAGCTATTCAGTAAACCTTCTAACGTATTGGTACTGGATGAACCCACTAACGATCTGGATGTGGAAACGCTGGAGATGCTGGAAAATCGCTTGATGGAATATACGGGTACCTTATTGGTAGTAAGTCACGATAGATCCTTCCTGGATAACGTGGTGACGTCTTTGCTTGAATTTGAAGGTAATGGCGTGATTAGTGAGCATGTGGGCGGTTACAGTGATTGGTATGGTCGTGGTCACAGGCTTAAAGATGGCGAAGATGTCATCACCGATGTGCAGCAAGAGAAAGTGGCCAGTGCGCAAGCCGAGCCCGCTTCGGCCCCAAACAAGAGCAGTAAAAAACTCAGTTACAAGCTACAGCGTGAATTAGATGGCTTGCCAGGAGAAATTGAAAAGCTGGAGAAAACGCTGGCGGATCTTCAGGCGCAATCTGGTGACGCTGACTTTTACAGTCAGGATAGTGAGCTGGTGGCTCAAGTGTTGGCGGGTGTGGATCAGGCTCAGGCCGAGCTCGATGCCAAGGAAGAGCGTTGGTTGGAACTTGAAGCCATGCTGGATGAGGGCTAAGCCATGACGGCCCTGGTAATTGTAATGATAGCCATATTGTCCCTGGTGGGCAGTGTGGTATGGGTGCGTCCCAGTAAGCGGGATGTGAAGCTGGCCAAATGGCGTCAGGAAGCGCGCCAGGCGGGCTTGTATGTGAAGCTTGATGGTTTAGTGGCAGAGCCTAAAGACAGCGGCATACGGGATGATGTCGGCGGGGCAAGTTATTACTTGTACGAAACCAAGAGTGATAAACAGGATCAGCTATCGTGGGCGGTGGTCAAGGCTCAAGGATGGTTGCAGCAGGGTTTGCCTAAAGAGTGGAGCTGGTATCAGCGGGAAATGCCGCTCAATAATCAACACTTGCAAAGTTTAATTGCTTCGCTGCCCATAGCGGTTGATGCCATCGAAAGAACCCCCAAATACAGTCGTGTCATTTGGGGGGAGTCGGGTCAGGATTTTGATGCTCAACAATTGAAGCAGTTTCTACAGCAGGTTCAGGCGTTAGCCTAACCCGCTCGTTTCTTCGCATAGTGTTTGCCGATGCTTTGCAGGTTTTTACTGATGCGGTTGCCGTAAGAGTTAACAATAAACGGCACCGCGTTTTCATTATAATTGGCCACCGACTTGGCAATAAAAATCCATTTAACCCCCACCTGATCCATTAGTTTGTATATTTGTGGGTCGTCTTGCGGCGCTTTCTTGAGTTTCTTCAGTAGTTCACTGAATACTTCAACTTGTTGATCCATGCCCCCTTCGTTGATGTCAATGGACATAACCTGTCCCAGGCTGGATGTGGTGCGGGCGGCATACTCAGTGGTGAGTGTGCGAATAATCAGTCCCATGTCTCGAGTATACTGTGTCCATTGGCTCAATGGGCGTTCTGCGTTATCGCTTACCTGGCTGTAAAGCTTTTCAAGGCTGGCTTCTAACGAAACGGCGTTTTTACCAAAATCGTCAACCAGGCGGCCGTTGGCGTATCCCTGTTGTAAAAAATCACTTTGATTGGTGGCCAGCAGGTCTTTATAGGATTGCCATTCGCGGGTGATGGTGGTCAGTTCGGCTAAGGCTGATGACGGCGCGGACGCAGCTGAAATCTCGTTCAAGCGCTCTTCGAAGCGTTTGACCCCGGCATGCATCTGACGGCTGTATCGGCTATCCCCCTCCAAACCACTGAACATATAATAGTCACCTAAAATGGCGTAGGTGATGGTGCGCATTTCATAAATGCTTTTAAGGTTGTCATTGGTCTGTGTGCCGGCTGTGGCTGGGTTGATGCTTATAAACAAACCTAGCATTAAATAGCTAAGGGTTTGTTTCAGGTTTATTTTTATCATTGTCAAATCCTGAGAGTATTGATGCGCTAGACAGTCTGCAAAATTTTGTCAGCAATTAGAAGGCCTTATGTGACCTATAGGCCAATAAAGTCTAAGAAAGATTTATTATAACGAGGTGAATAAGGTGGATTTAGGGGCTTGGTAAGAAAATCCAGCAAATATGGGTAAATCGTCTATGTTCATATAGGCAGGTATTTTGTGTATTTAGGCCATATATGATGGCTGAGTTTTATGCTTTAAACGCATTTTAATTGGCGACATGCGTCTAAATACTTATAAATAGTTGACTTTTAGTCGGATATTGACGATTGTTCGCAAACCAAATTCAAACGGGCGTATGAATTGAGCGTATGAATTTACGTTCTTTGGTTGCTTTTTGACCAATTGCCCATCAGTGTGGAATTGTATAAACCAATATTTGAGCCTTGCTTAAACCATTGGGTTATCCGAAACCACGTTTACTCAAGCTAATATCATAGCGTGGAGATTTGTTGATGATTTACCAAGGTAAAGCCATCACGGTTAAGCTACTCGAAGACGGCATCGCCGAACTAAACTTCGATCTACAGGGCGAATCCGTTAATAAGTTTAATCGTCTTACTTTAGAAGACTTGAACGCTGCCGTTCAATCACTTCAAGGTAATTCAGATGTTAAAGGTCTAGTGGTTACATCCGCTAAAGATTGTTTCATCGTAGGTGCCGACATTACTGAATTCGGTGCAATGTTTGAAAACGATGAAGAAACTATTGCTGCAGGCATCGCTGAATCAAATGCCATTTTCAACGCAGTTGAAGATCTTCCTTACCCAACTGTTACAGCAATCAATGGCATCGCGTTAGGCGGTGGTTTTGAAATGTGTCTTGCTACTGACTTCCGTATCATGTCAGAGAAAGCCAAAGTGGGCCTTCCTGAAGTTAAATTGGGCCTAATGCCTGGTTTTGGCGGTACTGTACGTCTGCCTCGTGTTATCGGTGCCGATAACGCCATCGAGTGGATCTGCATGGGTGCTGAGCATAAAGCGCCTAAAGCGCTTAAGTTTGGTGCGGTTAATGCGGTTGTTGCAGGCGACGTATTGCAAGCTGAAGCCATTAACATGGTTAAAGCAGCCATTGCTGGCGACCTAAACTGGAAAGCGGCTCGTACTGAAAAAACTAGCAAGCTGAACTTGGAAATGATGGAAGTTATGATGACTTTCGAAACTGCCAAGGGCTTTGTTGCCGGTCAGACCAAAGGTCAGTACCCAGCGCCAATTGAAGCCATTAAAGCAATGCATAAGTCAGCCGGCCTGGGTCGTGACAAAGCCTTGTTAAACGAAGCCAAAGGTTTCGCTAAGCTTGCTAAGACCACTGTTTCTGAAGCGTTAGTTGGTTTGTTTAACAACGATCAGTTGCTTAAGAAAAAAGCCAAAGAATTTGAAGTTATCGCTAAGCCTGTTAACCAGGCAGCTGTTTTAGGCGCTGGCATCATGGGTGGCGGTATTGCTTATATCTCTGCGCTTAAAGGCACGCCTATCCTGATGAAGGATATTGCCGAAGCCGGTATCGAGCTGGGCTTGAACGAAGCCAACAAGCTTCTTTCTCGTCGTGTTGAAAAGAAACGCATGAAGCCTTTGGCCATGGGTGAAGCCCTTAACCGTATCCGTCCAACTCTGTCTTATGCCGAGTTTGGTAACGTTGATATCGTGGTTGAAGCGGTTGTTGAAAACCCTAAAGTTAAAGCTATGGTTCTGGCCGAAGTAGAAGATAACGTGAAAGAGACTGCGATTATCGCCTCTAACACCTCTACTATCTCTATCGACTTGCTAGCCAAGAGTGTTAAACGTCCAGAAAACTTCCTGGGCATGCACTTCTTTAACCCTGTACATATGATGCCTCTTGTAGAAATCATTCGTGGTGAGAAGACATCTGAAGAAGCCGTTGCCACCACCGTAGCTTACGCCAAGAAAATGGGTAAGACTCCGGTAGTTGTTAACGATTGTCCAGGCTTCCTGGTTAACCGTGTATTGTTCCCTTACTTCGGCGGTTTCGCTGGTCTACTAAAAGATGGTGCTGATTTCCGTCAAGTGGATAAAGTTATGGAAAAATTCGGTTTCCCAATGGGTCCAGCTTACTTGCTAGATGTTGTGGGTATCGATACTGGTCATCACGCTAACGCAGTGATGGCGGAAGGTTTCCCAGAGCGCATGTCTGCCGACTTTAAGTCTGCCATGGACGTTTTGTATGAAAACGAATTCTACGGTCAGAAGAACAACAAGGGTTTCTACACCTACGTTGAAGATAAGAAGGGCAAGCCGAAGAAAGTTTTCGATGAGTCTATTCTTGAATTGCTAGCACCTGTATTGGGCGAAGCGAAAGAATTTGATGCCGATGAAATCATTGCTCGCTGTATGATTCCAATGTGTAATGAAGTGGTTCGTTGTCTTGAAGAAGGCATCGTAGACACAGCTGCTGAAGCGGATATGGCTTTGGTATTTGGTGTTGGTTTCCCTCCATTCCGTGGTGGTGCGCTACGTTACATCGACACTGTTGGTCTTGCTAACTTCGTTGAACTTGCTGACAAGTTCAAAGACATTAGCCCTCTATACCAGGTGACTGACAAGATGCGTGAAATGGCTGCCAATGGCGAAAGCTACTTCGGCTAATTGAACGAGACTAGGAGAATACAAATGAGCTACGAAGATAACGATGTAGTCGTAATTGACACAGTACGTTCGCCAATGGGTCGTTCCAAGAACGGCATCTTTCGCAACGTACGTGCAGAAGTCATTTCTGCCAACTTGATTAACGCTTTGTTTGAGCGTAATCCAAAAGCCAACCCTAAAGACGTTGAAGACGTAATCTGGGGTTGTGTAAACCAGACTCTGGAGCAGGGCTTTAACGTTGCCCGTAATATTGCTTTGATGACGGTTTTGCCTAAAGAAACCGGTGCACAAACTGTAAACCGTCTATGTGGTTCTGCCATGTCTGCGATTCACAGTGCGGCTCAAGCCATTCAAGCTGGTAACGGTGATGTGTTTGTAGTTGGCGGTGTTGAGCACATGGGCCACGTAAACATGCAGCACGGTTTTGATTTAAACCCTGCAGCGTCCAAGCACTTTGCAAAAGCCTCTAACATGATGGGTTTAACGGCTGAAATGCTGGGCAAGATGCACGGTATTACTCGTGAGCAGCAGGATGCATTCGCCGAGCGTTCTCATCGTCTGGCTCAAAAAGCCACTGACGAAGGTAACTTCGCCAGCGAAATCGTACCTATGTACGGTCACGATGCAGCCGGTAATCAGATATTGGTATCTCAAGACGAGACTATTCGTCCAGAAACCACCGTTGAAGGCTTGGCTAAGCTTCGTCCAGCATTTGATCCTAAGGGTGGTACCGTGACAGCGGCTTCTTCTTCTCAGATCACTGATGGCGCGGCGGCTATGTTGCTAATGAGCGGCAAGAAAGCCAAAGAGCTTGGCCTTAAGCCTCGTGCACGTATCAAAGCCATGGCGGTTGCCGGTTGTGATCCTGCCATCATGGGTTACGGTCCGGTTCCTGCTACCAAGAAAGTACTTAAGCGTGCTGGCTTGACGGCTCAGGATATCGACTTCTGGGAATTGAACGAAGCGTTTGCCGCTCAGGCTCTGCCTTGTGTTAAAGACATGGGTCTTAAAGATGTGGCTGAAGAGAAGATCAACATCCACGGTGGTGCCATCGCTCTTGGTCACGCTATGGGTTGTTCTGGTGTGCGTATCTCCGGTACCTTGATCAACATACTTGAGCAGAAAGACGCCAAGTTTGGTGTTTCTACCATGTGTATTGGTATGGGCCAGGGCATCTCTACTGTATGGGAGCGTCTATAAGTCTTAATTGATTTGTAGCAACTGGAGGTGCTTGGCATTTCCAGTTTCCATAAAAGGTAGTGTCCATCCATGGACCTAGCCTGATAATTGCTCCTGCATTTTCAGGTTACAGTCCATCCATGGACCTAAAAAAGCCGAGGCTCGCCTCGGCTTTTTTGTGGGCGCAATTTTTTGCTGATTAAGTGAGCAAAAACTAATAGTCTTTCGGGCTGCGTATGAAATGATCCAAATTTTAATGACTGGGGTGTTAGATGGTTAAGGCGGGTATTTACAAGCATTACAAGGGTGCGCTCTACAAGGTAATGCATGTGGTCAGTCACAGTGAAACACAAGAGCGTCTGGTGTGTTATCAGGCCCTTTACGGTGAATATGGTTATTGGGTTAGGCCGTTGGCCATGTTTAAAGAGAGTGTCGTGGTGGAAGGGGTGAGTGTGGCTCGATTTGAGCTAATAAAAGAAGATTAGTTGGCAGTTGTTTAAAAGTTTTTCTTGTTGCCTTGCATGGCGTCCACACTCTTGGGAATGCCATGTTCATCTGTTTTGTCATCCTCCTTCAGTAAACCTCGGGAAAGTTGGTCTTCCACTGTGTTGCCAAATAATGTTTGGGTTTTATGGGTAATGTCTCGTACTCGCTGGTTTTTCCCTTCAAACTTTAAATCGGACTCAATTAATAATTTTTTTGCAAACTTGTAGTAGTTTGTGGCGATAGCCGGGTCTCCACGTCCCCCTGCGGCGTCCCCAAGGCGTTCATAGGCATCCACCTGCAAATCCAGTATACGACGCTTCAGGGCGTTGCGCATGGATACACAGCTCTGACCTGAAATAAGCTTTTTATCTAGGGCAGTTCGCAAAATTTTGCTGGTACGTGAAAATACCCGCTTTGCGCTGTTTATTTCTTGATCGTTTTTTAGTTCGCTTTTGACGGTATCTTTGGATTGCTTGTTTTTGAATTCTTCTGCCCCGTGAATTAGGTCTGCGGTGTCATCGCAACTTAGCATCTCTTCGCGGCGCCGAATTTGATAAATATAGTAATCCATAAGGGCTTCTAAGATGTCTGGCGAGTAAATTAGGCCAGCGGTACCCTCGGCAATTTCCCATATCTCATCTGCCCGATGCAGCATGCGTTTGGCTTGGCTTTTTATTTGCCTGTTTAGTTTGTCTTTTTGGCTCACTCTGTGGGCAAATAACAATACCCCCATAACCGCCAAAATAATGATAATGATTAAAATGTAGCTCATAAAATTTGCAGGATTCACTTATAGCAACTAAATCTTGTTTAAAGTGTAGCACCGTATTTAAGGCTTATTGTGTTTAAAAAATAAGCATTTAGGCCTCTGCTTTGCATTAATTGAGTATTTTGCTTGACCGATTAAAACGCGCACTCTATATATGTGCCAATTCAAATTGAGCGAACCTAGGGAACTAGCAGGTATATGGGCAAGTCGCTTGTAATTGTCGAGTCACCGGCAAAAGCTAAAACAATCAATAAATATTTGGGCAACGATTTTATCGTTAAGTCTTCCGTGGGTCATGTGCGAGATTTGCCCACCGGGGCAAATCGTAAGCCTGTGGATCCGAAAGAGCGTGCACGACAGGCGGCCATCACCCGCAAGTTGTCACCTGAGGATAAAGTTGTCCATAAGAGGAAAAAGGACAAGGTGAAGCTCATCGAGAAGATGGGTATAGATCCTGAAAATGACTGGAAGGCCCAGTACGAGGTGTTGCCGGGCAAAGAAAAAGTCGTCAACGAATTACGAAAGTTGGCACAAGATGCCGACATTATCTATCTCGCAACCGATTTGGATAGAGAGGGGGAGGCCATTGCTTGGCACCTCAAAGAAATTATTGGTGATACCGGTGCCCCATACAAACGTGTGGTGTTTAACGAAATTACCAAAACCGCCATCAAAGAGGCTTTTGAGACACCAGCCATACTGGATCAGGCTCGAGTCGATGCGCAACAGGCTCGCCGTTTCCTCGATAGGGTGGTGGGCTTCATGGTGTCGCCATTACTGTGGGCTAAGATTGCTCGTGGATTATCGGCGGGTCGAGTGCAGTCCGTAGCCGTGCGCCTGGTGGTTGAGCGTGAGGCCGAGATTCGTGCCTTTGTTCCTGAAGAATTCTGGGAGGCCTTTAGCCACCTGGATTCCGCGCAAGGCGATGCCATCCGTTTTCAGGTCAATAAAGAAAACGGAGTGAGCTTTAAGCCGGTCAATGAAGAGCAGGCCATGAAGGCAGTGGCAGTACTGGAGTCTCAGCCCTATGCGATCACTAAACGTGAAGACAAACCCACACGATCGCGTCCGTCGGCGCCCTTCATTACCTCGACTTTGCAGCAGGCTGCCAGCACCCGTTTAGGGTTTGGGGTTAAAAAAACCATGATGATGGCGCAACGCTTGTATGAGGGTGGTTACATCACCTACATGCGTACCGACTCCACCAATTTAAGTAACGATGCGGTGGCTTCTGCCCGTGAATTTATAGCCGATATCTATGGTGAGAAGTATTTGCCCAGCGAACCCAAGTCTTACAGTAGTAAGGAAGGGGCTCAGGAGGCTCACGAAGCGATACGCCCATCAAATGTGCGCACTACGTCGGGTGAGCTTAAATCTATGGATGTGGACGCCCACAGGCTGTATGAGCTGATTCGTCAACGCTTCATGGCTTGCCAAATGACCGACGCCGAATTTACCAGTAGTACCTTGCTGGCCAGTTGTGGTGATTTTGAACTGAAAGCCAAGGGCCGAGTGATTCGTTTTGATGGTCACTTGCGCGCCATGACCGCCCAAGCCAAGAATGAAGACGATCATCTGCTACCCGACTTAAAGGCGGGCGATGTACTGACCCTGGATCACGTTGAACCCAAGCAGCATTTCACTAAGCCCACCGCCCGATTTAACGAAGCCAGTCTGGTTCGTGAGCTGGAGAAGCGTGGCATTGGCCGCCCATCCACTTACGCAGCCATTATTTCCACTATTCAAGATCGTGGTTATGCGCGCATCGAAGGCAAGCGATTCTTTGCCGAGAAAATGGGCGAGATCGTCACCAGCCGGTTAACCGAAAACTTTGAAGAGTTACTGGATTACGACTTTACCGCCAACATGGAAGAAAAACTCGACGGCATCGCCCAGGGTTCCCTGCAGTGGAAAGACGTGCTGGATAACTTTTATCAAGATTTCACCGAGGACCTAGAGAAGGCCAGTAACGAAGAAAGTGGCATGCGCCTTAATCCGGCGGTTAAAACAGATATACCGTGTCCGGATTGCGGGCGTAATATGCAAATTCGTACCGGCACCACCGGCGTATTCCTGGGTTGTGAAGGTTATGCCTTGCCGCCAAAAGAGCGCTGCGCCAAAACCATGAACTTAACATCGGGTGATGAAGCCATCAGTGCCGATGAGGACGATGAGGCCGAAAGCCTGCGTCTGCGTAAGAAACATCGCTGCGGCATCTGCAACACCGCCATGGAAAGTTATTTGGTGGATGAAAAACGCAAACTGCATATCTGTGGTAATAACCCCGATTGTGTGGGCTTTGAAGTGGAATCCGGCGAGTTTGTCATTAAGGGTTACGATGGTCCTTCCCTTGAGTGCGACAAATGTGGCGACGAGATGCAGCTTAAAAATGGCCGCTTTGGCAAATACTTTGGCTGCATGAGTGAGGATTGTAAAAACACTCGTAAGTTATTGCGTAGTGGCCAGCCAGCGCCACCAAAGATGGATCCGGTACCGTGCCCGGAATTGCAATGTGTGAAAGTGGATGACACTTACATCTTGCGTGATGGGGCGGCAGGTTTGTTTTTAGCGGCCAGCCAGTTCCCCAAAAATCGTGAGACCCGTGCACCTAAGGTGTTTGAGATGATTCCTCATAAGGCCGAGTTGCCCGAGAAGTATCACTTCCTATTGGATGCGCCCACTGAAGACAGTAATGGCAATAAGTCCATGGTGCGCTTCAGTCGCAAGACTCAAGAGTTGTATGTGTCTACCGACAACGAGGAAGGCAAAGCTTCTGGTTGGACGGCATACTTTGAGGGTGGTAAGTGGGTGGCCTCTGAAAAAGCCAAACGCGCGCCGGCCAAAAAGAGCACAGCCAAAAAGACTTCCGCTAAGAAAACCAGTGCCAAGAAGACTTCGGCTAAAAAGACCAGCGCTAAAAAATCAACCGCCAAGAAAACAAGCCCTAAGAAATAAGGGGTTTGTGGTGGTTTAAGCTAAACCCAAGTGAGCTAGGTTCCTTGGGTTTTTTTGTGTCTGTCTGTTGTAAAAATAATGGCGACGGTACGTTATAGGGCTTTATTCTGAATAAGAGTTGTTATTTGGTCTGCGGTCTTTTGAGTGTAGTTGCAAAATTTTGCATGGTTTTGGTGGGTATATATTGCGCAACTACAGATAGGGCTTTCTGTTAGTTGGTTTACGTTGATAACAGGCATTGGATTTATTTAGGGCACAAAAAAGGCCCACCGAAGTGGACCTTTTCTAAGAACACACTAGGCGAGCCTAGCTAGCCAGTTTCAAATTAGCTGAACTGGTTAGAAGTGTTGTTAGCGCCGCCTGCTTTAAGGGCGTTTTCACCAGCAAAGTATTCTTTGTGGTCATCACCCATGTCTGAACCAGACATGTTTTGGTGCTTAACACATGCGATACCTTGACGGATCTCTTTACGCTGTACGCCAGCAACATAACCAAGCATACCCGCATCACCGAAGTACTCTTTAGCCAAGTTATCAACCGACAATGCAGTCGTGTGGTAAGTTGGAAGAGTGATCAAGTGGTGGAAGATGTTCGCTTCACGAGCTGTGTCAGCTTGGAAAGTACGAATGCGATCGTCAGCAGCAGCAGACAAGTCAGACTCGTCATACTTAGCGTTCATTAGGTTGCCACGCTCGTATGCAGATACATCTTCACCAGCTTCAACCATTGCGTCGAAAGTCTGTTGACGGAAGTTAAGAGTCCAGTTGAAAGATGGAGAGTTGTTGTAAACAAGTTTCGCATCTGGAACTTCTTTACGTACTTCGTTCATCATGTCAGCGATATCTTTAACAGATGGAGTCGCAGTTTCGATCCAGATAAGGTCAGCACCGGCTTTAAGGGCTTCAACAGAATCGAATACACAACGCTCTTCACCAGTACCAGCACGGAACTGGAAAAGACCAGAAGGCAAACGCTTAGGACGAACAAGCTTGCCGCCACGGTTAAATACAACATCGCCTTCAGCCATGTCAGCTACATTGATTTCTTCAGCATCGATGTAAGAGTTGTAACGGTCACCTTGATCGCCTGGCTCTTTAACTACAGCGATTTCTTTAGTAAGACCAGCACCTTCAGAGTCGGTACGAGCAACGATAATACCGTTGTCGATGCCTAGCTCTAGGAATGCGTAACGTAGTGCACGAATTTTAGAGTGGAAGTCAGCGTGAGGTACAGTTACTTTACCGTCCTGGTGGCCACATTGCTTTTCATCGGCAACTTGGTTTTCGATCTGAAGGGCACAAGCGCCGGCTTCGATCATTTGCTTAGCCATTAGGTAAGTCGCTTCAGCGTTACCGAAACCAGCATCGATATCAGCAATGATTGGCACAACGTGAGTCTTGTGACCATCGATAGCAGCTTGAACTTCTTTAACCTTGGCAGCGTCATCAGCTTCACGGGCAGCGTCTAGATCGCGGAAAAGACCGCCTAGTTCACGTGCATCAGCTTGACGTAGGAAGGTGTAAAGCTCTGCAACCAAAGAAGCAACAGATGTTTTTTCGTGCATAGATTGGTCAGGAAGAGGACCGAACTCAGAACGTAGAGCAGCAACCATCCAACCTGAAAGGTATAGGTATTTGCGATCTGTAGTACCGAAATGCTTCTTGATAGAAATCATTTTCTGTTGGCCAACAAAACCGTGCCAGCAACCTAAAGACTGAGTGTACTTAGTGGTGTCGGCATCGAAAGCAGCCATGTCAGCACGCATAACGTCTGCAGTGTACTGAGCGATGTTTAGGCCAGTTTTAAATTTGTTCTGAGCACGCATGCGAGCAGCAGATTCTGGGGTGATATCCCAAGAATAAGTAGCGGCTTCTTGAGCGGCTGAGATAGATTTGATGTCGTCTTGAATAGCTGACATGAGTCAATCCTTAAAAGAGTGGTGAATTGTTGTAATACAGCAGGTAAATATAGCTGCAAAACAGAGGCGTGCCTCAAAATAACGTGCGAATCATACGTCTTTTATGATAATTTCCCTAATCTATAGACCTTATATTCGGTATTCACGGGGTGAATGTGGAAAGATTCGATTTAAACTTGTTAATTTACTTGGATGTTTTGTTGCGTGAGCGCAGCGTCACCAAGGCAGCTCAGATCCTAGGGATCACCCAACCGGCCATGAGTAACGGCCTAAAAAGGCTGCGTGTGTTATTTGATGACCCTATTTTAGTGCGCACCAGCGACGGCATGAGTGCCACCGAGCGTGCAATTGCCCTTCAGCCCCTGGTGCGAAATATCCTGGCTGGGGTAGATACGGCGGTTCAGCCCACCGGTGACTTTGATTCAGAGCTGTCCAATCGTATGTACCGCATCATGGTGAGTGATTATGCGGAGGCGACTTTGGTGCCGGCCATCGTGAAACGCCTGCGTCGAGAGGCCCCCGGTGTGGTGTTGGATTTTCTAACCCCTTCGGATGTGACCTATAAAGATGTGGAGCAGGGCAAGGTGGATATGGCCATCAACCGCTTCGATGAGTTGCCGCAGTCTTTCCATCAAAAAACCCTGTGGCACGACGGTTTTTCTTGTTTGGTGAACCCTAAAAACCCTTTGTTGAAAAATTATGACCTGGCAGCCTATTTGGACTCTAACCATATTTGGGTGAGTAAAACCGGTATGGGTGTGGGTACCGGGGTGAATCCTAATAAGGACAAGGCAGTGCAGCTGGGTTGGGTTGACGAAGCACTGGCAGCAGCCGGACATAAACGCAAAATTAGTGTTTTCACGCGTCACTACCAAATGCCGGCGTTACTGGCCATGAATAATGACCTGGTGGCGACCTTACCCACTAAAATTGCCCGCATGCAGGCCTTGTCGGGGGATTTAAAGCTGGTTGACCCGCCATTTATGATTCCTGAATTTGAATTAAAAATGGCTTGGAGCCCGTTGTTACATCATAATCCGCCACATCAATGGATGCGCAAGTTGATCGCAGAAGAGTCCGCCAGAATCAGTGAGCTGACAACATAGGCTCTCTTTCGACGGAATAATAAAGGTGAATAATCCTTGTTTATTGTGTTGTTAAACAACACGACAAGTGAACCAATTAACTTAGGTGGTGTCGTTATATCTAGACAGATATGCGTCACTTACCGCGCTATAACTCGCAAAAACTGGCTAAAGATCAGTTGCACAGATAATAATAAATGGTTGCTACATGAAAACTCTATCTCTCCTTCCTTTGTTGCTGGGTTTAGGCCTGGGTGGCTGTGACAATACCGAAAATATTAATATTGGCGGGGTTGCCAATATACATTTTTCCGGAACGGTGGCCGGTGGTAACGCCAAAAATGTCATCGTTCAGGCGGTGGGCATTAACAGTAATGGCCAGCCTAATCGTGACAGCAATGGCGAATTTGTTGCAGATGTATTTGTAACCGACGAACAAGGGCACTTTGAGGGCATAGTGCAGGGGGCCTATGGTGGCTCCTACTTACTGGTGGCCAGTTATCACGCCGCTGAAGCTCAAGAGCTATGCCGAATTGACGAAATATCTGGCGGTTGTCGTGATGGTGACGGCAATACATTTGTGAGCGGGCAAACCATAACCGTGCCGCCTACTGAACTGCGTTGCGCTTTAGCTGATAGATTGGGTGGCTGTAAAACCGACGGTGGCGATGCGGTGTCATTTAATGCCTCGTACGGTGTGGCGGATGATTTTCAATTGTGGGGTGTTATCAACCAGTTAGAAGCCGGGGATGTGGTATCAGTTACTCCGCTGACTCACCTTGCAGCCAAATTGGCCTTAACCGAATTTGTCAGTGATGGTTCTGCCTGTACACCATCCACCTGTGATACGTCTTTATTTCTAAATGGCATGTTCACGTCGCAAAGCATCCATGAAGCCAATAGTCGAGTGCAGCAATTATTCTCTATCGACAGTGCCTTTCACGTACAGACACCTTTTTGGTCGCCTTTAATTGGCGGTACCTCAAGCGATTCCATTAAACTCGTTGAGCAGGCTAAACACGGTTTATTAACATTAAGTTGGCCAAAGTTTGCGCAACAAAGAAATGAAAGTTTAAAGGCAACGCTTGATTGGTGGCAGGCTTCCTTTATCGCTAACGAAGGTCAGTTATTGGGTGAAGATACTCGCGAAGAAGCCTTAAGGGAGTTAGATTTAAAAAGTTTGTATGAGTCGGCGGTTGCCATCTCTAGCGAGCAATCAGATGACAATGTCAGCGCTGCCGCCAGTGTCTTTAATGCCATTATTACCGAGCCACTTTTTAGTAATTTACTGAACACCCCCACCAATTTTGTAGGAAGCAATTTCCCAGTGGTAGAAGGGGAGTTGTTAGTGGATGAGAAAATTGCGAAGGCTCGAGATTTAGTGGCCAAGGTGCAGGGTTGGGTGGCGGATTTGGAAAATAAAGAATACGCCAGCTTCTTTGATGAACCCAATAGCACTGTGATGAGTAAAGATTTTCAAACAATGAGTGACAAGTGGGCGGTGTTTCAACAGCAGTTAGCCCCCGATGTTCAGGGTTTGTTTCGGCCCATGACCGAGTTTGTTAATTATGCTTTAACTTGTGTACGTGGTGAAGACAGTTGTGACTCCGTTAATTATGTTTATTCAGATAACGTTACTTACGATGTAGAGGAAGCTGAATTCGTTTTAAGTGTTAATCAAAACAATGATCAATTTCCCAAGCTGTCCATGAAAGGGAAGTTTGAAAATGCATCTACCGAAGCCACATTGGCCACAGGGTTTACCTTTAACGAAACGGTAGTGGTGGAAACATTACTAGGTAAATCAACATTATTAGTGACAGGTAGCAGTGCACCTAAGGTGACCTTTAGTCTGGCCTCTGAGTTAGTGGCGGGCTCTAACCCGGATATCAGTGCCATAGACCTCTTGCTACCCGATTTGCAAGTAGAGGCTAAAGATACCGGAGACGAAGAGTTTCAGGATTTAATTTTTCTCGGTGAAAATATTAGCTTAACCATGGTGGCAGTATCCGATGCCCTGTTCCCCAGTAAACCCAAGCATTTTAATATCTATAAGATGGAGATACCCGGCAAGATTCAATATGGCGCCGCGGACAATGCTGAGTCCATGGATGTGGGTCTTACCATAATTAGTAAAAATGCTTTCACATTTTACACGGGGGCTGATGATGACTTGTTCCCTGATCTTGATTTTAATCTGGATTTAGACGCGTTCAAACAATACAGTCAATTTGGTACGGTTGATTACTCTACGTCCCAATTGGGCGGATGGTTAGAACCCTCCAGTGATATCGAAATTAAGAAAACCACAAGCGAGACAGTGTTATACGTAGAGCAGTTTAACTACGACAGTTTGGAGTTGGAGTTGAAAACTATTTTGCAACTCAATGATACTCAATTTAGCAGTGGTGGTTATGGAGCCTTGGAATATCCAGGCGGCATCACAGCCTGGGTAATTTGGAAAGACACCATTAATGACACGGTTGAAATGGCTCGCCAGTGTCTAAAAGTATCTGGAAAGTGGGGGTGTCGCGACCCGCAAGTGGTGAGCGGTTTGGGATGTGGTGACAATTTTGGTGAAACCGTAACCAGTGTACGAAAGGTGTTTGAGTACTTTCAGGAGGAAGGGTGTATCGCCAACGTAAATATTGACGGCGCCGGCACCTATGAAATTGAATATGGTGCTTCAGTTATTACCACCAACACCCCTTACGCAATTACTTTTTCTAGCCCTATTACCTTGGGCCTGGGTAGTTTTAATCTGCGGATATTTTCCCGCTTCCTAGATGTTAACAACGATAAGCGGCCCGTGGCCTTTTTAAATGTACTGGGGCAAATACTGGATGAAGAAGATATTACCGTCAGTGTATCGCTTACTCATAACTACCTGGGTTTTGGCAGTATTGCAGGCATAAGTTCTGCCGATCTGGTGCCATATGGAAGCCAAACCCTTCATTTTGCTATGGAGCAGCACAGCGGAGATGGCAGTGACTTGCTGACTTATCTTATTCTAGATGGCGACGTTGCTTTAAGCATGGTGGCACTGGATCAGTCTTTAGAAAACGATGCACCCATGGGCTATATCCGGTACGCAGGATCCTTAGTGGCTACCATAGGAAAAGAAGGTAGTCTGTATGTGGTGCGCTATGTAGATGGCTCCTGGCAGCTGCTGTAATTTCACTATGATGTGGCGAACCCTAGGTGTGTGTTTGTGTTTGTTGTCCTTGCCAAATTTGGCAGGGGCCCAGCCACAGGTGCATATGTACGCAAGCGCCCAGGCCACCAGTCCGGCCATTGCCATTGAGAAATTTGATTCCAATTGGGCCACGGCCAGCGCGGGCAATTATGCTCAGGTTAAAGCTCGTGCCGGATTGGAGGTGAAACTCAATCAAACCTGGTCTGTCGGTCTGGAACAGCGTCTGGACTATGTACTTCATTTCAGTGAACCCACCGCGCAATTTTACAAAAAACTCGAAAATCAGGGGTTGGCGCCGGGCGACTACCCATTGCAGCTGTCGGTGAATGCGGTAATGGGCACCAGCTTTTTTGCTCAATACTTTATACCGTTATCTAATCGTGGATCGTTTTCAATTAAAACACATGTTTTGCAGCCAAATAGAGTTCAGGATGGGCAGCTAACCGGAGTGGGGCATGTGGCCGCGGATGGCAGTTCTGATTACCGTTATGAATTGGACTATAACTATGATCAAAACCAACTGGTAAACGGCAATGATTACCCTGTGAGCGGTTGGGGTCATAGTTTCGATGTGCAATACAAATACAGGGCAGGCCAGAGCTGGTCTTTCACTGCGACCTGGTTAGATGTCTTGCACCGTATTTACTGGTCGGCAATCAACCGGGATGTGGGTTGCCTGTCACGACCCAATCAGGCGGATTGTTTTGTCACGAGTAAACAAAAAAACCAGGTTCAAAAGCTGCCAGTCACCAGTGAAGTTTTAATAGAGAAATCACTGGAAGCGGGCCTAGGGCTGTATTTACGGGCCAGCCAGTGGTCACGGCACGATAGCCTACAAACGGGGGTTAATGCCCAGGGCTTAATTCTAGGGGTGGATTTACTCACCGATGCTATCCATCTGGCTTATGAATCTGATATGGTGCGCTTAAAATTGGCATCTGATCAACTTGCCTTGTCAAAATCCAAATATCTGCAGGTGTCGCTGGACGTATACTGGCCAATTTTATGATTTACGAAAACTATTTCGAGTTGCAGTGCAGACCCTTCTCCATCGCCCCTAATCCTCAGTTTCTGTATGCCCATGGGCAATATCAGGAAGCCTTGGCGGTGCTCGAGTACGGCATGTTGCACCGGGGTGGTTTCATATTGCTGACAGGAGAGGTGGGTACCGGTAAAACCACGCTGTGCAAACATCTGTTGCAGTCTATCCCTGACAACACCGAAGTCGCGTTAATTTTGCACCCTCAGCTGGATCGTTTGGAGCTGCTGCAATTAATCTGTCGTGAGTTCGCCATTACGATAGAGACGCAAGCCAAAGAATCCGAGTTAATCGCCGCCATTACCGAGTTTCTGCTAGCCGTGTACGCCAAAGGGGGGTACAGCCTGCTGGTGATAGATGAAGCCCAGCATCTTGATATGGAGGTGTTGGAGCTGATTCGGCTATTAACCAATTTAGAGACGCACAGCGACAAGTTGCTGCAAATTATATTGTTGGGTCAGCCCGAGTTAAGGCAGCGTCTACAGCGTTATGAATTGCGCCAGCTAAATCAAAGATTCACCGCTCGTTTCCATTTAAATCCGTTAAATTTTGGGCAACTTAGACAATACATTCGTCACCGCCTGCATGTAGCTGGTGGTGAGCGTAACCTGTTTTCATTCCCTGCATTGTTGATGCTTAAAAAGTTAACCGGCGGCATTCCCAGGTTAATTAATTTACTGGCCGATCGCAGTTTAATGGGCTGTTATGCACAAAACCGCCGTCAGGTATCGGCCTGGACGGTTTACCGTGCAGCAAAAGAAGTGCTGCCACAGCCAAGCGTAAACAAATGGAAGGCGGCTTTTGTGCCCGCGTTGATGCTAGTTGCTGTGTTTTTTTGGACGCAATATTACCAACCCATAGTCACCCAAATAGAATTGCCTAAGCTCGTTAGCACGCTCTTTAAGGGTGAAGGTTTGAAAGCAAGCACCCAAGAATCGTATTTATCAAGTTGCCGCAAAGGGTATATGTGCTGGCAAGGCATGTTGCCGCAAACACTTATTTCCTACAGCCAGGATGAGGTGGTGGTGTTTGATCGACAAAGATGGCAAAAATGGCAGGCCCCCATTAATAATGAGCCGTTAGTGTTGAGTCGTATTAATTGGCAGGCGCCCTTCGAATTGGCCAGTATTATAAAACCGGGTAAAGATCATGCAGCGGTGAGTTGGGTGCGTGACATTTTATCTCGTCAAACTCACAGTGCCAACGAACAAGATTATTCCCAGTGGCAGATTATTAGTCCGGACTCAGGTGGGCAAGAGTCATCCACCTTTTATGATGTATTATTGGTGGAGAGTGTTAAGCAATTCCAGAGTCGTCACCATTTATTGGTGGACGGTATACTGGGCAAACAAACACTCATCAGTTTGGCTTTGTGGCAGCAAAAAAATAAGGGGGCTATCTAATGTCCTACTTATTAGAGGCGCTAAAAAAAGCGGAAATAGAACGGCAGGCACAAACCCAATCCCCTGACTCTATTGTTGCGCCGGTGGCGACTACAGCCAATTTGCCCGTTTGGCTTATCGTAGTGGTGGTGGGTTTCCTGGCTGTAACCGTATTTAAACTATTTTCGCCTCAATCATCAAATAATGTTGAGCCTGTCCAGGCCCAAGTTCAAACCACGCCAGTGCATGAGCCAGTGGTGGAAGCGGTAACGCCTGCTCAAACCTTACCCAAACAGGTTGAAGAAACTGAAGTGGCTGAGCCACAGCCTGCACCCCAGCAGCCAGCCAAGACCTATGAGTTGGCTGAATTGCCCAAAGAAGTACTGGGTCTAATTCCCACTATTTCTTTGCAGAGCCATATTTATTCAAGTGCCCAAGAGTATCGATCTGTGGTGATTAACGGGCAAACATTTAATGAAGGTATGTTCATCAATGCCCAGGTGGTATTGCAGGAAATAACCCATACCGGAATCGTAATTAATGTGGCTGGGCGAAAAATTTCCCTGGCCAAAGGGTTGTCGTGGGTATCTCCAAAGCATGTTAAGTAATGAAGCAAAAAGTACCATCCAGTCTGCTTACAGCCAAATATTAAAAGAGAAAAACTTAAGGCCTCGTCGCGGCCAAAGACAAATGATTGCCGCTATCGCTCGCACTTTGGGCGCGGTGCAGCAAGATGACGATGGCAATCGTGTCTCTAATAACCCTATTTGTGTGGTGGAGGCGGGCACAGGTACCGGTAAAACCCTGGCCTATTTAATTGCCACTATTCCGGTGGCCGAAGACCTGAATAAAAAAATCATCGTATCCACCGCCACCGTGGCCCTGCAAGAGCAGTTGGTGAACAAAGATATTCCCGATGTAGCCAAAAACAGTGGCCTAAAATTTCGCTATGCGCTGGCTAAAGGTCGCGGCCGTTACTTGTGTGTGCATAAGCTGGATCAGGAAATGAGAGACCAGCGCATGCAGGATGCCTCCATGGATATGTTTGGCGGGGCGGACGCGTCGGCAGATCAAAAAACATTATTTACCCATTTTCTCGACGAATTTACCTCGGGCAAATGGGACGGCGACCGTGATAATTGGCCCGAACAAATAGAGCATCAAGATTGGTCCATGGTGACGGCCACTCATAGAGAGTGCAGTAATCGTCGCTGTCCTCATTTTAATGCGTGCCCGTTTTTTGCTGCCCGCAAAGCCCTGGAAGACGCCGATGTGATCGTGGCCAATCACGATCTGGTAATGGCCGACATTAACCTGGGAGGCGGTGCAGTATTGCCCGAGCCCAGTAACAGTATTTACGTATTTGATGAAGGTCACCATTTACCAGATAAAGCCATTAACCACTTTTCGGCCCAGGTGAAGTTGCATCAGGAAGAAAACCTGTTGAAGCAAATATCCAAGGCCGTGGATACTCTGGGCAAGCAATCGGGTACTCCTGTGGGTTTGCTGCAAGTGGTCAGTGCCATGCCTGAACGCATTAGCGAAATAAATTCCAAACTGAGTTTTGTGAATCACATATTGCTGGATTTTTTAGGGGAGCAGGCCGACCAGGAAGGCTATCATCAACACAGATTTCGTATGGGGCAAGTACCGGACGAATTAGTGGAGTTGTCCATAGAATTAAACAAAACCCATAATTCTCTGTACGGACATCTGGATAAAATTGTAGAAACCCTAAAGGGCTCTATTAGCAAAGACGATGGTGAATACAAACAAAGTGATGCAGAACGCTGGTTTCCGATTATGGGGCTGTTGCTGGCCCGTTTAGAGAGTGCCGGTTTGTTATGGTTAAGTTTTGCTACCAAAGATTTTGAAGATCAGGTACCGGTGGCTCGTTGGTTAGAGCGTATCTACACCGACCAGGAAGATGATATTGGCCTATACAGTAGCCCCATCATGGCGGCTGAGTTGCTGGCAAAAAATCTCTGGAGTCGCTGCTTTGCTGCCGTAGTTACCTCGGCGACGCTCACCGCGGTGGGCAAATTTGATCGCTTTCGCATGAAGTCGGGCATCGCTCGTGACAATCATACTGAGATTATCGAAAGTCCGTTTGATTACGCCAATTTGGGAACTGTGGTGGTGCCTAAGAGCGCCATCGAACCCAACAGTACGCCCGAGTATGCTCAGCAAGTAGCGGAAGCGTTAGCCGATAACCTGGTTCTTAAAGAAAGCACTTTGGTGTTGTTTACTAGCCGTCGCGTGATGAATGATACCAAGGCATTATTACCTGCTCATTTAAAAAAGTATGTGACCACACAGGATGAATATTCCAAGCAGGAAGTGATACGTTTGCATAAGGAAAAAATTGAGGCCGGTAAAGACAGTATTCTTTTTGGCCTGGCCAGTTTTTCCGAGGGTATAGATTTACCCGGCGAGCAGCTGCAGCACGTGGTGATTGTACGTCTGCCGTTTTCTGTACCCAACGACCCGGTGGATGCCACTCTCGCCGAATGGTTGGAGAGTAAGGGCCGCAATCCGTTCATGGAAATGTCGGTGCCCGATGCAAGTGTGCGTTTAATTCAGGCCTGTGGCCGTTTAATTAGAACCGAAACCGATACCGGTAAAATTACCATTCTGGATAAGCGAATTGTCAGTAAGCGTTACGGCAGTATGTTGCTTAGTGGTTTACCGCCTTTTAGTCGACAATTGAACGTCTAGTACAGCCTGTTAGAATCGAGCTACGCTCCCAGGGGCGTGGCTTATCTCTGTTTTTCCTTCTGTTTGTTTCTTCTATATTTGGCTTCTGCAACAGTGTGTTTTTTTCACTCCCATGGTTGACCTTATGGGGCGCTAACCGTAACTTGAGTGCTAAGTTTAAAAACAATAAAAGAGCCCTCATGATGAAAATATACGAAGAAAAAACGGCCCCCAATGCGCGCCGGGTACGCATGTTTCTGGCCGAGAAGGCCATATCTGATGTTGAATATGTCCATGTAGGTTTAAAAGCGGGTGAGAACATTAGCAGTGACTTTCGCCAAAAGAATCCCTTGGGTAAAGTGCCGGTTTTAGAGCTGGAAGGCGGGGAATTCATATCCGAGTCCATGGCTATTTGTCGTTATTTTGAAGTGCTGCATCCGGCCAATCCTCTCATGGGAAGCACCGCTCTGGATCAAGCCAATATTGAAATGTGGCAACGCCGTTGTGAAATATCTTTCATGAACCTTGTAGGTATGGGATTTCAACATACCACGGGCTATTTTTCAGATCGTATGACGCCGGTAAAAGAATGGGGTGAGGAGTGTATTAAATTAGCCACAAAATTTATGTCATTCTTGAATGATCATTTGGCCAATCATGAGTTTGTTGCCGGAGACAGTTTTACGGTGGCAGATATCACCGCCTTTGTGAGCGTTGATTTTGCCAGGGTAGTGCATGTGCGCATCGATGATGAACATCAACATTTGTTACGTTGGTATAAGAGCATTAAAGATCGCCCCAGTGCCCAAGCTTAAGGAGTAGTATCTTTGAGCGTCCTGCTTATGCCAAGGGCATCCTAGTGCCCGAATAAATCGACCCTGAATGGGTTAAAAAGGCCAGCGAAGGGTTGGTGGTTAAATAATGTGGTCACTTGGTTTGGCTCGGTGCTTGAAAGGTGCGAATGGAATATTGATTCCGGCCATTATGTTTGGCGTCATAAAGTGCCTCATCGGCCTTGTTAAGTGCTTCAAGTTTTAGGTCTTTCATCCAGGGGCCGTTGTTTTTAATAAAACAAGCGCCACAGCTGATGGTGAGGTGATGATGCACGCTGGATTGTTTGTGGCCAATATTCAGCCCGCGGATGGCTTGCAATATGATGGTTAATAAGTCTTCAAGTTTTTGCTGGCTGGATACATGAGAAATGACCACAAATTCCTCTCCGCCGAAGCGAGCCAAGGTATCATCAGCCCGGCGTATAACGTTGCTTAATGCAATTGCCACTTCTTTTAACGCCTCATCTCCCTGTAAGTGCCCGTAGTGGTCGTTGTATTTTTTAAAAAAATCTATGTCCATCATTATGATACTTAATGGCAGGCTAGTTCGGGTACTCACGCGCCAGCCTTTATCAAACGCTATATCAAAAAATTTTCGATTATAAATTCCGGTTAAACCATCTGTATTGGAATCATCCAATAATTTTTGTTGATACATATGAATTTTGTCGACTAAGCCATTAAAGGTGTTTAAGAAGCCGTCTATTTCATCTATGTGGCTTTTTTGGGTGAGATGAAAAATATTACCGGTGGACTTCATGAGCCGGATGTTTTTTGTAATCCTAAAGATGGGAATTAAAATCACCAGGTAAATGATGCCGGTAATGAATACCGGCAACATGATCAGTGCTAGTATGCTGTACAGAGTATGGTTATCCATTGCCTTGGGAGAACTGCCAATTGGAAATTGCACTTCACTTTGACCAATTACCTCATCACGAGTATTGGTGATATTAAAATAATATTTGTCACGAATATCATTAATTTTAAAATTTTCAAAATGGGGCCGTGTCTCTTGCGAAACATTTTCGAATTGACCTAGAGTGACCTGTAGCCCAGAAATAAGGCTAATACGTGTGAAAAACTCTGGTTTATAAATGCGCATGTATATCAGCACGCCGTTAGGGGCGTGTATCTGCCGGCTATCCTGAATGTGGTGGCTAACATAGATAGCGTATTTATCGTCAACCCGAATGATGCCGTATTGTTCGTCTGTGTTTAAAATGTGGCTTATATCCATGTCGGCACTAATGTCTTGGGTCTCAGTGATTTCAGTTACGATGTTATTTATTTTCAAGGCGGCGTATTGGGTGAGACCCTGCATGTTTATGATAGCCAAGGCATCAATGTCAAAGTCTAAGAAGGTCTTGTCATCGATGTTATTGAGAATAAATTCCCTGTTGCCATTCTCAGCAAACTCATAGGTGTCATCCCATTTAGCCCAATCTAGATTTAACCCCTTAAGATTTTTGCGTTCATTCTGATAACTTCCCAAAGCCGCTCGAATGTTTTGCATACGTGCATCAATAGTGGCTTGTTCAATGGCGGGAAAGACAACATACAGGCGGTAGAGCAGAAGGCTGCCGCCTATCACTAGGGTATAAGAGAGCGCTGCCAACCAAAACAGGGATCTTAAATTCATGGGGCCTCCATGGCTAAGCATAGACTGGTTTGGCCAAAATTGACTAAGCCCCCATATGGGCACTGGTAGTCAAAAAACCGCTCCAATTGGGACTCATGTATGAATCCCATCACAATATTCAAGGCAGGCCTTTGTCCTTTGTAATGCTTCAGCGCAAAATGCCTAATACATCAGCATTGGGGGTTACTATGGAAAACGCACAATCTTTGCCTCAGCAATCTGAGTTAACCCTCAGTATCGACAGCATCAAGCAGGATTTTATCCAGCTTAATGCGCGTCAGGCCGCCAATGAACAGTTCCCCCTTACTCTGGCCAATGATGAGCAGGTGCGTCAGGTTAAGGTATGGGTGCAGGATCAAGAGCGGGAACTGGGCAAAAAGGTGAGGGTGGTAGCAGGTAAAGAGTCCTTGCCTGTCGAGTCGGCCAGCCTGGCCCTCGAGGGTGCTCCTGGCTTAGTGCTGGAAGGTGAATACCTATTATTTGCCAATTGCATTACCACCCACAAGCAAGCCATGGATGCCTATGAATACGTGGTGGTTGGGTTATGTGCCTTACCGAATTACCTGGGCAAGTCTCAATCAGCGGTATGTGCCAGCATTTCAAACAGCCTGAATGATGAACAAAATTTGTACATTAATAAACGCTTTAAGGCGGACAAAGAACAACCTCAAATAGCGGTCATGAGTTACTTGGCGGAAGTAGCGGCCCTGTCTATCACGCCTACGTTTTTGCAACGTCGTGAAAGCTGGCAGAGATCCTGGGTACGTAAACTATACCCATCGCTTGCATGGACCGGGACTGACATCCATTACCTGATTCATAGGGCTCGCTTTAAGGGCTGATTAGGGGTTAAAAGAAAGAGGCAGCCGCAATCTAATAGGTAGCGGCTGCCAATAGCATTAACCCGCCTTCACCATATCTGCCGCTTTTTCGGCAATCATGATAGTGGGCGCATTGGTATTACCCGATACCAAATTAGGCATGATAGACGCATCTACCACCCGTAAATTCTTTATACCCTTGAGTCGCAACTGCGCATCCACCACCGCCATGGGGTCTGAATCTGGCCCCATTTTACAGGTGCCCACCGGATGGTATTCGGTGTCGGCGTTATTGCGTACAAAGTCCTTCAATTGCTCAACATTATTTCTATCCAGAGGGATCAGCATCTTGCCTTTTACCGAGTCAAATGTGCTGGACTCCATGATATCCAGTGATTTTTGCAAACCTTTTACCAGGTCGTTAAGGTCGTCTTCATGATCCAGAAAGTTAGGGTCGATAAGCGGTGGCTGTTTAGGGTCACTGCTGGCAAGTCTTAGGGTGCCACGGCTTTTAGGGCGCATGAGGGTGGCGTGCAAGCTATAACCGTGTCCCAGGTGCATCTTACGGTTATGGTCATCCACCAGGCCCACAACAAATGCCAGCTCGATATCCGGAGCCGGTTTTGCGTCGTCGGTGGCAAAAAAAGCAGCAGACTCGGCAAAGTTACTGGTAAGGATGCCGCTGCGCTGGCTGGCCCATTGATAAATTCCTTTCAGTACATCCAGACCGCCCATGATGGACAAGCCAAAGGTGCCTTTGTGGTGCTTTGTGCGATAGGCGGGGATGGTGGTCACATGATCCTGCAAATTGCTGCCCACACCCGGGGCATCAAGTAACACCTTAATGCCTAAATCGTTAAGGTGTTGAGCCGGACCTACCCCAGACAGTTGTAATATTTGCGGCGAGCCAAAGGCCCCGGCGCTTAAAATGACTTCCTTGTTAGCGGTAACCTGCTGAACTTGGCGCCCTTGATAGAAACTCACTCCCTTGGCGACCTTGCCCTCAATATCAATCTTGGCCACGTGGGCCTGGGTGATCACGGTTAGGTTTGGGCGATTCATATTGGGTGTGATATAGGCCTTAGCCGTGCTGCAGCGCTCGCCATCTTTATGGGTCACCTGGTTCATACGAAACCCCATTTGAGAGGCACCATTTAAATCCTGGTTGTACTTTAATCCCTGTTCTTTACAGGCGCTTAAAAAGTAATCGTTGAAATGACTGGGGCTGGATAATTCGGTCACATTTAATGGGCCTTCTTGGCCGTGGAAATTATCACGGCCCAGGGTTTCGTTGTTTTCGGCCTTCTTGAAGTAGGGCAGTACCTCGTCATAGCTCCAGCCCTCGTTACCTTGCTGCGCCCAGTTATCGTAATCCCATTTGTTACCGCGCATATACACCATGGCATTGATGGAGCTAGAGCCGCCCATTACCTTGCCTCTGGGTTGAAAACCCCTGCGGCCATTTAAGCCCTTTTGTTTGACGGTTTCATAGTGCCAGCTGAAAAACCCTTGGGGTACAGTGGCGGCTAAGCCTGCCGGTGCTTGAATAAACGCGCTGTTGTCTTTTTTGCCCGCTTCCAGCAGGCATACCGTTACATTGGGGTCTTCGGATAGGCGGCTGGCCATAACGCAGCCGGCACTGCCGCCGCCAATTACGACATAATCAAAGCTTTGTGTTGTCATTTTTGTGTCCAGCCCAGTGATTGATAACCTCATAATGCAGGCAGATCCCCATAAAAACTTGCCATTTTTGGCCAGGTGTTTATGATTTTAGCGAATTAAAGAGGGCGTTATGGCACAACTGATCCGCAGTGAAGCGCTTCGGGGTTACCCCGAATTGGTGTTGGAATTAAAGGGTGATCCCCAGGTTTTGTTGGCTAAACAGGGCTTAAGTGGTGACCTTATTAATCAAGTTGGCGCGATGATTTCTTATCGCCGTTTTATTGCTCTGCTGGAAGATACGGCTGCACAACTACAGTGTGATGATTTTGGCCTAAGGTTTTCAAAATGTCAGGATTTCAGCGTATTGGGCCCCATCGCCCTGGCCGCGCAACAGGGTGAAAATCTCGCTCAAGTGTTGCAGCGTGTCATGCAGTTTATGCACGTCTATAGCCCGGGGATTTTAATTCGTTTAAATGATCTGCCCGATACCAATCGTTTGCTTTTTAGCCTCGAAATTTCACTGACTCCCTTACCCGACTGTCGGCAAACCATGGAATTAAATATGGGTTTGGCCTACCAAATAATCACCTTTCTAAGTGAGGGCCGCAGCAAACCTTACGGTGTGCACTTTCCACATGACCAGGGTGCCGCCATCTACTCCTATCGAGGCGTGTTTTCCTGCCAGGTTAATTTCCAGCAGGCGGTGGGCGGACTTGAAATCAATAAACAGGATTTGTTATTACCCGTTAGGCGTCAGGATGAGCGCCTGGGAGAAATGGCCTATGAGTATTTGCAGAAAAACTTTTCTGGTGATGACTTGCTGCTTAAGGAAAAAGTGCGGGCGTTAATTAAACCTTTAATGCTGGCCAATCAATGTACTAATCAATCGGTGGCGTTGGCCCTGGGTACCCATGTGCGAAGTTTACACAGGCAGCTGGCAAAGGAAGGCACCAGTTTTGTAAAAATTAAGGACGCGGTGCGCAAAGAAATGGCTAAACAATATTTAGCTCAAAAGGGATTATCACTAGGACAAATCGCAATTTTATTAGGGTATGCTGAGCAGTCGGCATTCTCCCGTAGCTGCCAGTCGTGGTTTACCATGGGCCCAAGAGACTATCGCAAGCGCTTAAATTAGGCTCGCTACCATTTTTTTAATGTCTTGCTCCTTGTTTTTAAGGATTAATAACTTTTGGCGGCCATGGGTTAGCTGTGCCGATACCGGTAGTTTTTTGAATGCCGCCTGTTCGCTAATGACTTTATCCCCCTTCATATGAGAGTAGGCCAGTTCAATCACGTCCATCTCGGTTAACTCGTGGCAAGGCGGATTGGCTTGCCCCATCATTTCTATGATTCTGGGGTTAAAGTTCCAGTTGATTAAGGCTTTTTGTGCGTAGTTGTATTTGTATTGATCGCACTTTTCATAAAACTGTTTTTCGTTAATGTTAATGTCTTTTTTACTGATTTTGTCTGCCAGAATAAACGCGGCAATGTCACTGAAAATAACCGCCAAAAACATCTCTTCGGGTTTGTCTAAATACAGGGCCTTGGCCAATTCCATGGTGTTGGCTGCGTGGTGCAGGGTGAAAATCCAGCGTTTACTTAAAGACGCCTGCACAGATGGATTATGCTGCCCCAGTAACGCTTTAAGTTTATGGCTAAATATTAAATTACGAATCATTTTGAACCCCAACAACATCAGTGCGCTATCCAGGTTGGTGATGATTTCCGGGCGTCGATACACACCAGAATTCACCAGTTTAAAAATGAGTGCGCTAAGCTGCAGGTCTTTTTTTATGAGGCGGGAGAGCTTCTTGTAGCTGAACTCCACATCATCAAAACACTGATTGATGGCAGCCACCAATATGGGCAATTCCGATACATCAAAATCGAGGGCATTGATGGTTTGAAACGTTTCATCCAGCTGTACAAATTTTGACTCAATCATATGCCCCCCTAAAGTTTCATAAATTTTACCTTGTCTAAAAAAATGCCATATATGACTTAAGTTCGATTTGAATATGCCCCAGGCCTGAATAAAATAAGGTTATATGAAGGTGTGCAGTTATATCAGATCTATATAAAACAAATTCAGGGGATAAAACCGCCGATTATTATTCCTTATCTATACTCAGAGGTAGGGCACCAACAGATATGCAAGGGTTGATTGTATGAAATTACTGATCGCGGATGATCACGGTCTATTTCGTTTAGGCCTAAAAGCGGCTATCGAACAAAAAATAGAGGGCAGCGAAGTGCTGGAGGCCGAAGATGCCAAGAGCGCGCTTGAGACCATGGAGCGTGAAAAAGACCTTAAACTGGCGCTGTTGGATATTAATATTCCGGGCAATGAAGGCTTAAGCTTTATTTATAGTGCTCTGCAGCGTTACCCCAATATTAAGGTTTGTGTTATTAGCGGCAGTGAAGACCCGGCCATTATCAACGCCATCATGGACAAGGGCGCCAGTGGGTTTATTCCAAAAAGCTCTGCTAATGAGGTGATTTTCAGTGCGGTGCAAATTATTTTAGCGGGCAGCCAGTATTTCCCCATGGACTTGCTGAATAAAGCCGCCAATAAAGCCGAAAAATCCCTCTCCCGTTTAACGCCACGGCAGTTGGATGTGCTTAAGTCTATGGCTCAGGGGCAAGCCAACAAGCAAATAGCCGACAACCTAAATATTTCTGTAGGCACCGTAAAAACCCATATTACCGCCATTTTTGAAGAGCTGGCGGTAACGAACCGTACCCAAGCTATCAATGCTGCCCGGGATAAAGGGCTTATACTTTAGTGAAAGGCATCTAGATGAAAACCCTAATTGTTGATGACCATGAGATGTTCCGCATGGGCCTGGGGGCCTTGCTGGGGCAAATGTCACTGGACGTTGAGATTCACGAAGAAGGCACCCTGCAAGGGGGCATTGACTATGTGAAGTGTCATGCCGACATAGAGCTAATTTTGGTGGACTTTAACTTGCCCGATGGCAACGGCTTGCAATTGGTGCGTGGACTCAAAGACACGCATTTACATTGCAGGGTGATTCTCATGTCGGGCCATGAAAGTCAGGACCTGGCAGTAGAAGCCTTGGTGGCAGGTGCTAATGGATTTTTGCCTAAAAGTTATGCCTCTTCCGAAGTGAAATCTGCCTTAAGTAAAATTGTGGATGGCGAGTTTTTTGTGCCGGAGAAATTGCGCATGTCCTCCGGCAATGATACCTCCACTATGGTCGCGGGCAGTCTGTTATCTGTGGGGCCTAATGTGTTAGATAACGCCATTGACCCGGTGATTATTTTTGAAAATGGCGATCAGAAAAAGCTCGAATATGTAAATTCCGCGGCGGAAAAATTACTGGGTATTACCAAAGAAAACATACCGCTGTTTTTTGAGCTGGATAAATACGTGGAATACAAACCCCTGCTGGATTTCATTAATGACGACACCAGAAGCAGTTACATGGTGGAATCCATGCACACCCGTGCACTGGCTAAACGAAACTTATGGTTGTCGGTGTCGTGCAGTAAAATAGACTTTTTAGGCACACCTTC
>MAAD01000115.1 GCA_002162985.1 Bermanella sp. 47_1433_sub80_T6 | reverse complement strand
AAATTGCTGGTGCCGTCTAAAAAATATTTTAATGCAGCGGCCATGTTGCCAAAGCGCACCGGGCTGCCTAAAAGCAATCCGTGGCAATTCCTGAGGTCTTCTTCGCTGCAGTACAGCGGACCACTTTCTGGAATGTCATTTTTGCTGGCTTGGGTATCGGTTGAGACACTGGGTACACACCTTAAGCGAGCCTCCATACCAGATACCTTTTCAATGCCGCGTACCATGTGTTCCGCCATAGCTGCCACTGACCCAGCCTGGCTGTAATATAAAACCAATATGTAGGGGGTGGCCACTATAGAATCTCCAGTACCTGTTCCGGTGGTCGGCCAAGGCGCGCTTTTTTGCCATTAATAACAATAGGGCGTTGAATGAGTTTTGGCTCATTTACCATGGCGTCGATCAATTGTTGATCGGATAGATCCTTGTCCTTAAGATTTTGTGCCTTGTAGGCGTCTTCTGATTTACGCAATAAATCCCGCGCCGATAATTTCAGCTTGTTTAACACTTCGGCAATTAGCTGTGCACTGGGATGCTGTTCCAGGTAAAGAAAAACATCGGTAGTGATGTTGTTTTCTTCCAGTAATTTTAATGTTTCTCTGGATTTAGAGCAGCGCGGATTGTGCCAGATTTCAACTGTCATGTTTGTTCCATTGAAAAGTCATTAAAAGTGCGTATTGTACCTTTATTCTGGCAGGCTGTGGGGCGTGAATGTGTGGCAATTTGGACGTTTTTTATATTTATTGGTGGCGCGTTTTGAGCGTAATGAAAATCGAAAAAATGCGGCGCAATTAACCTTCGTTACTTTGTTTGCCATTGTTCCTTTAATGACCTCCGGCTATGTGGTTTCAACCTGGCTTCCCGGTTCATCTGTTTTTGCCAATCAATTTCAGGACTTTCTGTTTCAGCATTTTGTGCCCTCAAGTGGTGAGGCGCTGCAAGGTTATCTTAATAACTTTAGTGAGCAAGCCCGTGAACTTACCTGGATTGGTCTAGGTATTTTATTGCTTAGCGCCTTGAGTTTGTTGCTGACGGTTGAAAATGCGTTTAACAATGTGTGGCGGGTAACCAGTGAGCGCAAAGGGCGAAGAATCATCATGTATTGGTTGTTTATTGTGCTGGCTCCGGTGCTGTTAGCCGCCATCTTCTTTGTTAGTAGTTACCTGATTACGTCCCGCTTATGGCTTGAGCATGTAGATGCGGTTTACCATGTTAATTATCACCTGGTTAAGCTGCTGCCGATGTTTTTATCAACCCTAGTGCTGGCCAGTATGTATTACCTTTTGCCTTGTTGTAAGGTCCGGTTTTGGCATGCCCTGGCTGGGGCCTTAGTGGCGGCGGGTGCCCTGGAATTAGCCAAGCAGTTGTTTGTTTTCCTGGTGACACTTTTACCTGGTTATCAAATTGTGTATGGGGCTTTTGCGGCGGTGCCGCTGTTTCTGTTGTGGTTATTTGTGGCCTGGAGTGTGGTGCTGTTGGGCGCTGAATTGGTAAGAGCATTACCTTTTGTGCAAAAAAAATACAAGGGTGTGCAAGCGTCTCAGCTGGATTGGGCCTTGCTGGTTTTACAGTTAATGAGTTGTAAAAACATTAAGTTGGGGGTTGACCGAGAAGATTTGGTCACCTCTTTGTCTTTACCAAATAGTGATCAATGGGAGCGCGTGATTAATTTATTGATTGGCGCAGGTTGGCTGCAAAACCAGGATGATCGATTTTATCTGGTTGTAAATTTAGCATCGGTCACAGTGGGAGAGTTAACAGAGCTTATTCATGAACACCACCAGCTGGAATTTGCAGTTTTGATGGAGGGATCTAGCTGGTTTGAATCTCTCGATCCTGTGTTGGCTGATTTTCAGCGCCAAAAACGGACAACCTTGGGGTTGCCCGTTGCCAGTGTAATTAATAATCAACTTAATGGTTAAGAACGTCGCCCTTGGTGGAGCCAGCAATGGCCATTACTTCCTGAATTAAATTGTGCGGCACACTAAGTTCTATAAGTGTTTTTTGTAGATGTTCAGCCACCTTATTAAAGTGTCTTTCTTCCAAGCCTATGGCCACAGGTCGTGAGTGGGCGGCGCGCATGCCGCGTCCGGAGTATTTGTTGGGTCCGCCAAAGGCCACGGTTAAGAATGAGCGCTGCATGCGTTTTTGCCGATCCAGGTCCATGCCGTCAAAAAAAGGGGCAAGGGCGGTGTCGTTAATGATCTTACTGTAAAATATATCAACGGCTGCCGTTACTGCGTTTTCACCGCCTATATTTTCGAATAATGAGCCCACGTTTAATCCTTAAATGATGGTTGTCATTCATTAGGAATAGCCCAAAAAGGCCCATGCTGCCAATAAATTGCGGGGATTAGATGCTTTGAACGAACCAGCGCTTTTGCCAGGCTTTCATAACTTTTTCCGGATACCAGGTTTTTCCCAGGCTGCCGTTGTAACGAGCCAGAGCGCGCACCCAGTTGCCTTTTTCTTTTTTAAGATAGTGGGCAAGAATGGCGCAGCCGTATTTTAAATTGGTTTGATAGTTCATGAGGTTGTCAGAGCTTCGACCAATTTCTTTGCGCCAAAAAGGCATGATCTGCATGTAACCTTGTGCCCCCACTCGGGATATTGCATAGGGTTTAAAGGCGCTTTCTATCTGGATAAGGGCCAATATCATCTCGGGCGGTAGGTCGTGTTTATTGGCTTCATGATGCAGGGCTTGTAAGAATTTAACCCGAAAGGCTTTGTCTTTAATGTAGCGGGAGAGGCGGGCGGACATATCCACCAGCCATACTTCCGCTTCGAAGCGATCGCTAAAGCTGTGAGTGTTGTTAATTGCCTGTTTTAAGTACCCTCTCAATTCTGCATCCACCTTGGCAAGGGCCGGGGTGGTGGGCAGGATTAACAAAAGGACTAAAAACAGGCGGCGCAGCATATTACAGTGCTAACTTCTGCTTGATGAAGTCAAGAATGTCATCACCTGGCAGTTCAATTGCGTCGTTTTTCTCGTCGGTACGGCCCTTGTATTCCACTATGCCGTTTTTAAGGCCCCGTGAACTCATGACGATTCTATGGGGGAATCCCATAAGCTCGGTGTCAGCAAATTTAACCCCGGGGCTGGTTTTTTTGTCGCGGTCATCCAGGAAGACCTCTACGTTTAGGTCTCTCAATGCTTGGTAAAGAGCTTCACTGCGCTCAATAACTTCTGCGGATTTGTGAGCGTCAATTTGCACTATGCTAATCTGGAATGGCGCCAGTGCCTTGGGCCAGATAATGCCGCGCTCGTCGAAGTTTTGTTCGATGGATGCCGCCACCACACGGGACACACCAATGCCGTAACAGCCCATTTGCATGATTCTGGCTTTGCCATTTTCATCTAGCACACTGGCCTTTAACGCTTGTGAGTATTTGTCGCCCAGCTGGAAGATATGGCCCACTTCGATGCCACGCTTAATATTTAACGTGCCTTGGCCGTCCGGGCTAGCATCGCCTTCTACTACGTTGCGTATATCTGCGACGCGGCTGTAGGTGATGTCACGCTGCCAGTTAGCACCACTTAAGTGTTTGCCGTCTTCATTGGCGCCACATACAAAGTCAGCCACTACGGCTGCGCTGCGGTCTACGATTACTTCAATGTTTAAATCTTTAGGGCCGATGGAGCCTGGTTTACATCCCAATTGGTCAAGGATTTGTGCCTCACTGGCAAAGGCTAATGGGCTGGCAATGCCATCCAGTTTTTCGGCTTTAAGCTCGTTTAGCTCGTGGTCGCCACGTAAAACCAAAGCCACTAGTGGTGCCTTGATGCCTTTTTTCTGGTCTGCTTCGCTTAGCTCGCCTTCCACAATCAGGGTTTTAATGATTTGTGCAGGGTCAACGTTAAGGAATTGACTCACTTCTTCGATGCTGTGCTGGTCGGGTGTGTCCAGAGTGGTTAGTTCGGCGCTGGCTGCTGGGCACTCAAAATTTGGCGCAAGGGCTTCGGCCAGCTCAACGTTAGCCGCATAATCAGATGAGTCACTGAAGGCGATATCGTCCTCACCAGATGAGGCCAGTACATGAAATTCATGGGATTTAGCGCCACCAATGGAGCCGGTATCCGCATCAACTGGGCGGAAGTCTAATCCCAGGCGGGTAAAGATATTGGTGTAAGCCTGGTGCATGCGCTCGTAGGTTTGATTGAGGCACTCTTGGTCGGCGTGGAACGAGTATGCGTCCTTCATCAGGAATTCACGGGCACGCATGATGCCAAAACGAGGGCGTGTTTCATCGCGGAACTTGGTTTGAATTTGGTAGAAATTTTTGGGCAGCTGTTTGTAGCTGCTTAATTCATTGCGTGCAAGATCGGTGATGACTTCTTCGGCGGTGGGGCCTATGCAGAAGTCTCGGTTGTGACGGTCCTTAATGCGCATGAGTTCGCCTCCGTACTGGAACCAGCGGCCGGTTTCTTCCCATAATTCGCTGGGTTGTACCATGGGCATTAAAACTTCCATGGCATTGGCGGCGTCCATTTCTTCACGGATGATGGCCTCAACCTTCCTGAGGGTGCGTAAGCCCAATGGTAACCAGGTATATAAGCCGGAGGCCAGTTTACGTATCATGCCGGCTCGCAGCATAAGCTGATGACTGGTAACAACCGCATCAGACGGGGATTCTTTTAATGTAGCGATTAAAAATTGGCTAGCGCGCATTAAGAAATTTCCAAAAAGCGTTTCAATATCAGTGCAGGGCAGGTTTTAAAGATCTTTTAATCCCTGGCTCTTTACATAGCAGCCGCAAATTGTATGCTGCGCAGCTTTTAGAAACAAATTTTAAATCATGATTGCGTATATTTGTTATGAAAAGACCCCGGCGGGCAAGATTCAGCTACTGAATTCCCAGGGGCATGGCGTATTAGCCGATACCCTGGCGGTTAAGGCTGGCCCTAATGGGGGTTATGAAGTGCAGGGCAAGGGTGGTCTGCCCGAGGTATGCCAGCATTTGCTGTTGCCAGTGAAAGGGTCCATGAATACCAGCTTAAAATTGCAGGTCCTTGCCGTCGAAACACTCATCAACCCAAGTGGGGCTTGGAAGGCCAGTTGCCAGGGCCCAGATGTGAAGGAATTTAGCCTAAGGCGTCTGGATGTAAGTTGTGATGAATGCCATGTGGCCAGTCAGCTTGAGTTCGTGGAATATAGTCAGCATCAACAAGAAGACGCTGTAGCTGCTTTACAGATGCAGGGGTGGCTTGCCAGTAGCCAAAAGCAAATCTGCCCTAGCTGTATAAAGAAAAAAACAGCATTGGATGACTGAGTAATTAATATGTCGAATTTTGATTTAGAGCTGGATGCCACCGGGCTCATGTGTCCGGAGCCAGTGATGATGTTGCATGTGAAGGTTAAGGAAATGGCGCCGGGCCAAGTATTAAGAGTATTGGCCACAGATCCGTCCACCACACGAGATATCAAGAAGTTCTGTACGTTCCTTGATTTTGAATTTTTAAGTCAGGATGAGGATGAGCAAGGGGTATTTGAGTATCTCATCAAGAAACCCTGATTGCCTTTGTCCAATAAACTCATTAAAATACTGGTTATTAATACAGTATAAGAAGCTGTTTTGTCTGTTGTTAGGCGTTGAGGAATACCATGTTAAACCCGGTAACTATTCAGTACATGAGTCGTGAAGAGATAGAGCGGTTGCTGTTCTCTTTCTCGGCAGACACCAAAAACGACGAAGCGGTGGCATTTGAGGCCCTGGCCCGTCGTTTATTGTTGTTATTAGAGAAGGCGGTCGATAGTTAATCGAATCGCGCTGTATTTCGATTTTTCCACCAGATTTTAGCTTGCTCAAGGCATGCCTGGTTATCTGTTTGAATGCCCATTAACCTGGCCGCATAGGCCAGTGTGCCTATGATGGCACCTTCGCCGTATTCGTTTTCCACTTCATTTTTCCATACCGATTTTAGCTGAGATAAATCCAGCTCTTTGGGTTTAACGTGCCGTTTAGGGAAGATGGCTGGCCATTCCTCTTCTATTAATTCCCCTTCAAAACAGTGATGCATTTTAAAGACGCTGTCTGGATTGCATTCACACTCGCCACCTTCGCCTTTTAATATGGATAATCGCGCATAGTTAAGCAGTTTGGCGCTTTGCTGGTGTGATGGGCCGTAGCCCGGGTGGAACACCCCCTGAGTAACAAATTGGCAATCTAATGGGTTGAGCAGTCGAGCAAAGCTGTGCACCGGCGACCTGAGCCCAAAGGTGCTGCGTAGATCAATGATGTCTTGCAGTGGTGGGCACAATGACTCCATTCCCATGAAGCTGAAATTTGTATCGTCCAGTTGGTGTTCAACGGTTTGCCAATTGGTGGCGGGCTGAATACCCAGTTCGGCCAGGGCTTGTCGTGTGTAAACTCTGCCTTGAGTGTGGCCATCGGCTCCGTGCATGAAAACGCGATAGCCGTTATCGGCCAGGGTCAGGCTTGCTAATACATACCAGGGCAAATGACGGCGTTTGCCTGCATAGCTGGACCAATCGAGATCGGCTTGTACATTATGGGGATTGTTTTTGTGTATGTAATTTTTTGCGGCTTGAGTGAATCCGGCTAATTCTTCACCGCTTTCTTCCTTCACCCTTAATAGCATCATGAAGGCGCCAAGCTGCACATCTTCGCACTGATCATTCAGTACCATGGTCATGGCGGCGAGTGCTTCCTGGTAATTTAAGGAGCGTGTGCCTTTGCGGCCCTTGCCTAAAATTCTTACGTATTGAGCAAATTCATGTTCGTTTGTCATGGGGGTTCTTAAAAGCAGTTGGGGGGTTTAGGCAGGCCGGAAATTTTTGCGGCCAGTTTTGCAGGGCTTTGGGGGAAAAGCGTCATTAAATAAATGCTATTGCCTTTCTCCTGTCCCAGTGCCAGCTTTACCATTTTTACAAAAGGGCGGTTGGCGGGCGCTACCTGGTGTTTCTGATAAAAATCTCTTAGCAGAAAAATAATCTCGAAGTGATTTTCATCTAAGGTTAGATCATTATCTTGGGCAATGGAGTGAGCGACGGTTTCGCTCCATTGATTTAAATCTTTTAAAAATCCGTCTTGGTCTAATTCATATTCTTGACTGTCGGCTGTCATATTAATACCAGCTTATGACGTGTTGGTGCTGGCTGCACAGGTTTACAAATTCACAATAATCAATTTCTTTAATGCTGTTTTTTGAGGTTAGTCCTCTGGCAGTCATGTCTTCTTGCAAGGCATAAGCGGTTAATTTGGTTTGCTGCATTAAACTGTGCTGCAGACCATATACACCGTCTTCCATGAGTAAAATACTATCTTGGGAATCAATAATGTTTAAGCAATCTTTTAACGCTGAATTTGAAAAAGGGCTGCGTTGAATAAGGTGTAACGTCATTAGAAGCTCAGCACCTTGTGTTGTGAGTTAATAAGTTGGCTAACTTCTGCACGTTTAATGGAGACTACTTTCATGCCTAAATCTTTTGTATCGATATTACGCTCAATCAGGTCTTCTTCCACCACAAATAAATCCTCTATGTCGTACAGGGGCAGGATTTCCATGGCGCCAATCTGGGACTTTAAATTAATTTGCTTAGGCTGTTGTCCTTTTAAAAGTTGAAAAATGCCGTCACCTAAAAATAACAGGCAAATGTCCTGGTCGTAGGCGGCACTGGTTAGTACGTAATCCAGCCCTTCTCTAGCCAAGCTGGAGCCGTATGGGGCGCTACGGGCGATAATAAGAATTTTATGAGTCATGTGAAATCATCGTTAGGCAAAGGTGATGAGTTGATCGCTGTTTATTTGGGCGTCTAGTAATTGACCTAGACCGGATAGCTCAAACGGTTTTTGAAGATTAAACCCGTCTTTTTCATATCGTTTGGCCTCGCTTTTATCCAGTACCCCCCGTTTTAGAGCGGCAGCAATGCAAGTTACCAAGTCAATTTTATGTTGTTCGGCAAGCTCACACCATAGCTGATGCAGGTTGCTTTCATCTTGTTGCGGGGTTTGCAAGAAGGACGCTGTTTGTACGGCTTCATGGTAGAAAAACACTCGGTATATCTGGTGCCCTTGATTTAAACAGGCTTGTGCAAACTTTAGTGCGCTTAATCCCCCTTGTTGAGAGTAGGGGCTGGCGAGAATGAGCAGGGAAAATTTCATGGGATTTGAGGGTGTTTTAAATGAGAGGTAATAAAAAAGGAGGCCTAGCCTCCTTTTTAGTGTGCCTTAATCGTCGCTGGTGGCGCCGATAATGTGCAGCAAGCTTACGAATAAGTTGTAGATATTCAGGTATAGGCTAACGGTGGCCATGATGTAGTTGGTTTCACCGCCATTGATGATGCGGCTGGTATCAAACAAGATGAAGCCAGACATTAACAATACAATAGCACCGGACATGGCAAGGCGTAATGCCGAAACGTCAACACCAAAGAAGTAGGACGCGATCATGCCACCCACCATACCAATGATGACCACCATCATACCGGCAAACAAGAAGCCGCCCATGAAGGAGAAGTCTTTTTTGCTGGTTAAAACATAGGCTGATAAAGAGAAGAAAATCAGTGCGGTGCCGCCCAGGGCCTGCATAACCATCTCTGAACCATTAGGCAATGCCAGGTAGCGATTCAACATGGGCCCAAGCGCTGCGCCCAGTAAGCCGGTGAACAAAAATACAACAGGTAAGCCCATGGCAGTGTTGGCGGTGCGCGGCAGCACTAACCATACGATGGCTAGAGCAGCGATGGACATGATCAGGGCCATGCCAGAACCCAGTTGCATGGCCATGGAAATACTGGCGGTGAGGGCGCTAAATGCCAGGGTCATGCCCAATAGCATATAAGTGTTGCGTAAAACCTTTTGGCTTTCAGCGTTATTTGCAATTGGCGCAGTGCCAATGGTTCGTTGTTCCATGGATCGCTCCGGTTAATGATTAAAATAGGTGTGGTTAGATAATAAGGGCGCTGGCAGGAAATTCAAGTATTGATGCAAGCTGTTGTGATATCCCTTAATAGCGGTTTAATTCGCTAAGTTGTTCAAATGTAACATTTTTTTACGGTTTTGGTTGACTCTTAAATGAAAAATCGTAATATACGCCTCGTTGTGCGGAGAGGTGGCTGAGTGGCCGAAAGCACCGGTCTTGAAAACCGGCGAGGGCTTATACCCCTCCAAGAGTTCGAATCTCTTCTTCTCCGCCATTTATTTAAAAGCCAAGACTTTAGGGTCTTGGCTTTTTTTATGGCCATGGATGGCAGGTATCTTATTTTTGCAGGAGCAAAAAATAAGATATGTTCAGGATGAACGGTCAGGATTTTTGCTCCAGGCAAATCCTAAGTACTTGCATCCATGCAAGCAATGGCGTGGTGCCATGGACAATTTTTCGCTCCTGCAAAAATTGCATTTCCACCATCCATGGCGGTCATGGCAAGGAGCGGCGTTGTTCAGGATGGAAAGGCCTCTAATAAATCCGTGGATTAATCATTTGTACGAGGGCACCCCGTGCCCGAAAAATCGCTCACAGGGTGAGCTCGTACCGGTTTGACTTCAACCCTTCAACCTGGCCCTAACCTTCAGCATCCCCGGCAACATCACATAAGAAATTATCGGCACTATACTGGCCACCGAGATCAACGTCACCCAGCCATGCTGTTCACTAATGTTAGCCGCCACCCAGGGCGGTATCACATACACCAGGCCACCGAGATCAACGTCACCCAGCCATGCTGTTCACTAATGTTAGCCGCCACCCAGGGCGGTATCACATACACCAG
>MAAD01000100.1 GCA_002162985.1 Bermanella sp. 47_1433_sub80_T6 | reverse complement strand
AAAGCCCAAATCTCATCGCCGAAAAGCCGTTACCAAATTATGATCAAGTTTTGCTCGATAGGGAGATGGCGCTGTTTAGAGACTGGTTTTTAATTGAGCATTTAAAACTGGAATTGAACCCTCAAGATGAGCGTATTTTACGGCAAACCTTTGAGTTATTACGTGAAAGTGCCCTGGGGCAAATTCAGGTGCCGGTGCACCGGGATTATCACAGCCGCAATATAATGATGTTAGATGATGAATCCTTGGGGATCATCGATTTTCAAGATGCGGTATTGGGCCCCATCACCTATGACCTAGTGAGCTTGTTACGAGATTGTTATGTGGCCTGGCCTGCGGTAAACGTTGAGGCCTGGGTGAAGGAGTACTATGCCCTGGCCAGAAAGGCTGGCCTGATGGGTGCCATCAGCGAAATGCAGTTCATGTTGTGGTTTGATTGGATGGGGCTGCAGCGACACATTAAGGTGGCAGGTATTTTTTCACGGTTGAGTATTCGTGATGGAAAGTCGGCTTATCTGGATGATATTCCCATGACGCTTAACTACATAGTGCAGGTGAGTGCGCAATACGATGGCTTGTCTGAGTTTCATAGCTGGTTACAGCAGCGCGTTTTGCCTTTACTGAATTATGATTTGCCAGCACTGGAAGCTGAATCATGAAGGCCATGATACTGGCCGCCGGCTTGGGGACGCGTATGCGGCCACTTACCAACCATACTCCCAAACCCATGTTGAAAGTGGCTGGACTGCCCTTGATTGAACATCAGGTACGACGCCTGGTGGCCGCGGGTATCACAGATATTGTGATTAACCATGCGTATCTTGGGGAGCAAATAGAGGAGTATTTAAAAGACGGCAGTGCCTTTAATTGCGCCATTCAATACAGCAGTGAGTCCGAGCCCTTGGAAACCGGTGGCGGTATCTTTAAGGCCTTGCCATTGTTGGCGGGAGAGGGTGGCGACGAGCCTTTTTTATTGGTGAACGGGGACGTGTGGCTGGATATGGATTATGCCAGTGTTATCCACACCCCGGTGACAGGGCTCGCCCACTTAGTGATGGTGAGTAACCCTGAATTTAATCCACAGGGTGATTTTTATCTGGCTAATGGTTTGCTAGCCTGCGAGGGGAGTGGCAGTGCCTTAACGTTTAGCGGGGTGAGTATTTTGCACCCGCACTTATTTAAGGATTGCTCCCCGGGCATTTTTAAATTGGCGCCGTTACTTAAAGAAGCCATGACAACACAGCAAGTGAGTGGCGAATTATATGAGGGTTTTTGGTTGGACGTGGGTACACCCGAAAGGTTGCAGCATTTAATTGCCCACGTTAGCCATAGTGCCAACCCGCAACACGTTAGGAGTAATACATGAATTTTTCGGGCTATACCGGAAAAATACTAGGCGCCGCACTGGGATTATTTAGTGGCGGCCCCTTTGGCTTGTTTTTAGGTTTGTTGGTGGGCAACGCCTTTGACCAGATGTATGCCAAGCAAAAAACAAAAATTGGTGGCCGTGGTGCCAGTCAAAATGTGTTTTTTAGGGTTACTTTTTTGGTCATGGGGCAGCTGGCCAAGAGCGACGGACGGGTGAGCGAAGAAGAGATTAGTCAGGCCCGTTTTATTATGGATCAGATGGGTTTAAACGAGAACCAGCGTAAAGAAGCTATAGGCTACTTTAGTGAAGGTAAAAGTCCGCATCTTGATTTGAACCACGAGCTTAAACAATTTATGCGCGCGGTGGGGCATAGAGGCTCCTTGATTCAAATGTTTTTGGAAATTCAGCTTAGCATGGCCTATGCCGATGGTAAGTTGAGCCTGCAAGAGAAACATCTGCTGGATAAGGTGTGTCGTATATTGGGCATCAGTGCATTGCAGTTTGAAATTATTCACGCGCGAGTGCGTGCCAGTACCGAGCAGTTTCGTGGCCAATTTAATCAGTCTTTTGGCAGTTCTGGTGACGAGTTAAAAACCGCTTATGCTGTGCTGGGGGTGAAACCAGAGGTGACTAATAGCGAGTTAAAGAAAGCCTATCGACGCCTCATGAGTCAGCATCACCCGGACAAGCTAGTGGCTAAAGGTTTGCCAGAAGAGATGATGAAGATGG
>MAAD01000307.1 GCA_002162985.1 Bermanella sp. 47_1433_sub80_T6 | reverse complement strand
TTCGTCTTCAGAAAACCGTATTGCATTATGTTTTGCTGCTATTTCATGAGCGTAGGTTGTTTTTCCTGCACCAATAGGACCGCATACTAGGTGAATCATTATTACTCCTGATTTCTGACGCCCGCTTAAGCGGTGCAAAATGGTTGGCTAAAATAAGCGACGGAGGAGCAAAAACCAACTGTTATTTGTCCTTTTGAGTGACTTGTTAGCAATGATTTACGCCAATGCCTGCCTCATTTTACGACCACCAACTGGGATTAAACCATTTTTTTGGTAGAAGTTTAATGTGCGCTCAAATTCAGGTAAAGGCGGAGTACATAATTCAATACACGACCAATTTTGTTTCTTTCCATAGTCTTGCACCTGTTCAATTAACATTGAACCTACACCAGAAGCTCTGAAGTCAGGAGAAACATAAAACTCTTGAATTACACCGATTTTACCACCTGCGTATAAAGCGTATGTTTCAGTAATAGTAACTACAGAAATTGGCTTATTCTCATAGACTCCAATAATTGCTGAATAGTGACCATCCCTGATTAGTTCATGACAGCGTTGAATTGTACCATTGAGATCAATATCAAAATGCTGTGCTTTTGTTAGCTCACAAATTTCAGTTGTAAGTTCAACAACCAGAGAACCTATTATTTCGGAATCTTTAAGGGAGGCTTCTCTAAAGTTGATATTCATGCATACTCCTGATTATTGCTAACGCCGTTTTAAGCGGAAAATTGCAGTTGGCTAAAATAAGTGAGGCACGAACAAAAAGCCAACTGTAATTTGTCCGTCTTGAAAACCCTTGTTATATTTTTGTTACTCTATTTTACTAATTGTACCAAGTGCAACTGCAACTAATTTTTCACCCTGTTCACCTAAAACGTAAACTTTGCACTCGCAGGTGGCTTGTCTCTTCCCAAAGGATAGAACGGTAGAGCGAGCAATTAAAGTCTTTCCTAAAGCTGGTCGGACATAATTGATTTTGTATTCCGAGGTTACGCATTTTCCTAAAACTGACGCAGCTGAAAACGTAATACAATTATCAGCTAAGTAACTTAGAACACCTCCGTGTACGAATCCATAATTTTGGGTTAGTTCATCACGTATAGCTAGAGATAACTCAGCGTGTCCTTCATCGAATGCTGTAAGCTCTGCACCGAGTAACACGCTAAATGGTTGTTCGCTTAATATTTGCTTCCCATAGTCAAGCATAAGACTCCGAGCCTATTTAAAAATATAACGCCGTTTTAAGCGGCAAATTGAAGTTGGCTAAAATAAGTGAGGCACGAACAAAAAGCCAACTGTAATTTGTCCGACTTGAAAACCCTTGTTATATGTACGTTAAACTCAGTTTAAGGAAGCAAGGCAACATATTGTAATAATAGAAATTATAGTCCCTACTTTTATATACCAAAGAGTTGAAATAGCGGTAATTAATAGAGCAACATAGCCCCATTGAAATTCAAGAACCAAACCTACAGCTGAAACTAACCACATTGCACCTAAGAAAATAAAAAGAGGTCCTATAGAAAAGGGATCCAAACCACATTTTGATATGATTTTACTCCACGCCCCTGGCTCAAGCGGACCAAAATATTTTCCTTTTTTTATTACGTGAATACCGTCAAATATCATCCAACCACCATTTAGAGCGGCAAGAAATAAGATTGTAATTTGTAACACCATAGCAAAACTTTCCTTAGTACATATAACGTCTGCCAGCAGGGGCGCAGAATGCGTTGATCTTCCCCCGATAAAATGGACACTCTCTCCATTTATACTAGGCTTCGCTCATATTCGATGGGCGATAAATAGTTAAGCCCTGAGTGTAACCTCACGGCATTATAAAACTGATTGATGTAAGTACTCAATGCACTTCGTAAATCAGCTACGCATTTATACACAGCCCCTCGGATCAACTCACCCTTTAAGCTGTGGTAAAACGATTCCATAAAAGCATTATCAGTGCAGTGTCCTGGCCTGTTTAAACTGTGCTTAAAGCCATGTTTATTAAGTAATACCTGAAATACATGCCCAGTAAATTCAACACCACGATCTGTGTGGAAAATAATGTCTTTCGGGTAGCCTCGCTTCTTTAGCGCATACTTTAAGGCATCCGTAGATAACCTTGTGGTTCTAGTGGGCGATAATGACCAACCCAATATTCGCCTTGAGTACTGGTCCATTACAGTTGCTAGGTATTGCCAGTTACCCCTCACTTTCAAGTAAGTTACATCAGCAACCCAAACTTGATTTATCTCCTTCGCATTTCCATGCTCAAGCAACCTGTTTTCACCACGTGCCTTAAAACGTTTTGTCCCTGGGGCCCTACGAGTAACCCTGGTTACTCTCGCGACAAGCCCTGACTCTCTCATTAAGCGTTCAACACGTTTACGGCCAATGCAATGCCCCTGAGCTTTCAAAGCCTTATAAATTCGAGGGCTGCCGTAACGTTCTTTACTTTCCCTGTAAATTCGCTTTATGAGAATTTTAAGTGATTTATCGGTAACTGATCGTTGTGATTCTTCACGTTTTAACCAAGCATAAAATCCGCTTTTAGAAACATTTAACCATTTACACAGGAAAACAGCCCCTAGCTCTGATCTGAATCGCTGGACGAATCCAAATCGTTCTGATGTTGTTCCGCTAGAAACTGTTGCCACTTTTTTAGAAGGTTATTTTCCTTCTTTAGTCTCTCAATCTCTTTCTTTAGCTGTGCTTGCTCGGTTAGTTTCTTAGCCGGCACTGATTTCTTCTTTTTACTCACACCCACTCGCTTATGGCTATCGCCTTGAATTTTTCCTTCTCTGTACTCTTTTCGCCATCTCGATAACATTAATGGGTGAATCCCCAGCGCATCAGCAACTTGCTTACTTTGAATGTCGGGCTGGTAACTCATCTTCACTGCCGAAATTTTAAAGTCATTCGAGTAACGCCACGTTTTACGCGGGTTATTATACCTTGGCATATCTACACCTCTAAGTTATTTAGAGGTGTCCATCAAAGCGGGGGAAGATTAGTTGAATTCGGGTCCTGGCTTCACGTAACATGTCATGGGCACTCTTGGCAATTTTGCCAAAAGGTGGACGACGCAAGATAAATTCTTGGCTGTCTATGGTCACCTGATAAGTGAGATTGCTGGCGCCACCGGGAAACTGGCTAATTTCCACGCCTCCCTTAAGGTTCGGTAATAGCTGTTTGAAATACGTTTCAATCACTTGGATATCCAGCTCTTCCCCGGCGCGAACGTTACCTGCTTGGTCTAGCAGGCTCACGCCTGACTTCCCGACATTTTTGCGTTGAATTTTTTAGCGGCACTTCTAATTAATTTAAAATAAAGGCTTGGCATTAAACGCTTAAGCAACCATAAGTTTTTTTCGGTTTTATGGGTAAGGATCATGAAGCGCCCCTTGGCTGAATCCTCAAACACTTTTTTGGCAATATCATCGGCACTGATGTTCGACTTTGCCATTAACTTGCTGGCGATGACGGTGCCGCTGGCATTGGTGGAGCGCATGGTATCGGTAAGGTTGGTTTTGAAAAAAGCCGGGCATAATACCGACACTTTCACATTAAATGGATCCAACTCACTGTATAAGGTCTCGGATAGGGCCACTACCGCCGCCTTGGACGTGTTGTAAGCCGACATGCCCGACATATGTAACAGGCCCGCCATGCTGGCCACGTTAATTAAATGCCCTTGGCTTTTTTTCAACAGCGGGGTGAAAAAATGACAACCATTTACCACCCCCATCACATTAATATCCATGGTCCATTTGAAATCTTTCAACTGGATTTCATCTATGTCACCGCTGCTGGCCACGCCGGCGTTATTGATTAATGCATCCAGCCCCTGCCAACGAGTGGCCACTGTATTTTGCAATTGCGACCATTGGGCTTCATCGGTAACGTCCAGGTGCTGGAAGAAACAATCGGAACCATGTTGCTCGCTCAATTGTGCCGCTATTTTTTCGCCCGCTTCATCCTGGATATCCGCGATGCAAACCGCCCAGTTTTGTGCCGCGTAATACTTGGCCATGGCCAAACCCAAACCACTGGCACCACCAGTAATTAATACTCGTTTCATTATTCTGCTCCTACTTCCGATTCTGTTTAATTAGTTTGTGGTATTTTTTTAACTCTAACTTGGCCACCATGGCGCGATGCACTTCGTCCGGGCCGTCTGCCAGTCTTAAACATCTGGCATAAGTGTACAAAGCGGTGAGCGGCACATCTTCGCTGACCCCTTCTCCGCCGTGAATCTGTATGGCCTGATCCACTATGGTTTGCAATATGTTGGGCACTACCACTTTAATTTGCGATACCTCGCTGAGCGCGCCCATGATGCCCCTAGTATCCAGCAGCCAGGCACATTTAAGCGTTAATAGGCGCGCCTGCTCTATGGCTATTCTGGCATTGGCTACTATGTCGCGGTTGCCACCCAGGTTTAAAATGGGTTTACCAAATGCTTCGCGGGTTACACCGCGAGTAATCAACAATTCCAGAGTACGTTCCGCCGCGCCGATGGCACGCATGCAATGGTGCACCCGGCCAGGCCCCAAACGGCCCTGGGCAATTTCAAATCCTCGACCTAAACCTGCGATAACGGCACTCTTGGGCAGGCGCACATTGGTGAAACTTATCTCGCCGTGTCCGTAGGGTTCGTCATATTCACCAAATACACTGAGCATGCGCTCAATCTTCACTCCTTTGGTATCCATGGGCACCAGCACCATGGAATGTTGCGCGTGTTTGGCAGCAGTGGGATTACTCAATCCCATGAAAATCAAAATTTTGCAATCCGGGTGGCCTATGCCCGTGCTCCACCACTTAGTGCCGTTGAGCACCACGTCGTCGCCGTCTTCCTCTATGGTGGAAATCAGGTTGGTGGCGTCACTGGAGGCCACCATGGGTTCGGTCATGCAAAAGGCGCTGCGAATGTCGCCCGCCAATAATGGCGTCAGCCACTTTTGTTGCTGCTCGTCATTACCGTAATGCAGCAAGACTTCCATGTTGCCGGTGTCCGGGGCGTTACAATTAAAAATTTCTGAGGCGATAAAACTGCGCCCCATCTGCTCAGCCATGAGGGCATAGTCGGCGTTACAGATACCGGCGCCCAGTTCACTCTTGGGCAGAAACAGATTCCACAGGCCCAATTCTTTCGCCTGCTTCTTCAACTCTGTGATGATGGGCAATACCGTCCAGCGATCATCTAGGGCACGTAATTCGTCGAAGTAGCTCTGTTCGATGGGGAGAATCTTCTGCTCGATGAAGTCGGTCACCTTCTTAAGGACAATTGCACCCTCACTGCTGGGGTTAAAATCCATGCTACCACCTGTATTATTATCTGTGATATATGTCGCTGGGGGCTAATGTAGAACCCTTTTAACTATAAATCTAATGAATGTTTTGAATTCTCCCGAATAAATAGCTTTAATAGTAAGAACTGGCCAGGATTAAGGAGGGGCGCATGAAGATTGATTTAAATTTGTTCACGGTATTTGAAGCCATTTACAGTGAAGGTAGCCTTACTCAGGCCGCCAAGCGCCTAAACCTGACACAACCCGCCATCAGTCACGCCCTGTCACGCTTGCGTGAACGCCTGGATGACCCGCTATTTGAACGCCATGGCCACAAGATGCGCCCCACCCCCTTGGCGCAAAACTTATTGCCCGAGGTACAAAGCGCCCTAAGCCAGTTAAATCAAGCGTTACAGGTTGCCCACCGCTTTGATGCCAGCAAGAGTGACAAAACCTATTGTCTGGCTCTGCGGGATGTTATCGAGGCTACTATGTTACCGCCACTGATGCAGAACCTGAGTGAGCAGGCCCCACAAGTGAAGGTAAGCACCACCCGCATCGACCGTAAAGACATGTCGCAAAAGTTAGCCAGTGGCGAATTGGATTTTGCGGTGGATGTGTTATTGCCCAACGCACCGCAGGTCAAACACCAGAAAATAATTGAAGATGAGTTGGTGGTATTGGTCAATAGCCAGCTGCCACAACATAGCCAGCCTATGAATGAAGACGGTTATTTACAGGCCAAACACATAGTGGTGAGCAGTCGCTCCAGTGGCCCTGATTTAGTGGATTATGCATTGAGTTCACGAGGGCTTAATCGAAACATTCACCTGCGCTGCCAACAATATTATGCCGCTTGCCAGGTAGTGGCCAACAGTGATCTGGTACTCACTATGCCCAAACGATACGCCCTGGTCCTCAGTCGCCACTTTAACAACATCGAAATAATGGCTATGCCCATTCACAGCTCTAACGTAGATATTCATCTGTACTGGCATCAGAGCCGAGACAAGGACCCCGCCAGTGTTTGGTTCAGAGGGTTCATTCAAAGCCTGGCAGGCCATTGGCAGCCCGGCTAATTTGGTGCATTACCAGTATGGGTACGCATATTATTGGGGGTTTGATCAAACCAGCGATGGCAGGCACGATAAAAGGTAGAGGATTCGGCAAAGCCTAAATCCAGCGCCACTTCCTTTAAACTTTTTTGGGTATTACAAATTAAATCATGAGCTTTCTGTTTACGCTGTTCGTCAATCACATCTAAAAAACTGGTTTTTTCTTCCTGTAACCGCCGTTGCAGGGTGCGAGTACTGATGTTTAGCTTTTGAGACACCTGCTCACGGTTTAAATTAAAATGCCCCGCCGCCACAATCACTTGAATCACCTTCACCTTCCAGCTGGTATTTAAGTGCATAGCCAGCAATTGATCGGCATGGGCTTTATGCAACACATTTAAGCCCACATCACTTTCTAACAGGGTATGTTCCAGCAATTTTGCAGGAAACAGGATGCCCGTGAAGGGCATGTTAAATTTTGGCGCCAAGCCAAACACGCTGACATATTCCGTCATATCTGGCCCAGCTTCATGGGGAAAATAAACCTGGGAAGGTTTGATTGAATCATCCCCCACTAACCACTCACTAAATGCTACCAGTAGTGCCATGACCGACTCATGCTGGTGGCGACCAAAGGGTTTATTATCCGGTTTAGGGGTGAAGCGTAACCACATTTGATCTTCTTCATAACACACTTCTAACACCGCGCCTTCACTGGTCAAGGGCATGTAATGAATAAAGCTTTTAAGCGCTTCCAACAGATTGCTACTGGTCATGGCCACATAGGCCGCGGCATGAAAATAGGCAGGCCTCACCCTTTGCCCCATGAGCAAACCAAAATAATCATGGCCACTTAACTGCTCGGCCTTACTCCAAATATCCTGAGTTTGATCCAAAGATAAATAGGCCGGCTGATTGTTATCCAGGTCCAGTTTGAGCCTTAGCTCCCCCAGTATTTCCTGGGGCTCAATGCCTAAAGATCGGGCCGCAGCCAGAATAGCTTTCACCCAGTGAATCGAAACACGCTTATGACTAGAGTCCATAGAATATAAGGCTATTAGTTGGTGAATTTAAAGACTACATTATCAATTAAGGCCTATTTGGCACACTAGGTCAATGCATGGACCCACATTGGCGCTGTTATATGAGTGGGCTTTGTTATGGTTAATACTTCAAAATAAGATAATTCAACACCCGAGGTTAACATGGCGAAAAGCATTCAAATGTGGCTGGACGAATACGGTGAAAGCCATCAAAACAAAACCAATAAACGTATCCACTGGGTATGTGTGCCCATAATATTTTGGACGGCCATGGCATTTATCTATGCCATTCCCACCCCAACCGCCTTTGCCGAGATATCTCCCCATCTAAACTGGAGCAGCATAGGTGCGGTATTAGTAATTTTATTTTATGCACGCCTGTCTGTATCGCTGGCCGTGGGCATGGCCGCCTTTACCGCCTTCTGCTACTTCACAATATTGGCATTTGATGCCGCTTTCACCGGGTACCTGGTTATCTCTTCGGCCGTGGCGTTTGTTATAGTTTGGGCGGCGCAATTTTATGGCCACGAAGTGGAAGGTAAAAAACCCTCTTTCTTTAAAGACGTGCAATACCTGATGATTGGCCCTGCCTGGTTAATGTCATTCATCTATCAAAAAGTGGGTTTAAAATACTAAGACCTGCGTCATATTGGTCCAGCGTTTAAACGCACGCTGGAACATGCCCTGCTTCAACCTCCTAATATTTATGCGGTATCACTCATATTAAAATGGCTATGCAGCAGATAGATGCAGGCATTTTCCTTACCCATGTATATCCATAATGTTAAAAATATCTTGGCGCTTAATATGGGAATTTTATATTGAGTTATCAATATTGACGAGGTTAGAAAGTGAGGGGCTCTTAAATGAAAAATGGCCCTGAATAACAATATTCAGAGCCATTAGAACAGGTTTCTCCAAAGGGTTTTTAGCCTTCTACTGTACCTGTCGCTACCGCTTCTACAGCAGGAGCGGCTTCAACAGCTGCTTCTGGTGCCATTTCAACGGCCGCTTCTGTCTTCATTTCAGTAGCTTCAACCGCTTCACTGGCCATGGCCGCTTCTGGTGCTGCTACCACTTCAACCACTTCAACCACTTCTGTCGCTTCTACTACTGGAGCAGATGCTACTTCTTGTTCACCACATGCCATGATGGCGGTGGCGGCTAATACGATGGCTAATTGCTTTAACATGTTTTTTCCCCAAGTTTTTTTGTTTTTATGCGCTTTAAAAGCGAGGGCAAGGTTAAAGCATAAAAATAAAATTAAAATTAAATATGAACGAAACTAGGTAATAAGCATCTTGCTAGGGCAAAGGCTTAATTTGTGAACCAGTACTATTTTCTGTGGCGTACACAGACCAACTGTGTAATTTAAATATAAAAATACCGCTTAAAACTCTACTTTAACGGAAAACGACAGTGCCTCGTTTGCAAGAGGCGGTACAAGTTCAGGATTTTCTTCACGAATATTTGCCAAGCTCAAGGCAGAGGTGAAAGAACAAACATCATTGAGTTTATAAGTTGCCAACCAGGTTATGTTTTCATACTGAGGTTGCTGTGAGACATTAGCCAATAGACTCAATGACAAATCATCGTGCCATAGGCTATGACTCCACCCTAGGGTCATTTGCAAGGGGATGCCTAACTCATTTACCTCCCCTGTTGCCCCCTGCTGCCAAAACCCCATGTTAAAGTTTTGATTATCTGCGGTGGTGTAATCGACCCCCATGGCCATGGACCAGGTATCAGAGCGTTGTAAACTGATCAGATCAAGCTGATTGGTTTTATGGGCCACATCCATTTTTATTAATAGCCGACCCACAGCTTTTGAAACCCCCAGTGCTGAAAGTCGGTACGATTGTGTTTGAAGTTGAAACCCAACCGGGTTTAAAAATGGTGCATTCCAATACAAGTGGGCCAGCATTAGACTCACGTCCAAATTAGCCAAGCTGTATTTGAAACGCCCGCCCCATTCTTGCCCGGTTTCCACATGGGGTTGTTCATGGGAGAATGTATGGACGTTTGCGCTAGGGGTATAAAATAACTGACTTTGATGCTTGCCATAAAAACAGTCCATCACCAGCATATCCTCCCCCTTCCTTAAATCTCCATAATCGGTAAAAAGTTGCTCGGTTAAGTCAAACGGGGTTAACACGTCCACCACAAAGGACCCATCCACCTCACCCCAGACCAGGGTTTGCCTTCCCAGGGTATAGCCACACTGCTGTGTACTGTATTGCAGCCACAACTGCTGGAGCCTGGCTTTGCCATAAGCCTCACCGCGTTTTTTAGCCAGGGAATCCTGCTGATTAAAATAGCGGTAACTGCTCTTGGCCAACAGGTAAAAGCCGTCACTGATACTGGATTCATATTCCAGCCGTAACTTGCTGCGATTGATATTGTCCGTTGATGAAGTTTGCGTCACATCATGCTGCAGGCTGGCACTCATTCCTTGCCACCAGCGCCGCTCTATTTTGCCAGGCGGAATGTCAAACTCCAGTTCATCCGTCTCTAACAATAAATCTTCCGCCAGCCACTCATCTTGAAGGGAATGGTCTTGATGCAAGGTATCATCAGGGCCCTCAACGAAGTCGCCATAGGCATGAGAAATTAAACCTATCAGTATAAAAAAACAGGTGAGTCCTTTACGCACCTATTGCACCTGGGCACGTAATCGGGATAAATGTTTTTCACGAAAGGCAAAATCGGTGAGGGTTCTTTGGGTTAAAAACTCGTCATTAACATCAACATTCAAGGCAATTGCTTGTGTGCTCATGTTAGATAGGCGCTGACTCTTTAGATTCATGATAGTGGCTTCCCTGGCCAGCCAGAGTCCCTTGATATTTTCGATGCTTCTAAACGAGGTGCGTTTATATAATTTTCCACGTTTATCATAACTTTGAATTTTTAAGGGTATAAAGCGCGCTTGATCGACCCAGATTAAAACCTTGCTGTAATGGGTCTTCTTTAAGCGGGCAAGATTGGGAATGGACTCTATGACCCATACCTGGTGTCCTTGATATGCCCCTTGCTGCAATATTTTGTAGCTGTACTCATCGGTCTTGCCGCTCTCCATATCCTCGGTAGAAAACTCGGAACCAAATATGGCGGTGGGTTCTTGATCATCACTGGCTCCACTGGCCAAACGCTTCACCTTGCCCAACGCCGACAGATATAACCAGGATTCACTGTCCTTGCTGCTGTCATCGTAACTGTAACTCAGCATGCCTATGCCCCGTTCACTGGCGGGCTGCAACAGGACTGAGACATTTTTACTGTCTTTTTTGTTTTTTCCGTACTGCTTGGAGACCGACTCCATCAACTTAATTCTGGGTGTTTCGATACAACTTATTTTTTTATTTTTTTTACCATATTTACAGGTACTGATTTGGGAGCGGCTAAAGGTACCATTGCTCACCAGTCGTTGTTGACGGTCCATTTTATCAATGATGGCGCGTGCATCCAACTCAGTACTTTCCAGAGAATAAACCGGCGCCATCATCCACCAACACACACACAACAATAGCATTGTTTTCATTAGGCACCTGCCTTGTCATTAACGGATTGTTGCGCCAGTTTGGCCAAATATTTTCTGCGCCCTAAATCAGGTTTCAACCATTGGATAAGCGCCGGCAATAACAATAGATCAGCCGACAAAGCCACAAAGATGGCCAGCGAACCAAAGATGCCAGTCTTGGCCATGCCCAAATAATCGCTAAACGCCAACATAGAAAAACCCAGCCCTAAAATAAGCGTGGTAAAGGTTACCGCCTGCCCCACCTCTTTGATGGTGCTGGATAACGCTTTTTCCACGTCACCGTGTTCATACCAGGCATCCCGGTAATGGGCCAAAAAATGTATGGTATCGTCCACCGCGATGCCAATTATCAGCGGAGCAATGATTAAGGTATCGGTATCAAGGGGAATGCCCAACAAACCTAATAAACCAAAGGTGAAAAATGCCGGCAGCAGATTAGGCATCATGCTAATGAGACCCCCTTGCAACGACCCCAGGGTTAACATCATGATAAGTGTGATGATTAACAGGGCAAAGCTGAAACTCTTAATCTGGGTCCAGCTAATATGGTCGATCAATTCCATCATCAAAGCCAATGACCCGGTGACGTTCAATCGCATGTTCGGAAAGGAATGCTGAAGAGGCTTAAAATATTCGTCAACATCAATACGTACCTGATCAAAAAACTCTGTGTACTCGTAAGAGCCGGCATTACGCAATTGAATACTAAGATGGCTCTTGCTGTAATCATCGTTCACCAAGTTACGACGGTCTTGCGGGTTGGCATTATCAAACAAATACAACAGCTGGGCGGTTAAACGCTCATCATCAGGAATGCGTTTTTGCGCCGGTTCCCCCTGATTCATGACCATGTGGGTTTCTTTAACAAAGTCGGCCAGGGAAAATGTTTTTACCACATATTGGCTGTATTGCATTTCGATACGCCGCTGCAAGTTTTCGATAACTTTTAAAACTTGTGGATCTTTCAAAGCATCTGCTTGATTAAAATCCATCATGACTTCCAGATTTTGCCCGCCCATCATGTGTTCATCCACTATGGCATAGGTAACACGGATACTGCTGCCTTCGCGAGTTAACTCCGCAAAATTACTGTCCACCTTCACCTGTGTAGCGCCCACCACAAACAGTAAAAAAATGGCGGCATATACCAACACAATAAATCTGGGGCGACGGCTTACCCAGGCAGGAATTTTTTCGAGCAAGGGTTGCAGCCAGTGCTGCTTATTTGATTGAGCCAGCTTTGCTACTTTTTTATCACTATAAGGGTGC
>MAAD01000090.1 GCA_002162985.1 Bermanella sp. 47_1433_sub80_T6 | reverse complement strand
TCGCACCGTCACGCTGCAAGGCACGTACATCATTGATTAAGTGGGCGCCGGCAGCCTGAGCCGCCAGCATAACCTCAGGGCGACTGCTGTCGACGCTGATACAAATATCCAGCTGGGAGGCGATGCACTCTATCAGAGGAACCACGCGATCCAGCTCCTGCTGAAGCGCCACTGTGGCCGCGCCAGGGCGAGTGGACTCCCCTCCCACATCGATAATAGCGACTCCTTGGGAGACCATTTCCTGGGCGCGAAACAGCGCTGCATCCAAAGAGGCGTAATCACCACCGTCACTAAAGGAGTCGGGGGTTACATTTAACACCCCCATAACTTGAGGGCTTGATAGATCCAGTATTCTATCCGCACAACGCAGTTTCATAACAACCCGGTGTTAATTTTTTAAAAGGCATGGTTTTCACAAGCCAGATAGCACAAAGGCAATGGGTAAACCCATTGCCTTTGAATAAAGCGCGCCAATTACATTAAAGCTTGCTGGCTTCCTCACCAGAGGACGGCTTGTCATCAGCTTCATTGGATACATCTACTTTAACTTCAGGATCCACTGGCTGAGGCGCATCACCATTGCCTTTATCTTCATCCGACCAGGATTGGGGAGGGCGGGGCTTCTGTCCGCTCATGATGTCATCAATTTGCTTGCTGTCGATGGTTTCATATTCCATCAACGCATCTTTCATCATTTCCAGCTTATCGCGATGTTCGTTGAGAATTTCTTCAGCCTGAGTGTAACAACGATCCAGTACCGATTTAACTTCAGCATCAATACTACGGGCCGTATCATCTGATAAATGTGACATTTGACCGCCACCGGCAGAACCTATGTAGCCGTTTTGTTCTTCTTCAACATATAACTGAGCACCCAGTTTTTCAGACAACCCCCACTTGGTCACATAATTACGGGCGTATTGGGTAGCACGCTCAATATCATTAGAAGCACCAGTTGTCACCCCATCTTTGCCCAGAGTAATTTCCTCGGCGATACGGCCACCATATAAAGAACAGATATTGCTTTCGATACCAAGCTTGCTAATGCTGTAGCGATCTTCTTCCGGTAAGAACATGGTCACACCCAAGGCTCGACCACGGGGAATGATAGATACCTTGTACACAGGGTCATGCTCAGGCAAGACACGGCCCACGATGGCATGGCCCGCCTCATGATACGCGGTGTTAATTTTCTCTTTTTCAGACATAACCATGGATTTACGCTCAGCGCCCATCATGATCTTGTCTTTGGCTTTCTCGAACTCCTCCATGGTCACAGATGTGCGTTCAGCACGAGCTGCAAACAAGGCCGCCTCGTTCACCAGGTTGGCCAGATCGGCACCTGAAAATCCAGGAGTACCGCGCGCAATCACCTTAGGCTCAACATTTTCGCTTATGGGCACCTTGCGCATGTGTACCTTTAGAATTTGTTCTCGACCACGAATGTCTGGCAAACCCACCACCACCTGTCGGTCAAAACGACCGGGGCGAAGCAAGGCTGGATCCAATACATCAGGGCGGTTAGTGGCGGCGATGACGATAATGCCGTCGTTACCTTCAAAACCGTCCATTTCAACCAACAACTGGTTCAAGGTCTGTTCACGCTCGTCGTTACCACCGCCAATACCCACGCCTCGGCTACGACCCACGGCATCGATTTCATCGATAAAGATAATACAAGGGGACTGTTTCTTGGCTTGTTCAAACATGTCACGTACTCGCGACGCACCTACACCCACAAACATTTCAACAAAGTCGGAACCGGATATGGCAAAGAAAGGTACTTTCGCTTCGCCGGCAATGGCCTTAGCCAATAGGGTTTTACCCGTACCAGGCTGCCCTACCATCAAGATACCACGGGGAATTTGTCCACCCAGGCGCTGATATTTAGCCGGATCACGCAGAAACTCTACCAATTCCTGTACGTCTTCTTTAGCTTCATCACAACCTGCCACATCGGCAAACGTGGTTTTGATTTGGTCTTCACCTAGCAATTTGGCCTTGGATTTACCAAATGCCATGGGGCCACGACCACCGCCACCGCCACCTTGCATCTGGCGCATGAAAAACATAAATACCGCGATAATCACTAGAATAGGGAAAGAGGCCA
>MAAD01000070.1:6117-10417 GCA_002162985.1 Bermanella sp. 47_1433_sub80_T6 | reverse complement strand
AAACATGCAGACCTTCCAAGGACTTGGAGGGGTCGTTGGCCTGGCAAAATGGGCCTAAAACAAGGGTTAAAATAATAAAAAGGTATTTCAAGTTCGTAGTTCCAACATTCCTCTTTTATAAGCGTAGCAGCATTGAAAAATTGGGCATTCGCATATATGGTTAAATAATGATCACCACGATCATCCACACTCTCATGATTGGCACATCATATCGTTGGCCTTGGCCAAACCTGATGACGCAGCCAGTGAGCAAGGGGGGCGTAATGTACGATGCTATTGTGGTGACTGCTTGTCGTGGAATTAAACACGGCCTACTGGCTTGTAAACGCTGGCTTGAATGCCCCTGTGGCAAACACCCAGCCCCTTGCCGGTACCCTATGATCCGGTGTCATATGCGAACATATAAAGGGTTGCTACATTAACCCTGGCCCAAACGGGTACCTATCGCGAAGCACTAGGACTGAAGTAATAAACACGCTCCCCTCCCAAACATTCACCGTGTCACTTATTCAGTGGCACTGTTTTTGTCTGCTATGCTGAAACTAGACACCACTCACTGCTCTCTGAATCAGAGTCGGCTGGGGATAACCGTTAGTAATATGGGTGAAGGGCCAGGATGCCAGTTATGGATAACGCCATGAAAAAATCAAATAAAGCGAAAGATAACGAGAAAGAAGCGTCCAATAAACGCCTGCTGATATTTTTAGGGGTTTCGATTTCATTGTTGGTAATTGGCGGTTATTTATTGCTGACCTATGAACCCAAAAGCACGGCGCAAAAGTTTTATGAAGACCGAAAAGATGTTGAGTATTATCAACAGTACCGCGACTCCCAAAGTGCCAAGAAAAAGGCCGAGCGCAATATATTTTTGCAAGACTAGTTGGTCTGCCTTGCGTAAATAACGGCTTGATACCCTGCTATCAAGCCGTATACCGGACCTACATTTGCTAGGCCGGCATTTTCTAGACCGTTACTTCGCCTTCTTTCGTACTCTCATTAAGCCTTCCTGGGCCGTACTCATCATCAATTGACCATCGCTGTTGTACACATGCCCAAAGTTCAAACCCCGCCCACCTGTGGCTTTGGGGCTTTGCATGCTATACAGCATCCAGTCATCAATTCTGGGTTGATGATGAAACCAGATGGCGTGATCAAGGCTGGCCAACTGCAAGCCCTTAGTGGAAAACGACAACCCATGGGGCAGCAAAGATGTGCCTAACAAATGAAAGTCTGAGCTGTACGCCATTAAGGAATAATGCAGGGCCAAGTCTTGCTGACTCCAGTCGTTCACCGGCTTAAACCATACGTCTTTTTGCGGGTCTTTTTTATCCGGCATAAAAACATTAATCGGATCGATGGGGCGGGTTTCCAGGGGTTTATCGGCGGTGAATTTTTCGCGTAATTTGTCGGGAATCATGGCCGCAAATTTTCGGGTAATTTCCAGCTGCGACATGATGCCTTCGGGGCCCTTCACTTCTGGCATGGGGTTTTGGTGCTCAAAGCCCTCTTCTGGCATTTGAAAGCTGGTGTTTTGAGTGAGGATAATTTCACCGTCTTGAATAGCATCCACCCGCACCGCCGCAAAACTGCGCCCTTTGCGCAGCACTTCGACCTTGTAATCCACGTGACCGTTTACCTTGCCGGCCAACAGGAAATAGGCATGCAGCGAATGGGGCAAGAACCCTTCAGGCACGGTTTGCATGGCGGCGTTTAACGACTGCCCCAGAATTTGCCCGCCAAACAGGTTTGGAAAACCCAGATCTTCACATTCGCCACGAAACAAGGAGGTGGCCGGGGCGGTATGCAGCAATTTGACACTTAACAAATCTATAAGTGACTGAGTAACTGGGTTCATATTACGTTCCGTTGGGTAAACCAATGTTCATTTTACTCTATTTGGGCATATTCAAACAATCGTTTGATACAAGCGCCCGCTAACCACCGGCTTATCTGACTAAAAAACACTCAATAGTTTTAAGTGGGTACTAGTGGCTACTCGGGCTTTGACTTATAATGCGCGGCCAAATTTTCCAGCCAGTGCCAGGTAGTCGTTTAATGCAGCCCATTCAAGTTGATCAATATGAAGCCCTGCTGGCCGACAAAAAGCAGCAAATAGAGCAGAAATTCGCGCCCTTTGAGATGCCTGAGCTAAATGTGTATGCCAGCGAGCCGGAGCATTTTCGCATGCGCGCCGAGTTTCGGGTGTGGCATGAGGGCGATCGCTGCTTTCACGCCATGTTTAAGCCGGGTACCAAGACCGACCCCATAGAGATCACCGATTTTCCTATAGCAAGCCAAGCCATCTGCGATTTGATGCCCAAGATCATGGCCACCATCAATGAAAACAAGATACTAAGCCATAAGTTGTTCCTCATTGAGTATTTAAGCACCCTTTCGGGTGACATGCTGGTGACGCTGATTTATCACCGCCAGCTGGACGACGAATGGACCGAGGTGGCGCGCAAACTTAAAGACGAGCTGGGCATTCACATCATAGGCCGTGCTCGCAGAATGCGCCTGTTGCTGGACCAGGAATATGTCATCGAAGAGCTTAACGTGGATGGTAAGCTGCTTAAATACAAGCAGATAGAAGCCAGCTTCACTCAGCCTAATGCCAAGATGAACGAACATATGCTGAGCTGGGCACGCAGTTGTGTGCAGGGCAGCGATTGGGACCTGTTAGAGCTGTACTGTGGCAACGGTAATTTCTCTATTGCCCTGGCGGACCAGTTTAAGCGGGTGGTGGCCACCGAGATCAGCAAAACATCCGTTAATGCCGCCAATGACAACAAGGTGATGAATGGCATTACCAATGTGGATTTTGCCCGCGTCAGTGCCGAAGAGTTCACCGCCCACATGAGCGGCGAACACTTAAGACGCCGCCTGAGGGATCTGGATTTGGAAAATGCCAACTTTGGTACCGTATTAGTGGACCCACCTAGAGCCGGCCTGGATGAAGACAGCTGCAAGATGATTAGCCAGTACCCCAATATTGTTTATATCTCGTGCAACCCGGATACCTTGGAAGACAACCTGAAGGTATTGAGTAAAACCCACAGGGTTGAGCGTTTTGCCCTGTTTGATCAATTCCCTTATACCCACCATATTGAGTGCGGGTTATACCTGGTTAAAAAATAAGCCCCAGCCCCTACTTTGTCCCGCTAAAAGGGTGCCCTAGGGTGCCCGTACAATTACTGATCATTTGGTTACAATTTCATTCTGGTTGTTTTTTACCCGCGCTGGTAACATCGCGCCAAATAATTAGCACCTTGTCCAACGCTGTATTCAATTGGGTTTTCCTTCATGAAATGCATCATCTGTAACAAGCCGGTTTATGGCAAACAGGGTATGACTGCCGTGGGTCTGGGAGCCATACACAAGAAGTGTTTCCCGGGACATTCACTGGATAATCGCGTATTTCAGAGCCTGGATGTGAGCGCCCTCAATGACGAGGACTTTGTGGAGCTTAAGGAAATTGTGCTGGCAGAGATAAATGCCAGGGAAAATGTAAGCCAAAAAACCAGCATTGAATTGTTCTAACCCTCTCCACCCTGATCGCTTTTTGTACAAAACATAACATTCCCCCCACAATGTAAACTTTTTAACCTGCTAACCTGACTTGGTTCATGATTAGACTCAGGTATACATTATGGTGCCCGCTCTTACGAAATATCCGTTTTTCAGCTTGTTACGAAACAATGAACAGGCCGAGATAGCCTTGAGCGTATTAACCCGTTATGGCAGTGAAAAAGAAATTAAAGAAATGGTGCCCGAGGCTAAAATCATTCAGCGGGACTTTATGAAGAGTGACGGCAGCATCTGCCTGGTGAGTGCTATCACCAATTTACTGGCAGGGTATTTAGAGCTGCATGGGGAGTTCAGTGATGAGATCACCATCTTTTTAAGTAAAAGCCTTATTGAACAAAAGCTGGCACAAGCTGCTTAACGCTTCTTCTTATTTTTCTTTTTACGTAAAAAATCTTTTACCGGAGTGGCTTTGGTAGGCATGGCCGCCTCGAAGCGCTCAGCCATGGCATCGAGTTTTTCTTCTTTCACTTCATGATTCTTGAGCCGGCGAGCATCGGCCAGCGACACCACATTTGTTGATTTTTTCATAAATTACCTCTGTTTTGATCATACTCCCTTATATTTTCTTATTCCACAGGCTCTGCAATACTGCTGCTCCCTGCAAAAAGAGACCCCACCTGTGGCTGATGTTAAACGACAAGTTTGGAAAACTCCCAAGGCCGGTGCCATCAAGCGCCTGGTATTAACCGAAGAATCACTGCCCGCCCTCAAA
>MAAD01000070.1:706-6109 GCA_002162985.1 Bermanella sp. 47_1433_sub80_T6 | reverse complement strand
AGTTCGTATTGCTGTGAAGGCGGTGGGCCTTAACTTTGCGGATATATTTGCCCTCACCGGTTTATACAGCGCCACCCCAAAAGGGGCGTTTATTCCTGGCCTGGAGTTCAGTGGCATCATAGAGGCGGTAGCGGGTGATGTGGATAACTTGAAAGTGGGTGACAAGGTTATGGGGGTCACGCGTTTTGGCGGTTACGCCAGCCACATTCACTCGGCCACGCAATACCTGCAACCCCTGCCAAAAGGCTGGAGTTTTGAGCAAGGGGCTGCCTATTTAGTACAAACCCTCACCGCCTGGTACGCCTTGATGGAATTGGGGCAATTTAAAAAACAGCACCATGTATTGGTGCACAGCGCCGCCGGCGGGGTGGGATTGCAGGCCATGAAACTGGTGCGCGCCTTGGGCGGCCGTGTCACCGGCACGGTGAGCTCCCAACAAAAAGTCGAATTTTTAGAACAGCAGGGCTTTAAGCAAATACTGGTGAGAGGGCCTGACTTTGCCAAACAACTTAGTGAACAAGATTTACAATTTGATCTGGTGTTGGATGCCATTGGTGGCAAGATACAAAAAGCCAGCTTTGATGCGCTCAACCCCATGGGCCGCTTAGTAGTGTTTGGGGCCGCGCAGTTTACCCTAGGAAAAAATCGCCCTAATTATTTGAAAGCCGCCTGGCAATATTTATCGCGGCCAAAATACGATGTGATAGAGATGATCAGCGATAATAAGTCGGTCATGGCCTTTAACTTGATTTGGTTATGGCAACAGGTGCCACTTATGAATGCGCTTATTGAAGACATGCAACAAGTTGAAATCAGCCCACCTCATGTGGGCCATGTGTTTAAGTTTGATGAGGCGCACCAGGGCATTGAATGCCTGCGCGCAGGTCACACTCAGGGCAAGGTGGTGTTAACCCTTTAATAGCTCAAGTCTGGGAATTAAAAGCCTCTCGATATGGTGTTACCCGGTACGAGGTTGCTTGCAGGCGACAATCGTTAGCCAATAGCGACGCTCCAGTTAACTTTGGTCGCCTGCAAGCAGCCTCGTACATTTTGTGATTTATATAGGATTATCCTTAATCATACTCAAAATTAACTACGAAACTTGAGTCATAAAACATTCGCATTTAAAAATCATGGGCGAAGATATTTTTAACCAACTTCATTACCGCCATTGCTTGCTCGGGCATTTTTCTTGAGCGTAGTCGGTACAGTGCAAAGTTAGTTTTGGGGCCCATGGGTAAATCCATCACTACCAACTCGCCATTATTCAAATCGGTTTGCACCATGTTTTTTAAGGTGGCGGTCATCACTAGGCCTTTTCTGGCCAGGTTCAAACATTGCTCCATGCTCTCCATTTGATAATGGGGAATGCCGGCCGCTAAAAATTGCCGGTGCATGGCTTCCCCCATGATGGATTTAAAGCGAATGGGCAAACTGGGCAGTGCCCATTTATAATCCAACACCGAGCCATCTTTTTTATAGTTGGGGTGCTTGGGCGACACCACAAATATCACGGGCAATTTTAATAGCGGGATCACTTCGAAACGTTCCGGGTCATTTAAAACCTGGATGTCGCCAGCGTCGTACAATAAAAAATCATATTCATGGTTGAGCAAGCCGTAACTCAGGGCCTGAAAATTTCCGCTATTAATTTGTAATTTTATGTGGGGTAAGGCTTCGATGGCCTTTTCTACCAGCCGCTCCCCCAACAGCTGTTGAATAAGCGGGCCACAGGCGATGTTTACCTGCCCCAAATTGCCTTCCGATATTTGCGCCACCTTCAGGGAGAAGTCCTGGGCACTGGCTAATACATCTAACACATTTTCATACAGGGCAAGGGCCGCATCCGTGGCCACCAACTCGCGGGTATGGCGATGAAACAAAACCAAGTCCAAACGCTCTTCCAGCTTCTTAAGACTCTTGGTTAACGCCGATTGGGTTAAACCCAGGTGGGCCGCTGCATTGGAGATACTGGAGAGTTCATAGATAACTTTGAAATAGCGTAACTGTTTGATTTCCCAGTCGTTCATTGTATTTATTCCTATTGGGAAGCGAGTTAGTCCAACCGTTCATAGCACAATAGCACATACTGAATTCTGTTTTCACTCACTCAGGTTTCACTATGTACAACATGACAAAACGTTACGGCCAATGTGCACTCATTACCGGCGCTTCCTCAGGCATTGGCAAAACATTCGCTAGAGCCCTTGCCAAAGAAGGCATGAACATCATTTTAGTGGCCCGCCGTGAAGACGTGCTAAATACCCTAGCCAGCCAGCTTCAAGAAGAGTTTCAAGTGGAGACGCAAGTGATCGCCGTGGATCTAATTAAAAGCGGTGCCAGCAAAGTCATTATGGACAGCATTCAATGGCCGGTGGACTTGTTGGTTAACAACGCGGGTTACGGCAGCTACGGCGAGTTTCAAACTCTGGACGTGAACATTGAAGAAAACATGGTGGATTTAAATTGCCGTCAGGTGGTGTCATTAACCCACGCCTTATTACCCAACATGATTAAGAATAAACGGGGCGGTATCATCTGCCTGGCAAGTGTCGTGAGCCATGTGCCCTCCCCTTACATGGCCACCTACTCGGCCAGTAAAGCCTTTAACCGTTTCTTTGCCTTGAGTCTGGCGGGGGAAGTGAAACACCATAATGTGGATGTGCTGGCATTGTGCCCGGGAGACACGGTAAGTGAATTTCGCCAGGAAGCACACTTCGATAAAAAGATGCCCATCCCGCAACGCACCAGTGAAGACGTGGTGAATACCGCGCTTTCCAGCCTGGGTAAAAAATATTCGGTCACCGATGGGATCTTTAATAAACTAATGGGAGTGTTTGGCAAACTGTATCCGGAGAAAAGGCTGGTACGCTTTAATGCCAAAACCTGGCGCCCAAGAAAGGCCCGTGCATAACGCTCAGGGGAAATCGGGTTGCGCCAGTGGCGGCCCGAAATATATAAAAAGTAAAAAAGTCAGTAAAAGTGAATTAGGTTTTCAAGGATGAAAGCTGCACATCCAGTGTATTCATCTGATTTTCAAGTTCGTCGCTGGCTTCGTTGTTTTCGTTGGCCAACTCGGCCAGCGCCTTGGCGGCATCCCCTATGATAGTAAGGTTACGACTGATCTCTTCACTCACCGAACTTTGCTGTTCGGCGGCGGTGGCCACTTGAGTGATGTGATCGGCAATGGAGCCGATGTCGGTCACCACATTGGTTAACGAGTCATAACTTTGCTGGGTTTCACCCATGGCCCCCTGGGCTTTTTCGGTGCTGCTTTGAATCACAGACACCGCGTTGTCCACCCCGCCTTTTAAACCCTGAATCATCTGGTTAATTTCTTCGGTACTGGCCTGGGTTTTAGATGCTAGGTTACGCACCTCATCGGCTACCACCGCAAACCCCCGCCCTTGTTCACCGGCACGAGCTGCCTCAATCGCGGCATTAAGAGCCAGCAAATTAGTTTGTTCGGCGATGGCGCGAATCACATCCAGAATACGGTTAATGTCTTCGGTGCGCTCGGCCACCTCGGAGATGGATTCGCTGGCGCGATTCATATCGGCGGTTAGACCCTGCACGGTTTGCACCGAGGCCGCCAGGGTTTTTTGTGAGGCCAATACAGTTTGCTTGGCTGTCTTGGCATTGTGGGCTACATCTTCTGCTACCTTGGATACCTCTGAGGCACTGGCCGACATCTGATTACTGGCGGTGACCACACTGTCTATTTCGTGTTGCTGCTCGCGGGTGGCCTGTAAGGACTTTTGATTAATGGCTTTACCCTTTATGGCACTGCCCTTGGCGGCGTCCCCCACATATTTAAGCTCGGTCACCATGGCTTTTAATTTGTGAATAAATTGATTAAACCCTTTGCTCAGCGAAATTAATTCGGCATGGGTATCAAGGCGTATATCCTGAGTTAAATCCCCTTCCGAGCTGGCCAGGTTTTGCACCATGTCATCCAGTTTTTTAATGGGGCTCACGATACTGCGAGTTAACAATACCACCAGAAATATGGCCCCAGCGGTGACTGTCAGAGCAATCATAACCCCTTGGCTCACAATGGAGACCACGCTGTCATCTATGGTATTAATGAGCTCGTTGGTAGTGGCCAGCACCACTTCCTGTGGTAACTCTATTAATAAAAACCAGGTGCTGTCCGAAGCGCTAATGTGTATGCCTCGCGCCAAGTAATAAATCCCGTCATTAATCCACACGTTGTTGCTTTGCTTGTGCAGGTTAATAAGTTTGGCATCGAAGGTGGAGCGCGCCTCTTTTAGCGGGCGAGTGAGTTTATCACTGTAGTGACTGGAAGCGGCGATCAAACCCAGCTCACTTAATAATGTAATTTTACTCTGGCCGTTGTAGAGCTTTTTACTCAGGGTTTCGGTGAGTTTTTGCAAGGTAGATAGGTTTACATCTATGCCTGCTATGCCGCGAAATTCCCCCGCCACCATCACCGGGGTGACTAGGCTGGTCATGAGTTCGCTGTAGTCTTTGTTTATCTCATACAGGTAGGGCTCGGTGGTGCAAGATACCCCCTTGTCTTTTGAGCACAGGTAATATTCCGCATCGCGCTGACCAAACTCATCCAGCTCGGCATTGTACTTCTCAGTTGAATCATCCGACTTTTCCTGCTCCGGTTTCCCATGTTCATTGCGATACCAATATACTTCCAGGACGCCATCGGCAGGCACTGAATGCATGGTATCAAGATTGATATATTCACCGTCCACCCCATCAAAACCGTTGGGCTCAAATTCTGCGTAAATACCGCTAACGTCCTCATGGGCCGCCATGCTACTAACTACCAATTGATTTACTTGAGGGCGCGTTAGGCGGTGATCGGTATTTTGTATACTATCGATAAGTGTATCAGCCAGAGATAAGGGGATACGAAATAGACCATTGATTAGTCCACCAACTTGATTGCCCAATTTAGCCGCTTCACTATCAAGGCGGGCTAGCACCTCTTGCTCCATGGTTTGGCTGGCCTGTTGGGCCAAATCCTGCCGCATACCGGTGAGGCTATTATAAAGGTTGGCGGAGATCACCACGGTGAGTAATACAAACGCCACAATCAAGGTCACCAATAATTTGGTTTTCAGCGACAGGACACGCACAAAATCACTCATGGGGTTTCCCTCTTTGTCCTAATCTTACATTTATCATGCCTTCAGTATAGACAAGGGATTTGGCCTTGCACCTTGATATTACGGCGCCGCTGAGCATAATGCCTGCCATGACTAGTCTACCCATTCAGCACATATTAGCGCCCTTGCAGGCTGCCCTCACCGAGCACACTCGCCTGATTGTGATGGCGCCCCCCGGAGCCGGTAAATCCACCCTGTTGCCCTTGCACTTGCTTGACGCTGAATGGCTATCCAATAGACAAATTTGGTTGCTGGA
>MAAD01000070.1:0-683 GCA_002162985.1 Bermanella sp. 47_1433_sub80_T6 | reverse complement strand
GTTTGGCCAGCAGCCTCGATGAAGAGTTAGGTAACACCATAGGCTTGATGACAGGGGAGTTTTCCAAGGTGGCGGCCAGCAACAAGCTGGTGGTCATGACCGAGGGCATACTTAGTCAGCGCCTGTTAAAAGATAACGACATTCCGCAATGTGCGGCCATATTGTTTGATGAGTTTCACGAACGTAACGTGCAAACCGATTTGGGTTTGGCGTTAGCGGTACAATGCCAGGAGTATTTACGCGACGATTTAAAGCTGGTGCTCATGAGCGCCACCCTGGACAGTGACGCCCTGGAAAAAGCCCTGGATGCTAAGGTGCTGGTGAGTGAGGGGCGCAGCTTTGAAGTGACTGTAAATTATCTGCCGCCCAAGTTAATACAAAATCGGCCCGCTAATTTAAGTCAACAAGTGAGCCAGGCGGTAAGCCTGGCACTGCAAGATAGCTCGGGAGATATCCTGGTTTTTTTACCTGGGGTGAAAGAAATTAGACAGAGTCAGCAAGCCATAGAATCTTGGGAAAACTCGCAAATTAATGTTCTGCCCCTGCACGGCCAATTAAACTGGCAACAGCAACAACTGGCCATAAAAAGTGATGGTACTCGCAAAATTATCCTGGCCACCGACATCGCCAAAACCAGTTTAACGCTTACCGGGGTCACCGTGGTCATAGACTCTGGCCTTGAG
>MAAD01000144.1:714-3250 GCA_002162985.1 Bermanella sp. 47_1433_sub80_T6 | reverse complement strand
TGCCGAGTGGCAGATCAGCGCTCACGATAATGGCCAGGGCGAATATAATTTTAAACTCAAGGGCACCGCTTTAAACATGGACGTGAGGCATCACTTCACCGACAAACATATGTACTTTTTTGACCTGCTAACCCCGTTTAATTTGAACAGCGAAGACAGCTTTCGTTTGATTGCACAAAACGATTGTACGGCGTTTCCGGAAGTCACCACCAACGTAAGCGGTGACGCCAACGTGTTAAAAGGCGATGCCAATCAGGCGGTGCGCGGATTCATCGACCCTCATACGCACATTACCAGCTATGAATTTATGGGCGGCAAGATGATGCACGGTAAACCGTACCACCGTTGGGGAGTGGAGGAAGCCTTGCAAGACAGTAAAATTATTCACGGCCCCAATGGCGCGTTGGATATCATAGGTAACCTTTATACTTTTGGTGATGTGAACAACCGTTACGACACCCGCGGCTGGCCTGAATTTCCCTACTGGCCTAATCATCAGCAGATGAGTCACATGGGGTATTACTACAAGTGGATTGAGCGGGCTTATTTATCCGGCATGCGTTTGATGGTGTCCGACCTGGTAGAAAACGAAGTGCTGTGTAAGGTGCAAAGTACCGTAAACCCCGCCAGTTGGATTAACCCCAACAGTTGCGACACCATGGACAGCATACGTTTACAGGCAAGAAGGTTGAAAGAGATCGAAGCCTACATTGACGCGCAACAGGGTGGCCCGGGCAAAGGGTTTTTCCGTTTAGTCACCTCTCCCGAGCAAGCCCGTGCGGTGATTGCCAATGGTCAGTTGGCGGTGGTCATGGGGGTGGAAGCCTCCGAGACCTTTAACTGTGGTGTTAAAGACAGCTGTGATCAAAACACCATAGAGGCCCAGCTTAACGAGCTTTATGATTTAGGTGTGCGCTCTATCTTCCCCACTCATAAATCCGATAACCAGCTAGGGGGATCCTATGTGGAAGACGGTTTCATTAACGTGGGCCAACTGCTGGCCACCAATACATTTTTTGCCACTAAAGAATGTGATAGTGAAACAAAAGGTAACTCATTTACCTCGGGCTTCCCGCTGATTGGTGACATTCCGTTCATCTCGGATATTTTAGGGTTGGTGAATTTAAATCCTCAGTACGATGAAAGCATTCAACACTGTAATCAGAAAGGTCTAACCGATCTGGGCGTGTATTTAGTGAACCGTATGATCGATAAAAAAATGCTCATCGAACTGGATCACACCGGCGCCGATACCGGCAGTGCGGTCATGGATATTGTGGAGGCCCGTGGTTACAGTGGCGTGATTTCTTCCCATAGCTGGATGCACAATGCCAAAGACGGTGGACTGCACAACGATACTAAGCGTTTGATTCAGGCAGGTGGTTTTGTCACCCCCTATAACTCCAACGCTACTGCCATCGCTGGCACTATAAATCGCATTCTGGATGAAGTGGAAACCACCCCATATTTAGCGGGTGTGGGGTTCGCCACCGACATGAGTGGTTTGGGTGGACAGGCAGGTCCAAGAGGCGACAGTGCTAACAATCCATTAAACTACCCGTTTACTTCAGAGTTGGGGCTAGTATTTGATAAGCAAAAATCCGGTAACCGAGAGTTCGATTTAAACCAGGATGGCATCGCCCATTATGGTTTGGTAGCTGATCACTTGCAGGATATTCGTGAACAGACAAGTACCCGCGTATATGAGTCAGTGATGAACTCGGCCGAAGCGTATTTGCAAATGTGGCAGCGCGCAGAAGCCAATACCAATAATGATTTTGTGAATCCACTATAGGGTTACTTATTAGTTGGTAATTAAATAAAAAGGCGATCAATGATCGCCTTTTTATTTTCTACTAATTCATTTCTGTTTAGAAAGCTACATAGCCTAAGCATGCTAATGCCTTATAAATAATGGGTGTCGCTATATTATCAATTTGGATCGGTATTCCAGTGATTCAGTTTAAGGGTATCTTTGGCATGGATTGCCAAAGCCAAGCCCCCATGGACGGGTTTACGGCGACCTTAAACTGAAGTACTGGGATGCTGAGCAGGCAGAATCAAAAATTCCACTTTATGAGCAAGCACTAACTATGTGTATTTACACAGACGAACTTTTAGCTGCTTGCACCGCACGGCTGCGCCACAATACCGCCTTGGTAAATAACCATTGGTAACCGGTGGGGAACAAACGCACCAATATATCCAGCACCCTGGCATCCGGGCCAATGAGTACTCGGCGCTTATTTTTCATAACACCCTTTAATATGGTTTTGGCGGCCTTTTCCGGGGTGGTAATAAACATGTTTTCAAATTCCTCTATGGAATCTGCTTGAGAGGTGCCGGTAATTTGTTCAACACTTTTATCCATGCGCGAGGCTTTGGCAATATTGGTTTTAATGCCGCCGGGATGTACGCAGGTGGTGCTCACATTAGATTGGGTAATGGCCAGGTCTTGGCGCAATGATTCGGTAAAACCTCGTACCGCAAATTTACTGGCGTTGTAGGCGCTCATGAAGGGTTGTGAGGTTAAGCC
>MAAD01000144.1:0-700 GCA_002162985.1 Bermanella sp. 47_1433_sub80_T6 | reverse complement strand
GGCGCTCATGAAGGGTTGTGAGGTTAAGCCAAACACGCTGGAAATATTAACAATATGCCCCTCGCCAGATTCTTCCAGTAAGGGTAAAAATGCCTTAGTGCCGTATATCACGCCCCAGAAATTAATATCCATGAGCCACTTATAATCTTCAACCGATACCGCATCCACTGTGCCCGATAACGCCACCCCTGCATTATTAAAGACCAGGTTAACCCGCCCATGATCCTTCACCACTTGTTTAGCCCAGTTAAACACGTCTTGTTGATTCGCCACATCCAGAGTTTGTGTGGTTACTGTGATATCCAGGTCTTTAAGGAGATCCAGGGTACTTTTTAAGCCGGCGTCATTAATGTCAGACAGGGCCAGGTGGCAACCTTGTTGTGCCAAATTAATAGCCAGTGCCTGGCCAATGCCCGAACCGGCCCCTGTGATAGCAGCCACTTTGTTATTTAAATTTTTCATTAGCCCCTCCGTTAAAAGTGTGAGTTGTTAGCGCTTAGCCACCATAACAGAGTTAGACCATGAGTATTGCTTTACGGCAATACATGACTAAAAATTCATGATTAGGTAAAAATTTTTCATATTCACTTAGTATGCTTGGGCTTGGGAAAATTGTATTCTAGTTGGCAAATGATGCACTAAATTAGCGATGTCTGGTTATGTCCGTGAAGCAAGCCCACTTAAGTCAAATTAATATCTA
>MAAD01000188.1 GCA_002162985.1 Bermanella sp. 47_1433_sub80_T6 | reverse complement strand
GTGAGAGGGGGAACAAGCAAAGGGGTTTGCAAATGAGGAAGGAGATTTATGAAATAAAAAACAGCACCCACCTTTAAATTGTTGTAACTATTCAGCACAATTTTTCTTCTTAATGGGGCTTTTCTGTTGAGTCTGCTATTCCTTAAATGGCCCAAGCCAGACTGTCTTTGTGTAGCCTCGCTGCATCCTGCGACAAAGGCCACACAAAGACAGCCTGGCTTAGGCTTGCCTAAATTCTGATGGCCGGCAAAAATGAGTCTGCCGATAATCTAACATTGCTAAAAATTGCTAACCACTTAAAGGTGGTATGTAACTCAGTGAACGTGCGCCGAGGCGGTATGAGCATGTCGTTTTAGTGATAATAATAACTCCGCTTCCCCGCGACTAAAACCACAGGTATTCACTAAATCATCTTCTGATGCCCCCATGGCAATCAGGCTGTCGGCTTGATCATAAGACGGGTGCTCGGGTTGGGTATTCAAAATGGAAGTTTGTTTCTTTAATACATCCGCCAGCTTACGCTCGGTGCTTAACACTTTTTGCCCCATGCCAATGGCACTCTTGGACAAGGCCCGCATGTCTTCCTGTAGGCGTCGATTTCTTAACAGTTGCTGTCGATTTTGTTTAACCAATACCCGACCGTTATAAATGGTCATGAACAAGGCCAATACCGAACAAGCCGACACCAGCAACAAGGCCACTTGATTAGCCTGCAAAGCCAATAGAGAATCCAACATATTTTCCACCATGTATTTTATTTTTATATCGCGGCGGTTAAACCCTTAAGGTTTAACCTGCCATTTGTCTTTAACCGGTTGTCAATTTTCGCAAATAACAGGGGCTAGAAATCGTTGAGTTCGGCCCACTCTTCGTCCGACATCATTTTTTCCAGGTCCACTAATATAAGCAGTTCATCGTTCTTGTGGCACACACCCTGAATAAACTTGGCGGTTTCTTCGTTGCCCACATTAGGGGTGGTTTCCACTTCAGATTGGCGCAAGTACACCACCTCGGCCACCGCATCCACCATGATTCCCACCACCTGATTTTCAGTCTCTATGATCACGATGCGAGTTTGATCGGAGGTTTCGGTTTGAGCCAAGCCAAAACGCAAACGGGTGTCGATAACCGTCACCACATTACCGCGCAAGTTGATGATGCCCAACACATAGCTAGGGGCTCCCGGCACCGGGGCAATTTCGCTGTAGCGCAATACTTCCTGCACCTGCATAACGTTAATGCCATAACTTTCGTTGTCTAAACGAAACGTGACCCATTGCAACACGGGATCATCGACTACCCCTTTTGCTTCATAGGTACTCATACCACTCTCCTATTCAATGCAGGCTCAGCAATAGGTCCGTTTATAGACATGTCACCTGCCCTTGCACCTAAATAAAGGCGCATCGTCAAATTCATAACATTACTTGTTATTAGTCTAGACCAGAGCAGGTTGTGTGCCAGTCGGTTATTCAGGCGCCTGCTCTTCCTGCCCACCATAAGCAATCAAGTATTCTCGCTTTCCAATAACGCCACCAGCGAATCCACATGTATCAGCGCACACATGTGTTCGATCACGGTACCCGCCAACCAGGGGCGTTTTCCCTGAGTAGAGCGCCACTTCACTTGATCGGGTTGAATGCGCACCGTGCTGTACACTTCCTTACAGGCCAGAGTCCAGTGGCTGCGTTGCAGCTGTATAATAAATTCAAAGCCCACCTCACTTAGATCAAAGCCTTTCTCGGGCATTATAAATTTGGCGGTATCCACCACATACAGACTTTGCTCGGCCTCTGTGTAAGCCCCCATGAACCAGCCCGGACGACCAATGAGCTGATTAAGTTCGTGCTCCACCTTAATGATCCGCCCCAGGGCTTCCATGCTCACCGCCAGTTTTAAGCCGCAAACATCAAACAGGAGCACGTCAAATTCCTGCTGTGCCCATGGTGGCGCATTGGGATAAGGCAAGGCCTCCAATTCCTGAGGAGGGTTAGGTGAAACCTCGACATGAGGCTCGTCTTCACTAACCTTGTTCGGGGTGACCTCCTCATCGACCGGGGAAGGCACTGCTTCTTTTATGGGAGCTAATATGGTTTCAGGTATAGCAGGGCTTGCCACCACCTTCGCTTGCTCTGGCTGGGTGCTAATCTCTGGCAATGAGGGGGAGCTTGTATCTAGTATTGGTGCTACTGATTGGGGCGCTGGCTTTGGTTCTGTCTGGACCTTGGGTTCTGGTGCTACTTCTAATTCTGGTACTGTTTTAGATTCTGGTGCTACTTCTAATTCTGGTGCCACCTCTAACTCGATTACAGGCTCCTCACTAACCGACTCGGCTTCCACCTCGGGAAACAAATCCGCCAGCAAGCTGTCCATATAATCCTGTACCACCAGGTCAACCTTTACTGATTTATAAGGCTGGGAGACACTCATGGAAACGTCAGGCGGCAATTATTTAGCAGGGTTTGGCATTGCCTTAAACAATAGTTTTTTAAGCGCCCAGCAGGCAACGAGCCGCACAATTGCAGCATCATCAAAACCATCAGCCAATGCTGCGCGCGGGAATGCCCGGCCTTAACCTCCATAAACAAAAAAGGGTCAAAACACGGCACCAGCCTTTGTCCCATGACAACACTGTCCTGGGCAATGTAAGCGGGTATCTGGGCCACCTTTAATTCCGGTTCAGACAGGGTCAAATCCAGCAACAGGCTGTCTAGGTACTGACTTACAACGGAATCTGACGTGTTATTCATGGCACTGGCTCTCACATCCTTGCGTGATTAAAAGTCTCTACATTTGAGCGTTTTTAAACCGTCAGGCGGCACTGGCGGTTTTTAATAAGGCATTTAACAGGTGGCGATATACACGCACGCCCCGTCCATCCGGATCGGATTGAGAGGGCATTTCCCCCGACTCACTGGCATCCCGGAAACGAGTATCCACTGGGATACATTCGGCAAAAACTTGCTCACCATATAGCTCTCTAATTTTTTTAAGAGCATTTAACGAGGCATGAGTACGGCGGTCATATAGCGTAGGGATAATCGTAAAGGGTAATTGTTTTTTAGTGGATTGCATCACCATGGACAGGGTATGGGTCATGCGCTCCAGGCCCTTCACCGCCAGGTATTCTGTTTGCACTGGAATTAATAATTTCTGCGCGGCCGCCAAGGCATTAATCATTAACACCCCTAAAATGGGCGGCGTATCGATGATGACATACTGATACTGATCCCACAGTGTGGCCAGGGATTTGGAAATGACCAAGCCCATGCCACCCTGAGTCGCCACCTTACGCTCCAAAGTCGCCAGAGCGGTACTGGCAGGAAATAAATCCACGCCAGGCTGGCAGGTGGGCACAATGATGTCTTTAGGCAGGTCTTCGGGAACCTTGCCCTCATGCATGAATAAATCGTATACGCTAAGATTTATGTCATCCGGGTCATATTTAAAATAGCTGGTTAACGATCCATGGGGATCCAGGTCCACCATCAATACCTTGTGACCCTGCTCTCCCAACAACCCAGCCAGGCATACAGTGGAAGTGGTTTTACCCACTCCCCCCTTTTGATTTGCTACGGCCCATACGTGCACAACTCACTCCTTGGCCTACCCTGTTCGCCGACACCACCCGTATTAGGGGATGCTGTCCTTATTGGTTAATACTCACCGGTGCATTTAAATACACTATTAAAAGTAAACGCAAAAAACGTGCACAAAAAAGAACTATTGCACTAAAAACACATACTAAAGCCCCTGCATTTTCCTACAGGCGCCTTCATGGGGCCCAAATAAAAAACTACCCCTATTAAGACTTAGCAGACAAGTGCCGATTCGTCACAGTTTTAATGCGCTGTCTGTGAAGTACTTGGCGATCGATTAGAAATAACACCCGCCGATTGATGGAACGCCCCTCTTCATCATCGTTAGTGGCAATGGGCTGAAAGGGACCATAGGCCACCACTGCCAAACGCTGGGCAGCAACTTCTTCCAGAGCCAAAAATTGACCTATCACCGCCCCTTGCCGAGCCGTTAGCAACCAAGGGTTAATACCAGCCGCCCCCTGGTTGTCGCCAAACACCTCAATATTTATGGGGTTGCTAAAACCCATAAATGACTTGGCTAATTTAACTAAAATTTGCTCACCGTCATAACTGAGTTTTACCCCGTTATCGATAAACAGGGAGTCGGCGGGGATCTCCAGTTGCAGCCACTTTTCGTCCATGGTGAGATTAAAATGCTGATCGTTAATCAAAGGGTTAAGGGCCCCCTGTACTATTTCCAGAATATCCCCCGGGGGTTCGGGGCGATCACCCTCTTTGCTGCTCACTAGGGTCACATCCGAGGCTGGCGCCAGACTGGGAAAAATGGCGTCCAGTTGAAAAGGCATTAATGACTTATTCTTGCCATCAAACACCCCCACTAAAGAATCCGAGATTTCATCAAACTTTTTATTGTTCACCGTGGAGATGGCATACATCACCACAAAAAATGCGAACAACAGCGTCATAAAATCGGCGTAAGACACCATCCAACGGTAAGGGTGAACGGATTCGGGGCGATGATGGCGACGGGGCATGTTTGACCTCTAAACTCTCTTCGGATTTCTCTCAGCAAAGACGACACAGGTTCGCGCCTTGCATCAGGTACGTTTTAAAATTTCATATCGATAGCGAATGGAATTGGGGTGCTCCCCTTCGGCTATGGCCACTAACCCCTCTATGGTCAATTCGTTGTACAGATATTCACTACGAACCAGGTGCTTAAGCTTTTGTGCCAGGGGTAAAAAAATTAAATTAGCACTGCCCAATCCATACAAGGTGGCCACAAAGGCGGTGGCGATACCTGGGCCAATTTCACTGGGGTCGTTCAAGTTTCCCAGTACCTGCATTAAACCCAGCACCGCTCCTATGATACCTATGGTGGGGGCGTAACCGCCCAGGCTGTCATAAACATGAGCCGACTGCATGCCTATATCTTCCTGCTTGTATAAGTCCAATTCCAAACTGTTGCGAATGGCGCTGGGCGGCTGGCCATCGGCCAATAGGTTCAGGCCTTTACGAGCAAACATTGAGTGCTCCACCTCGGCAATATTTTCCAAACCAATTAATCCTTCACGGCGGGCGGCGTGCCCCCATTGGCACAGGGTTTCCAACAAGTCTTCCAAATTAAACCTGGGCGGCACAAATAACCAGCTGGTGCGAATTAATGCATATTTAATTACTATCCAGGGAGATTGCACCATCAACGCCGCAAAGCTGCCACCAAAAACAATCATGGCCGCCGGCAGATTTATCAGCGCCGAGGTTAATCCGCCCTCTGCCATATTACCAAATACTATGGCGGCAATGCCTAAGGCAATGCCTGCCAAACTCAACCAATCCATGGACTCATCACTGTCATTATTTTATTGTATCGTTAAGCACTGAGCTGTCTTTGCCGCATTAATATCGTGTGAAATCTTACCGATTTAGCAGCCGACCTTTCTCAATCCCCCTAATGAAATTACACATTAATATCCCACTTCTTTACTGAGCAAGGGGCCAATATCGTGCAGTGGCAAGATGGCATTGGCCAAATTTGCCTTGGCGATGGCCATGGGCATGCCATAAATCACACAGGTTTTTTCATCCTGCGCCCAAATAGAGGCGCCACTGGCCTTCATGAGTTTGGCCCCATCGCGGCCGTCACTGCCCATGCCAGTTAAGATAATCCCCAGCGCCTTGGCGGCAAAATGTTTGGCGGCAGAGGCAAAAGTAATATCCACGCAGGGGCGATAATTTACTCGATCATCCCCCTCGATAATTCGCACTTTGCTACGATCTAACATCATCTGCATGCCGCCAGGCGCTAACAATGCCACCCCGGGTTTTAAAACGTCTCCATCTTCCGCCAACTTCACTTTTATACGACACAACTTATCCAGGCGTTCAGCAAACGCTCCGGTAAAAGAGGCCGGCATGTGCTGAATCAACATGATGGGTTTAGGAAAGTTAGCCGGCAAGCTGGTCAGCACTTTTTGCAACGCCACGGGGCCGCCGGTACTGGTGCCAATTAACACCACATCAACTTGATCCAAGCGTGTATCATTTTTTGACGACCCTTTGTTTACGACGGGTTTTGTGGCTGGCGTCACTTGGGATTGGGGGGGGCTGGTTTTTGCTGCGCTTGTTTTAACCGGCGCCACCTTAGGCGCAGCCGGCGGATCCGGTTCAACTTTTAAACTGCTTACCCGATAGGCTTCCGGGCTAGCATTGCGATTATAATACTTGGCCACATTTTTAATTTTGTCGGTGAGTAGATCACGAATTTTACTGCCACCATGCTGCAGGTCACCAAAATTTTTGGGTAAAAAATCCACCGCTCCCGCATCCAGTGCGTCCAGGGTGATGCGGGCACCGGCATAGGTTAACGATGAAAACATCAGTACCGGTGTGGGTTTTAGATTCATGATGTTGCGCAAGGCGGTAAGCCCATCCATCACCGGCATTTCGTAATCCATGGTGATGACATCGGGATTTAAGGACTGATTTTTTTCGATGGCCTCGCGACCATTGCTGGCGAAACCAATTATGTTTATATCGCTAACCGGCTTAAGTATTTCAGCTATGCGCTTCTGAAAAAAACCTGAGTCATCTACTACCAAAACATTTATGGCCATGGTCACACCCTTGGTAGTCGCAAACAAAAAATTAGGCGGCCAGGTTCACCTTGGAAGCATAATGGTTGAGCATACTGGGAACATCCAGTATCAGTGCAATACGACCGTCACCCGTGATGGTTGCACCCGCCATGCCAGGCGTGCCTTGCAACATCTTGCCCAGGGGTTTAATCACCACCTCTTCTTGTCCCACCAGTTGATCCACCACAAACCCCACTCTTTGGGTACCCACCGACACCACCACCACATGTCCCTCTTTTACATTTGCAGGGTCTGTCTCTTGACCAGCCGAGGTCACCGGATTATCACTCACTAACCAGCGCTTAAGATGAAACAGGGGAATCGCTTTCTCGCGCACCACCACCACTTCCTGGCCGTCCACCACATTGGTCTTGGTAAGGTCCAAATGAAATATTTCGTTAACACTCACCAACGGAAAAGCAAATGCCTGCTGGGCCAACATAACCATCAAGGTGGGCATAATCGCCAGCGTTAATGGCACCTTAATTTGAATCTTGGTGCCCTTGCCAATCTCTGACTCAATATGAATGGTGCCGTTTAACTGGTTTATCTTGGTTTTCACCACGTCCATGCCCACACCACGGCCTGACACTTCACTGATCTCGGTTTTGGTAGAAAAACCCGGTGCAAAAATTAGATTAAACGATTCACTGTCACTGAGACGCTCTGCCGCATCCTGATCCATGACGCCTTTTTCCACGGCAATGCGTTGCAGGGCTTTAGGGTCCATGCCCTTGCCGTCGTCATAAATAGAAAGCAGGATATGATCCCCCTCCTGTTCGGCACTTAATACCACTGTGCCGTTTTTGCTTTTACCGCTCGCCACCCGATCTTCCGGTTGTTCGATGCCATGGTCCACCGAATTTCTCACCAGGTGAACCAGGGGATCTGCCAGGGCTTCTACCAGGTTTTTATCCAGGTCGGTGTCTTCGCCTTTCAATTCCAGGGTCACCTCTTTTTTAAGGTTACGGGCCAGGTCTCGTACAACTCGTGGAAAGCGTCCAAATACTTTTTTAATGGGCTGCATGCGGGTCTTCATGACCGAAGTTTGCAAGTCCCCCGTTACCACATCCAGGTTGGCCACCGCCTTTGCCATGGATTCATCGGTACTCTTTAGGCCTAAACGTACCAGGCGATTTCGTACTAATACCAGTTCCCCCACCATATTCATGATGTCATCCAAGCGCTTGGTATCCACTCGTACCGTGGCCTCGGCGGTGGGCACAGGCGCGTCCGCTTTCTTGGGCCCACCCGCTGGGGGTGCTGCTTTAGGGGCTGGAGCTTTAGGTGCAGGGGGCGGTGCTTGTTTGGCCGCGGGCGTGGGTGCTGCCGCCACGGGAGCTGGCGCTGCATCTGGGGTGACATCAGCTGTGTCGTCAAGCTTATCCGTGGGCCCCTTGCCCTTGCCGTGAAGCTTATCCAGTAAATCTTCAAATTCTGATTCGGAAATATTTCCGCTGGTCTCAGGGGCAGGTGCTGGTGCTGGCGCTACCGGCACCTCGGCTTCAGCGGCAATGGGTTCGTCAACAGGTTGAGGCGGGCTAACCGCGTCTGAATCGGTCACACCGGCTTGGGTGCCCGGCCCTTTGCCTGAACCATGAAGCTGATCGAGCAAGGCTTCAAATTCATCTTCGGTGATTTCATCTGAGCCGCCGTCGGCTGCCGTCGCGGCAGGCGCTTCGGCCGCCGGTGTTGCTTCTGTGGCTGGGGCCGCTTCGCTGGCGTCAGGCTCTTCCAGAGCATCCAGAAGCCCTTCAAATTCATCGTCGGTAATATCACCTTGGTCGGAAGCTGCGGCAGGAGTGGCGGGCGCCTCTTCTGTGGCAGCAGGCGCTTCGGATATGGCTTCGCTATCGGCTGGGGCTTCATCGGCGCTTTCCGGCTTGGAAAATCGACTTAGGTCAGCAATCAATGCCGCGTCGGCGGGCTCGGGTTCATTGCCGGCCCGTACGCTATCAAACATCTCATTCACGGTATCCAGTGAACGCAGTACCACATCCATTAATTCAGGGGTGACGCTACGCTGTCCGTTACGCAAGATATCAAACACGTTTTCGGCCACATGGCAGCAGTCCACCAGGGCGTTGAGCTGCAAAAATCCCGCGCCCCCCTTAACGGTATGGAAGCCACGAAATATAGTGTTTAGCAGCTCTTGGTCCTGTGGGCTGTTTTCAAGCTCCACCAATTGTTCGGAAAGCAGTTCCAGTATTTCACCCGCTTCCACCAAGAAGTCCTGAAGGATCTCGTCATCCGAGTCTATGCTCATCCTGTTTCCCCTTTAAAAATCAAGGAAGACGCTTTTTTATGGGCTCCCATTGATTTTAAAACCCTTTTCATGCCCTTAAACTCCATTTAAAAACCCAGACTCGAGAGCAGATCATCAACATCATCCTGATTAGAGGCAACATCCTCCTCTTCATCGGCATGTACCTGGGGGCCTACCCCTTTATTTAGGTCTGCCTCTTCCTGTTCTACCTTTATTTCACCGTGTTGAATGCCGGTGAGTTGATCCACGTGGCCCGCCATGGCCACCAGGTTCACCAGACGCGCTTCCACATCCTGAACCATAGTGGTCACTTTTTGAATCACCTGCCCGGTTAAATCCTGAAAGTCCTGGGCCAATAAAATATCGTTTAAATTCTGATTAAGCTTTTTAGTATTGGTATCTGTGCTTTTTAAAAAACGAGTGATGTGTTTGCACAGCTCTCTAAACTCGGACGGGTTTAACTCTTTATTCAAAAAGCGCTTCCACTGTTGTTGAATTTCACTGGAATCTGCCAGGATATCTTTTGCCAATGGTAAACTGTCTTCTACCTTGTCCATGGTTTTATTGGCTGCCTTGGCGGTCATATCCACCACATAAGCCAGTCCGTCGTTGGCCTCATCAATGTCTGAGCCGGCGCCCTGAACACTGGAGTCTAACTTGAATTTTTTAATGGACTCGTGCAAGGCACGGGTTAGTTGCCCTATCTCCTGATAGAGGTTTTCATCCCGAACTTTTTGCAGCTCCTGAATTAAACCCACCGCCCCGGCCAGGTCATTTTTTTCCAGGCGAGCCATTAGATCTTTGGCTTTCTCCGAGAATAATTTCTCAAACTCATTGCCTGGGCTTTCTAACTCCAGTGTTGTCATGGAAATACCCTGTCACCTTTGACCCAACCCAACCGATGATTAGTTCAAAATATCAATCCCTGAACGAAATGTTAATGCAGGCTGTGTGTGGCTAGCCTGCTCGTTCAAATATTTTTTCGATTTTTTCCTTTAGCACCGCGGCAGTGAACGGCTTAATAACGTATCCGTTCACGCCGGCCTGAGCGGCCGCCACTATTTGGTCACGCTTAGCCTCTGCGGTTACCATCAGTACAGGTAAGTCTTTTAGGCGCTCATCTTCACGCACGTGCTTGAGTAATTCGATGCCCGTCATGCCCGGCATATTCCAGTCGGTCACGAGGAAGTCAAAGTTACCACTTTGCAACATGGGTAAAGCCGTATTGCCATCGTCCGCCTCCGAGGTATTGGTAAAACCCAAATCCCGTAACAGGTTTTTGATGATGCGCCTCATGGTAGAGAAATCGTCCACAACGAGAATTTTCATATTTTTATCCAAAGCTACCTCCCAGTGCCTCGGTTTGACCTTAATGCCTAATTTTTAGTCTAGTCACAGTTAGGCAGTAATCCAGCATTGCCAACAATGAATTACCAGTAATTGGGAAATAATTAAATTGACTAAGAGAAGGGGGCCGACTAACGACGTGCACTCAGAAAGGGGAAATCTGTGGCTAATTTTGTTTTTCTATCCACTCGCTCAGACGTGCGCGCAAGCGATGGGCCGCCTGGCTGTGGATTTGGCTCACCCTGGATTCACTCACCTCTAGCACCGCACCAATTTCTTTGAGGTTAAGCTCTTCATCGTAATACAGCGCCAAGACCAACTGCTCCCGCTCCGGCAGGGTGGCAATGGCACGGGCAAGATGTTGCCGGAAATGATCACTTTGCAAATCGCCCAGGGGGCTGTCCCCGCCGCCGGTTATGCCCCCTTCACGCTCCCCCTGTTGGGCCAACAGCTCTTCAAAACTAAACAGGCGTGAACCCATGCCGTCTTGCAATTGATGATGGTATTGCTCAAGGGACATGTCCAGGGCCTTGGCTACTTCGCTGTCTTTGGCATCACTGCCGGTTTGGCCTTCCACGAAGCGGATAGCCTCGGCGATGCGCCGACTGTTGCGATGCACACTGCGCGGTGCCCAGTCGCCTTTGCGGATTTCATCCAGCATGGCACCACGAATGCGTATGCCCGCATAGGTTTCAAAACTGGCCCCCTTGCTGGGCTCGTATTTACGGGCCGCCTCCATGAGGCCAATCATGCCCGACTGTATAAGATCATCTACCTGCACACTGGAAGGCAACCGCCCCTTTAAATGGTGGCCGATGCGCTTAACCAATACCGCATACTGCTCGATGAGCTGATCGTAATTTGGGTCTTGCTCACTGTACAAGGCGACTCCCCCGGTCATGGCCATGGCCTAACCACTCACTGCCTTGGAATAGTGTTGTCCCAAGTTCCAGCCATTGAAAAAATAATGATGCACATAAAACCTGATTATTATCATTGTTTGCGCTCAACAATTAGTTTGTCCCAATATCCGCACACGGATAAATTCATGAGGCGAATTATCAAAGCTGTTTATCGCTCACTCTTCGCGCTCGGCGGTGAGCACCAACTTTTCAACAAAAAATTCCAGATTGCCTCTGGGTGTGCTGGGCAAAGGCCAGCCATCCACTTTTTTAGCCAAAGACTTAAACGCCAGGGCCGCCTTGGATCTAGGGTAGGCCTCCACCACGGCTCGCTGGCGTTGCACCGCCCGCTTCACCGAGTCATCAAATGGAATACAGCCCACGTATTGCAACGCCACATCCAAAAATCGGTCGGTAACCTTGGTCATCTTGGCAAACAGGTTATGACCTTCCTGACTGCCCTTCACCATGTTCGCCAGTACCCTAAAGCGAAACAATCCATGGTCACGGTTCAATAGTTTTATTAAAGCATAAGCATCTGTGATGCTAGTGGGCTCGTCGGTGACCACGATTAACACTTCCTGGCTGGCTTTCACAAAACTCACCACCGCGTCACCAATGCCAGCAGCGGTATCCACCACCAGGATGTCCAGTTGTTCACTGATGGAACTGAACGCACGAATCAAGCCAGCATGCTCCACCGGCTCTAAGGTGGCCATGGCTTGGGTGCCCGAGGCCGCCGGAATAATCCGTATGCCGCCTGGGCCGTTCACCAAAACGTCCTGCAGGGTAATCTCGCCGCTTAATACATTGCTGATGTTATTTTTGGCGTGAATGCCCAACAGAATATCAATATTGGCCAGACCCAGATCGGCGTCCAGCACCACCACCCTGCGGCCCAGCTCGGCCAGGGCGATGCTCATGTTCACCGACACGTTACTCTTGCCCACCCCACCTTTGCCGCCGGTGACGGCAATTACTTGTACTGGATGCATTCTTTCACCTTAATTTTTGGTCACGTTATTTTTATTGTGGTTTGCTTTCACCAGGCCCCGGCCGCCAGGCCACTGCCATAATCCATCTGCTGTTCTTGTTTGGCCACCTGCACCACCCGCTTCACTAAACCCTTGGCGGTGGCGCGATGAAAATCATCCGGTATGCGCTGGCCGTCTGTGATGTACGACAAGGGCAAGCCACTTTCCAGCAAGACGCTGATGGCGTCACCCAGGCTACTGGCTTCATCAAGCTTGCTTAATACACACCCGGTTAATTGTGCGGCCTTATAGTTATGATAGACCTTACGCAGCACTCTGCTATTGCTGGTGGACGGCAGGGTTAACAAGGTATTGATGCGCCCCTTTAGTTGGGCCAGTTGTTGTAACTGATAGTTCAACATGGGGTGTTCAGGACTCAGCCCTGCGGTATCGATTAATACCAGGTCACACTCCTGCAGGGTTTCGATGCAGCTCAGTACACTGTGATCCTGGTCGGCCACCAATACCTGCACACCTAATATTTGCCCCAAGGTGCGCAGCTGATCATGAGCCGCCAAACGGTAGTTATCCATGGTAATCAAACCCACCTTGGCGCCCTCATGCTCCAGGGTGAAACGCACCGCCATCTTGGCGATGGTGGTGGTTTTACCGGCCCCGGTGGGCCCTACCAAGGCAAAGATGCCCCCGCGTTTCAGCGGGTCACTGGGGCTCATATTTAAATGCACACTGAGTTCTTGCAAACAGGATTGCCAGGCAAGTTTTTCATCTTGCTGACTTTGCAGCTTGCCCAGCAATTGATAGATCAACCACTCTTCAAAACCCATGGCCTCCAGGCGCCCCCATAATTTGGCCTGCAAAGCATTACTGGGGCTGTATTTTTTCCAGACAAAACTGCTGGGTTGCGTTACTTGGGCCGGCGGCTTATTGGAGCTGGCTTTAAGCATCTCGGTGAGGTCGTGCAGCTCGGTGCGCACTTCATCAATTAATTGTTGGTTGGCCTCGGGCACCGCAGCCACTAGCGGTTCATTAACCTTTGGCGGGGTAATGTCTACCTGCCCGACCAAGCCGTCCTGGCGCTGCTGCTTAATGTGTTGCAAAGCTTGTTGCAAACCGGCTTTATCTTTGGGCAAGTCTATGGGAGATTTTTGACTTTGCTTTTTTAAGGACTCTAACTGATCCTGCAGGCGCAACTGCTCTTCCACATCCTGACGATCTTCCTGGCTTAAAAAGGGCCAGGGGTTTTCCGGTTTTTTGCTGATGGGCCGGGCCACATGGGCGGGCGCGGCGGGAGCTGCTGGTCTTTTTAACTTATCCAGTTCATCGGCCAAAAAGGATTTAGGCGCGGGCATAACATAGCTAGGTTTAACCACCGCAGTGGGAGCCACTGGTTGCTCGGCTTCGGCGTCGTGAGGCGGCACCATTTGCTTGGCACTCACAGGCTCGTAGTTTTGAGCCACGATAATTTCCACCCCACCACTAACCCTGTGATTGGATAAAATCACCGCGTCCGGACCCATTTCGTCCCGTACGGTTTTTAATGCTTTTTGCATACTGGTGGCGGTAAAACGTTTTACTTTCATGCTATGCCTCCAATATTTTTTATCATTATGTTAAACATTTTGGCTCAAGCCCCGATAGTCGCGGCGATTGTAATTTGTTTGTTGTCCGGAATTTCCTGGTACGACAACACATGCAGGTTATCCATCAACGAGCGTACAAAGTTGGCCAGTACCGGACGCAAGATATTGCTCACCAACAGCACCGCTGGGTTACCCGCCATCTCCTGATTACGGGTGGCTTCCAGCAGTGACTGCTGCAGCCTTTCTGTCATGGTGGGCTCTAAAATCATATTATCGCTGGATCCGGTTTGTTGTTTGCTCTGTTGTACTGTCTTCAGCAATAACTGTTCCAAGGAAGGCTCCAGGGTGATCACAGACAGATCATCCACATTGCCATAGATGCTCTGGACGATGAGGCGCTTAAGTACCCGCCGAACCATGACAATTAAGGCGGCGGTATCTTGACTGTCTACCTGGGTATTCGCCAAGGCCTCGGCGATGCTGCGAATGTCCCGCACCGGCACCCCTTCGCGCAGCAGACTTTGTAACACTGCCAACATTTGGCTTAGGTTCAGGGTATTGGGCACCAGCTCTTCTGCCAGCTTGGGTGACAGCTTGGCCAGGCGGTCCAGCATTTGTTGTACTTCTTCGTGGCCAATAAGCTCGCTGGCGTGTTTTTGTAACAGCTGATTTAAATGGGTGGCCACCACTGTGCTGGCATCCACCACTGTATACCCCAGGGTTTGCGCCTGATCTTTTTTGCCGCTGTCTATCCATACCGCTTCCAGGCCAAAGGCCGGGTCGATGGTGGCCATGCCCTCCAGCTTGCCAAATACCTGGCCAGGATTAATGGCCATGTCTTTATCGGGTTCGATCTCGGCCTCGGCGATGCTCACCCCCATGAGTTGAATACGATAAGCGTTGGGCAACAAATCCAGGTTGTCTCGAATGTGCACACTGGGAATTAAAAAACCCAACTCTTGTGAAAGCTTGCGGCGAATGCCCTTGATGCGACTGAGCAGCTGCCCACCCTGGTTTTTATCCACCAGCGGGATTAATCGGTAACCCACCTCCAGGCCGATGATGTCGACATTTTCCACATCGTCCCAATCCACTTCCTTGGTATCGGCGGCGGGCAATGCCGGCACAGATTGACCCGGCGCGGCGGGTGCTCCGGCTTTTTGGGCGGCCTGACGGGCTGAGCCTGCCACACCCTCATCCACCACCTGAGGTTGTTTATTTTTTCTAAAAATCCAGTAGGCGCCACCGGCGGCGCAGGCTCCCAGGCCTAAAAATGCCATATGGGGCATGCCCGGAACCAAACCCATTAGGATGAGTACGCCGGCGGCCACCGCCAACGAGCGGCCGGTATCAAACATCTGGCTAAATATTTGGCTACCCATGTTTTCTTTGTTGTTATTACGAGTCACGATGATGGCGGTGGCGGTGGACAATAACAGGCTGGGAATTTGCGCCACTAGGCCATCCCCTATGGTGAGCAAGGCATACACTTCGATGGCTCGGGAAAAGTCCAGGTCGTGCTGCACCATGCCAATGACCAAGCCGCCCAAAATGTTAATGATTAAGATCAGCATGCCCGCCACTGCATCCCCTTTTACAAATTTACTGGCACCGTCCATGGAACCGTAAAAGTCGGCCTCGTTGGCCACGTCGCCGCGCCGCTCCTTGGCCTGGTCGGCATCGATGAGACCCGCGTTTAAATCCGCATCTATGGCCATCTGTTTGCCCGGCATGGCATCCAAAGTAAAACGCGCACTTACCTCGGATACACGTCCGGCACCCTTAGTGACCACCACAAAGTTTATGATCATCAAGATTAGAAACACTACTAAACCCACCGCGTAATTACCGCCCACCAACACTTCACCAAAGGCTTCAATCACTTTACCGGCCGCCGCGCCCCCTTCGTGACCCTCCAACAACACCACTCGAGTGGAGGCCACATTCAAGGCCAGGCGCAATAAAGTGGCCACCAATAATACACTGGGGAAAATCGCAAAATCCAGGGGACGTGCCGCATAGATGCTCACCATTAACACCACAATAGCCAGGGCAATGTTAAAAGTGAAAAAGATGTCCAGCAGTATGGTGGGCACCGGCAGGGTCATCATGCCCAGCATGAGCATGAGCATAAACGGCACGCCCAGGTTGCCCTGAGCCAACACCCGAACTTGTTGGAATATTTGGTTTAAGACACCGGCAGAGGGTAACGAAATTTTACTGGCAGCCATGACCCACTCCTAACACCGCAGAATTACAATACAGATATAAATTGACGCTGTAGGGGGCATTGCAAAGAGAAGGCCAGCAAAATAGATTTGATAGTTTTTATTGTTTGGACAATTCGCAGATTAAGAAGGGGAAGCAGTTGTAGGCTGCGTAAAAGATCGCCTGCCAGCAGCCTCGTACGAGGGCAGCCCCTGCCCGACAAAACCTTTCGGCCACGGGGTGGCCATTAAGCCTGTAAATCTGGCGGTACCGGGAATACAGGTTGCTTGGGGCGCTCGCCACGACCCTTAAAAAACTGATCCAACTGGTACACATAAGCCAACACCTGAGCGATGGCTACATACAAACCTTCGGGAATTTCTTTGCCTATCTTGGTAAAGGCATACACAGATCTGGCCAGGGTGGGCGCCTCCACTATGTGCATGTCATCGCTGTGATATTTTAACGCCACCGCATAGTGAGTAGGGTTAGTGATGATCACATCGGCGTCGGGCACATCACCCATCATGCGCCGTTGACTCATCTCGTATTGCAGCTGGCGTATGCGCTGCTTAACTTCCGGTTTACCCTCGGTGTCTTTACTTTCATCCTTGATTTCTTGTAGGCTCATCTTCATTTTTTTGGTGAACTCATAAATCTGAAACGGCACATCAATAATGCTAATAAGCAAGGTGCACAACGCCAGGGCCAAAGCGCCGGTCATAACCAGGTCGGTGGCGTGAAAAATGGCCTGGCGATGAGGCTCCTGGTTCAAAACAAACACTGTGTCTTTGAGGGAAAAAAACAAGGCCAGGATGGTACCCACCACCACAAATATTTTTGCCCAGCCCTTTAACAACTCCACTAAACTTTTAATACTAAACATGCGTTTAAAACCCGCAATGGGGCTAATACGATCCAGCTTTGGCAACAGGGATTTTCCGCTGAACATCCAGCCTCCCAAAGCCAAGGGGCCAAAAATGGCGGCCACCACCAGTAAAATCATCACCGGAGATATGGCAATCATGGCTTGTAACATGGACGCCGCCAGATGAATCTCCATTTGATTAGTATCAAAAATATGAAAGCGTTGCAGGGCAAAATTAAAATCAAAAATTTTCTGCGCGGCATTAAACAACACCCCGCCAAATACCCACAGGGAAAGGGCCCCGGCAATTAAGATGAGACTGGTACTGAGTTCCTTGGAGCGTGGAATCTGGCCATCTTCGCGGGCCTTCTCCAGTCGCCTGGGGGTGGGTTCTTCGGTTTTTTCCTGACTGCTGTCGTTATCAGCCATGTTTTAATTTCCCAAAATAATACCCGTTACTAAACTGCTTTTATTAATTTAAGCCTTAAAATCGCGCATAATATGAAATGCTTCGGTTAATAATGCATGGAACTGCGGTCCAAACCCGCCAAAGGTAATCCATAAAACGATCAAACCCAGCATCATGGTCACCGGAAACCCCACCGCAAAAATATTAAGCTGCGGCGCCAGCCTGGCCATCGTACCAAAAGCAATGTTCACCATTAACATGGCGGTAATGGCGGGTAACGCCAGCACGATGGCGGCGCTGAACATCCATTTCCCCAGCAGCACAATGTTCCACATGGTATCGCTGCTT
>MAAD01000114.1 GCA_002162985.1 Bermanella sp. 47_1433_sub80_T6 | reverse complement strand
GACCAACATCAAACCCAAATTACGGATGTGAGACATATTAAACCTTACAAATAAAAATACGTGATTGGCATACTAATGGCTGACAATCAGCAATTCAATAAGCCTGGCAGCTATATATGATTTTATTATAACTCTGGAATAGAAACGTACTGAGGCGGGAGGTTTAGTGGAGTGAAATAAACCTCCTCATGACCCTAAGAGGGTAATGAGGAGGTGGTTTTAATGGTGCTTACAGCGATTAATTACTCAAAAGGCTGATCTTTTTCGGCCTGTGCTTCCAGTAATTTAGGTGGCGTGAAACGCTCACCATATTGCTCGCTCAATTGCTTGGCGCGGTTATAGAAGTTACGCACACCGTATTGGTTCACGTATTGAATGGCGCCGCCCGACCAGGGAGCAAAACCCAATCCAAAGATAGAACCGATGTTGGCATCACGTACCGACATCAATACCTTCTCTTCGTAACAACGTAAGGTCTCTAACGACATTCTGAATAACAAGCGTTCTTTCACATCGTCAAACGGTAACTGCACCTCATCTTTAGTGAACTGTTTAACCAGTTCAGGCCATAGGGATTTTTTGCCCTTGGCAGGATACTCGTAGAAGCCTGCGCCATCGGATTTACCCGGGCGTTTAAACTCATCCACCATGCGGTTGGTCAGTTCTTCCGCACTGTCCACAGGTAAACTGCCACCCTCATCTTCAATATCCTGACGAGTCTGCGTAATCACCTTGCGGCTCAGGTTCATGCTCACTTCATCCTGTACCGCCAATGGACCCACCGGCATACCGGCTTGCGCCGCAGCACTTTCAATCACCTGAGGGTGAACCCCTTCGGCCAACATAGTGAGACCTTCGTTGATGTAAGTACCAAAGGTACGTGAGGTGAAGAAACCACGACTGTCGTTTACCACGATAGGGGTTTTATTGGTTTGCAATACATAGTCGAAGGCGCGCGCCAGCGTTTCATCATTGGTTTTCTCGCCAACAATAATTTCCACTAAAGGCATTTTATCCACAGGACTAAAGAAATGCAGGCCAATGAATTTCTCGGCATTCTTAGACGCCTTGGCCAAACCGGTAATGGGCAGGGTAGAGGTGTTAGAGGCAAATACCCCTTCCTTGTCCATGAACTGCTCGGCTTCCTGAGTCACCTTGGCCTTCAATTCACGGTTTTCAAACACCGCTTCGATAATTAAGTCACAACCGTTTAAATCTTCGGCATTGGCTGTGGGGGTAATCAAGGCCAGGATGCCGTCCATTTTTTCCTGGGTCATGCGTTTACGACCGACCTTTTTCTGCAAAATAGCTGCTGTGTAGGCCTTACCTTTATCGGCCGCTTCCTGGCTAATGTCTTTTAGTACCACCTCGATTCCCGCCACCGCAGAATTGTAAGCGATACCGGCTCCCATCATGCCAGCACCCAATACACCCACTTTTTTGGTGGTGTATTTAGGAATATTGTCAGGACGTGAACCACCGGCTTTGATTTCGTTTAGCTGGAACCAAAGGGTGCCAATCATATTTTTAGAAACCTGGCCTGTGGTTAATTCGGTAAAATAACGAGATTCAATACGACAGGCGGTATCAAAATCGGTTAACGCGCCTTCGGCGGCGGCGGCAATGATTTTTTCAGGCGCCGGGTAACAGCCCTTGGTTTTTTTGCGCAAAATAGAAGGAATGATGGCCAGCATCTGTGCCACTTTAGGAGACTGAGGTGTGCCCCCTGGCATCTTGTAACCCTTGGCATCAAACGGCTGCACCGCTTTAGGATTGGCTAAAATCCAGGCACGGGCTTTATCCATCATGTCTTGTTTATCGCTGGCCAGCTCATCGATGATGCCAGCCTTAAGCGCGGCTTGTGGATTTACTTGCTTGCCTTCTAACAAATATTTAAAAGCCGCTTCCAACCCCAGCATGCGTACCATGCGCACCACACCGCCACCGCCTGGCAATAGACCCAAAGTTACTTCGGGCAGACCCAACTTGGTTTTATTGTCATCGATGGCAATTCTATGGTGAGTGGCTAAGCAAATCTCTAAACCACCACCTAAAGCAGCCCCGTTAATGGCGGCCACCACTGGCTTGCCCAGAGTTTCCAGCTTACGCATGGGGGCTTTTAAGGCCTGGATTTCAGTAAAGAATTCGGTGGCGTGTTCTGGTTGTACTTTGATTAAATCGTTTAGGTTACCGCCTGCAAAAAATGTTTTCTTGGCCGAGGCAATAATAATACCGCTGATAGAATCAATCTCTTGTTCTACACGTAAAGCGATTTCTTTAAACGCATCGTTAAAAGTTTTGTTCATGATGTTGGCACTTTGACCGGGTAAATCTATGGTCAGAGTAACGATATTGTCGCTGTCTTTTTCAAAACGAATGGCTTCAGTCATTTTCTTATTCCTTATCCCGCTTACACGCGTTCAATAATAGTTGCGATACCCATACCACCGCCCACACATAAGGTGCACAGGCCGTAACGCTTGTTTTGACGCTCAAGTTCATCCAGACAAGTACCGATAATCATGGCACCTGTGGCACCCAGTGGGTGACCCATGGCAATGGAGCCGCCGTTAGGGTTGATTTTTTCGCTGGGCACATTCATTTCTTTTTGAAACTTCATAACAACCGAGGCAAACGCTTCGTTCACTTCAAAAATGTCGATGTCTTCCACATTCAAGTTGGCTTTGGCCAATGCTTTACGAGCAGCAGGCGCCGGGCCGGTTAACATGATGGTAGGCTCGGTGGAGGTCAGTGCCACAGATACAATACGTGCACGGGGCTTAAGGCCTTGTTCTTCACCGGCTTTTTTGCTGCCAATTAACACCAACGCTGCACCATCTACGATGCCCGAGCTGTTACCTGGAGTGTGGATGTGATTAATTTCTTCCACCTGTGGATATTTAAGTTTGGCAGAATCATCAAAACCCATTTGGCCAGGCATTTGGAAAGACGGGTTTAAACCGGCTAGGCCTTGTGCGGTGGTATTGCCACGAATGAATTCGTCGTGATCCAAAATCACCACGCCGTTTTGATCGGTAACCGGAATACGAGACTTATCGAAACGACCTTCAGCTTGTGCGGCAGCCGCCTTGCGCTGAGATTCGGCGGCATAGGCATCCACATCGGCACGACTAAAACCTTCAAGGGTGGCGATTAAATCGGCGCCCACACCTTGAGGCACAAAACCGGTGTGAAAGTTAGAGGCCGGATCCAGTGCCCAGGCACCGCCGTCGGATCCCATAGGTACACGGGACATGGACTCAACGCCACCCGCGACCACTAAATCTTCCCAACCTGAAGCCACTTTCATGGCGGCGGTGTTCACGGCTTCCAGGCCGGATGCACAAAAACGGTTTAATTGAACAGCAGAAACCGATTCGTCCCAGTCGGCCACCATGGCGGCGGTTTTACCAATATCACAACCCTGGTCGCCAATAGGGGTCACACAACCAATTACGACATCCTCAACCTTGCTGGTATCCAGATTGTTACGCTCTTGTAAGGACTTCATTAGGCCCACAAGCAATGAAACTGGCTTAACTTCGTAAAGGGAACCGTCTTTTTTACCCTTGCCCCGTGGTGTACGGATGGCATCAAATATAAATGCGTCTGTGCTCATGATGGACCTTTAATTTTTTAGTTTTAGGAAATAACAAAGTTCTACAAGCTTAGCCTTCACTTTACTCCTGGGTGCCTTCTTGGAGATATGGCCATTTCAGACTTTTACGGTGGCGGGAAACGTCACTAAAGGGCAGGGTGGCTGTCACTCACTGCCACGGCAATATTAATTGCCTGGAGTGGGGCGGCAGGGACGGTTTAGGTTGGTGAGATATTGATCAGACCTTCCACTCGTTTAAGGGCGTATTCGATGATGTCGTCCAGGTCCCCTTGTTTGGCAAATATGCCGTCACTGGCCAGCTTTGCCAGGCCATGCAGGGTAGACCACATGAGTTGCGCCAGGCGTAACGGGTTTTCAGAGGCCGCTAAAATACCCTCTTGCTGAAACTGCTCAAATAGATACACATACTGGCGAAAACTGTCTTTGGCCACCCGCTGAAATTGACTGTGGTTTTCCCCTTGCCATAAGTCCCGGCCAAACATGAGCTCGTACTGGGTGGGGTTTTGGGTGGCAAAACTCACATAGCCGCTCACCGCCTGCTTAAGTTTGTCCATAAGCTGAGTGTCGGCGTTATCCATGATCTGCCTTAAACCTTTACTAATTTGTCCAAAGCCCTGCTCGGCCACCGCCGCTAATAGTGCATCCTTGTCTTTGAAGTGGTGGTAACAAGAGGTATGAGACACACCCACTAGCTGAGCCAGCTTACGCAAGCTAAGAGCTTGAATACCCTGCTGACCAATGAGATCCACACTGGCCGCCAATAGGGCCTCGCGCAAGTTGCCATGGTGGTAATTGGGAGTGGGCTTGGCCGGGGTTATATTGGGTATGAGTTTGTCCATGGGTGAACTTCTTGAAATAAGTGAGCATTACTATCTTAACAGTGTTTACATTGTTTGTTATCCTGACAGTGTAAACATGTGTATTTATTGTTTAATCCTTCATTAATAATTTATCAGTTCTTCATAATGTAGGCTAAAAAAACAAGTTTAGCGGTCATTTAGGTAGAGTCTAGGAGCCATCATGGAATACAAAAGCTTTAACGTTGAAATTAAAGATCACATCGCCCACGTGCAGATGAGTCGCCCCCAGGCCATGAACTCCATGAATATGGACTTTTGGCTGGAGCTGCCACAAGTTATGAAGGCCCTGGATGCCACCGGTGAGGTGCGTGCAATTGTTTTATCGTCCACCGGTAAACATTTCTCGGCCGGTATGGACCTGGCGGTGTTCAGTAGCCCTAAGTCGACCCCCATGACCGGGGACCCAGGTCGTATGGGTGAAAACCTGCGCCGTGTGGTCTTGCAACTGCAAGCCACCTTGAGTTCGTTGGAAGAGATTCGGATCCCGGTATTGTCGGCCATTCACGGTGGCTGTATCGGTGGCGCACTGGATATGGTATGTGCCTCGGATAGCCGTTACTGCACCGAAGATGCCTACTTCACCATTAAAGAAACCGAGCTGGGTATGACCGCTGACGTAGGTACCTTGCAGCGTTTGCCTAAATTAATGCCGGAAGGTGTGGTGCGTGAGCTGGCCTATACCGGTCGCAAGTTTGGCGCCGAGGAAGCCTTGCGTTTGGGTTTTGTGAACCAGGTGTTTAAGGACCATGAATCTTTGGTGGATGGGGTCATGACCATAGCCGCACAAATTGCCAAGAACTCCCCATTGGCGGTGGCTGGTTGTAAAGAGATGATTAACTTTACCCGAGACCATACTGTGGCCGATAGCTTGAAGTATATGGCTACCTGGCAGTCGGGCATGTTCCGTCCCAACGACATGATGAAAACATTCGCCGCCAAGGCTCAAAAGCAACAGGCTGAGTTTGAAGGGGTGTGGCCGGTGAAGGGATTGTTTGAGTAATCGGTAAACAGGCATACTTTGGTATTTTATCCATGTAAAACCAATATGCAGCCCATCCCTGGACATAAAAAAAGCCGCTGTATTGCTACAGCGGTTTTTTTGTTAAATTTTTAACTAATTCTAAAAGTCATCACCTAGATACTTCAACAATACGCCTCAATCTTTTATTTATGTGAGTCTCTAGCCACCTAGCTCTTGAGAAATTCACTCTACTGGATGTGCGCGATTTCTTAGCTGGATAGTTCGTTCACTTAAATCAAGCAGGCACAAAAAAACCGCTACGTCACCGCAGCGGTTTTTTATGTTTAGCGTTTAACTAATTCTAAAAAGAATTACTTAGAAGTCTCAACGATACGCTTCATGTCAGTCATGTAGCCACGTAGCTCTTGACCGATCCACTCTACTGGATGTTCACGAATTTCTTCGTTCACTTCAACCAGGCGGGCGTTATCCACAGAGTTAGACGTCAGATCCAAGCCACGGCCGATCATGTCGGTGCCGATGTTAGGCATGAAGTGTTCTTTCAGCAAAGGCACTGCTGCGTGGTTGAACAGGTAACAACCGTATTCAGCAGTATCAGAAATTACCACGTTCATTTCGTAAAGCTTCTTACGAGCGATGGTGTTAGCAATTAGTGGAGTCTCGTGTAGAGATTCGTAGTAAGCAGACTCTTCAACGATGCCAGACTCAACCATGGTTTCGAACGCAAGTTCAACACCGGCCTTGACCATAGCAACTAGCATGATGCCTTTATCGAAGAACTCTTGCTCGTCAATCACAGTGTCACAAGCGGCAGCTTTTTCAAAACCAGTCTCGGCAGTGTCTGCACGCCACTGAAGCAAGTTTTTATCATCGTTAGCCCAATCTTCCATCATGGTCTTAGAGAAATGACCCGTCATGATGTCGTCTTGATGCTTGCGGAACAAAGGACGCATGATCACTTTAAGTTCTTCGGCCATGTCGAAGGCTTCGATCTTGGCAGGGTTAGATAGACGATCCATCATGTTGGTGATGCCGCCAATCTTAAGCGCTTCAGTCACAGTTTCCCAACCAAACTGAATCAGTTTAGCGGCGTATGGACCATCGATGCCGTCGGCAACCATTTTTTCATAACCCAGGATGGCGCCAGTTTGCAACATACCGCACAGGATAGTCTGCTCGCCCATAAGGTCTGATTTAACTTCGGCAACAAAAGAAGACTCAAGACAACCGGCACGGTCACCACCAGTGGCAGAAGCCCAGGCTTTAGCAACAGCCCAACCCTTAGCTTCAGGATCGTTTACAGGGTGAACGGCGATTAGAGTTGGAACACCAAAACCACGCTTGTATTCTTCACGTACTTCAGAGCCAGGGCACTTAGGAGCAACCATGACTACGGTTAAGTCTTCACGAATTTGCATGCCTTCTTCAACAATGTTGAAGCCGTGAGAGTAGCCTAAAGTTGCGCCTTTCTTCATTAATGGCATAACGGTAGTAACCGCATCTGTGTGCTGCTTGTCAGGAGTCAGGTTACAAACCAAATCAGCTGTAGGGATTAGCTCGGCGTAAGTGCCTACTGTAAAACCATTTTCAGAAGCATTTTTCCAAGACTGACGCTTCTCGCTGATGGCGCCATCGCGCAAAGCGTAAGACACGTCTAGGCCAGAATCGCGCATGTTCAAACCCTGGTTTAGGCCTTGAGCGCCACAACCTACGATAACCACTTTCTGGCCTTTTAATGCTTCACAACCGTTAGCAAATTCGCTGCGGTCCATGAAACGACAACGAGCAAGCTGATCCAGCTGCTCACGCAGGTTTAAAGTGTTGAAGTAGTTCTGACCCATGATAGAGCTCCACTTATTAAGTTAACCGCATAACGGCTTAAAATGTTTGTGACAGTATTAATAGGGCTGAAGTGTAGACAATAAAGTCTGTTGCGTAAAACGCGATATTCGCAATAACCTGTTGCACCTTTTGCAATAAAGGGGTGCAATAAAGGGGTGCAATAAAGAATCCTAAATAACGAGTCCAATGAGCGGCTGTTATGTGGCTGGCCAATCCAAAGCATGCAAGGGTGGTTTGGTGTGTTTTAAATCTACTATATAGGTAAGCCAGATGGACTTTAAAGACCTGACTATTTTTCAGGTGTTATGCGATACCCTGCATTACGGGCACACCGCGCAGCGTTGTCATACTTCGGCGTCTACGGTGAGTCGGGTGGTACAGCGCTTGGAAGATGAATTATCCCATCAGTTATTTGAACGAGATCGCCGTGAGGTGCGCTTAACCCAGGCGGGATCCTTATTTCGTGAATTTGCCTTACGCAGCCTGGATCAATATCAACAGTTACAGCGTCAGCTTAATACCCAAGCAAGTGAACTGAGTGGTGAGTTAAGTTTGTATTGCTCGGTGACCGCCAGTTACAGCTTTTTGTCGGATCTGCTGGCGGTGTTTCGTGAGCGGCATCCTAAGGTGGATATTCGCCTAAGAACCGGCGATGCGGCTCAGGCGGTGGATACGGTTTTGGCCGGTGAAGTGGATATCGCCATAGGGGCTCGCCCCGACCAGCTGCCATCAAGATTGGCGTTTAAACCCGTCTTGCCTGTGCCTCTTACCTTTATAGCGCCCAATCAAAGCGGCCCGGTAACCGATGCGCTTAATAGCGGTGACATTAACTGGCAGGCTGTGCCCATGATACTGTCTGAAACCGGCCTAGCCCGAACACGCGTGGAGCTATGGTTTAAACAGATGGGGTTAAAACCCAATATCTATGCTCAAGTGAGTGGTCATGAGGCCATAGTGGCGATGGTGGCCTTGGGCTTTGGTGTGGGGGTGGTGCCTGACCTGGTATTAAGTAACAGTCCTATGACCGAAAAAGTGCGTATTTTACAGGTACGTCCAGAGTTGGAGCCGTTTTCTGTGGGTTTATGTGTAGTAAATCAACATTTAAGCAATCCCATGGTGCAAGCGTTCTGGCAGGTGAGTGAAGACTGGCTCAAGCCATAGATGTTTATGTTAAGATGAGCGGCTATTAGCATCTTTATTATACGAGCAAGCATTTTTAACTAATATGTCTTAAGATGCGCAAAACATAATAACAGGCTCGTCCATGTCACAAGCGGAAGAAGAAAAGGTAGTTCCCTTGAATCAAGATCAACAACCCGAAACAAAAAAATCCATGTTACGCAGCAAGGGTATTTACCTGCTGCCTAACCTTTTCACCACAGGCGCCTTATTCTTTGGCTTCTATGCTGTGGTGGCATCCATGAACGGCCATTTCGAAAAAGCGGCTATCGCCATCTTCGTGGCCATGATCCTAGATGGTTTGGATGGTCGTGTGGCTCGCATGACCAATACCCAGTCTGAATTTGGTGCCGAATATGACTCCTTGGCAGATATGGTGTCCTTTGGTGTGGCTCCGGCATTAATCGCCTTTAGCTGGTCCTTGCAGTCGTTAGGTCAGGTGGGCTGGATCGCGGCCTTCATCTATGTGGCCGGTGCCGCTTTAAGACTGGCTCGCTTTAATACCCAAATAGACACAGCAGATAAAAATTATTTCACAGGCCTGGCCAGTCCAGCGGCGGCAGCCATAGTTGCCGGTACTCTTTGGGCATTAAGTGAATACGGCGTCAGTGGTCCTGATGTGGCGATTCTTATGTCTATCGTGGTAGGTACGGCGGGACTCTTAATGGTGAGTAATGTCCAGTACCACAGCTTTAAAGGCATCGACCTTAAAGGCAAGGTACCCTTTGTAGCTATGTTGGCCATAGTAGCTGTGTTTGCGGTGATTTCACTGGACCCGCCAACTATTCTGTTGGGTGTGTTTTTAATCTACGGAAGTTCTGGTCCGGTAATGACTATTTGGAAGTGGTTTAAAGCCCGTAACGCTGCCTAATTTTGTTTGCTAGTGCCCGACCTTGTTCTTCAGGGTCGGGTATATTCTGAAAACCACTCCTCGCTCACTCCCTTATTTATAAATATTCTTCCAGCTTGCTTGCACATGCACAAAGCTCTTCTAATCTTTTAAATCGTTGGCAGTGAAAATACTTTAATTTGTCCGTTGACTCTAAACTTCAGATGGGTAGAATGCGCCTCCTCTTCAAGGCACGGCCAAATACATGGCTTTAAATTGAAGGTTGAAGGTTCTAATAACGGTGTTTCAAAACACTCAAAACAAACTTTCAAAAAGAGGTTGAACATCAAACAAAACACTGTAAGATGCGCGCCTCGCTTAAGCAAAGAGCCTTAAAACTTCTTGTTTAAGTTGGTGTTAACGCCTTGATGGCAAACGAAATTTTCGGATTTCATTTGAAATCAAGATTAAGAAAAACGTTGACACACATAAGCGCTTCTGTAGAATGCGCGCCTCGCTTAACGAAAGCGACCTGGTTAGCCCGAGCGGCAATCACGATCTTTAACAACGAATTCAGACAATTCGTGTGGGTACTTACCGAGAGTCGA
>MAAD01000212.1:1651-3724 GCA_002162985.1 Bermanella sp. 47_1433_sub80_T6 | reverse complement strand
GCGCGCGAAAAAGCCAAGACCCCGGAAAACTTCTAAACCTAAAAAACCTGTCCATGGGCCCTCTTTTAAGCGGGCCATGAACATGGCCTGAAGGCGAACACGATGGAAATTGATAAGTTGTTACGTCTGATGGTGGATATTCATGACCTAGGTCAAATTGATCGCGAAGGTTGTTTGAGGCAAAAAAATGGAAATTGATAAACTGTTACGGCTGATGGTGGATAAAAACGCCTCGGACTTGTTCATCACCACCGGCATGCCTCCCAGCATGAAGGTACACGGGCGCATTCACGCGGTGACCAAATCACCGTTAAGCCCTGAACAAACCCATGAGATGATCTTTGGTTTAATGAACAAGGATCAGAGTGTTGAGTTTAAGAAAACCAAAGAACTGAACTTTGCTGTGTCTGCCAGCGGGGTGGGACGTTTTCGTGCCAGCGCTTTTTATCAGCGTAACTTGCCGGGCATCGTATTACGTCGTATCGAGACCCGCATTCCGCAAATAGAGCAGTTGGGTTTGCCCGAAATCATCAAAGAAATCGCCATGAGCAAACGTGGCCTGGTATTGTTTGTGGGCGCCACCGGAGCAGGTAAATCCACGTCTCTGGCATCTATGATTGGTTACCGAAACCAGAACAGCCGCGGCCATATCATAAGCATCGAAGACCCCATCGAATTTATACACCAGCACCAGGGCTGCATCGTCACCCAGCGTGAGGTGGGACTGGATACCGAAAGCTTTGAAATAGCCCTTAAAAACACCCTGCGTCAGGCGCCGGATGTGATCATGATTGGGGAGGTGCGCACCGCGCAAACCATGAATCACGCTATCACCTTCGCCGAGACCGGCCATTTGTGTTTGGCCACCTTGCACGCCAACAATGCCAACCAGGCCCTGGACCGGGTGATTCACTTTTTCCCATCTGACCTGCATACGCAAATCTGGATGGATTTGTCGTTAAACCTGAAGGCAATCGTAGCTCAGCAATTGATTCCCACGCCGGATGGCAAAGGGCGCCGGGCGGTGGTGGAGGTATTAATTAATACCCCGTTGGCCGCGGATTTAATTCGCAAGGGAGAGGTGCATGAACTGAAGGCCTTGATGAGCAAGTCGGGTGAGCTGGGCATGCAGACTTTCGATCAGGGTTTATTTAACCTGCATCAGGCCGGTGAGATCACCTATGAAGATGCCCTCACCCATGCCGACAGCGCCAACGATTTACGCCTGATGATTAAGATGGCCTCGGAAGATCCGGATCAACTGGCGTCGGCCACTAAGGGTCTAACCCTTGAGCAGTAAAATAGCGGGCTATTAATTTAGCCCGTTAGAAAGTACCAATATCGCTTATGTTAGGCCTGATAAACGATGTGGCCGCCGTTAATGGTACAGACCACTTTGCCCACCAATTGCGCACCTAACCAGGGGTTGTTATGACCCTTGGAAGCCAAATCTTCAGCGTTTAATGCACAGGCCTGTTTCATATCGACGATACAAAGATCCGCTCGACCTTCTGGTGTTAATTGCCCGGCAGGCTGATTGATGGCCTTGGCGGGTAAAGAGGTGATTGCACCTATGGCGGCCGCGAGCGTTAACTTGCCAGTATTCACCAGATTAAAGATGGCCCCGGCGAAACTGTCTAATACGCTGATGCCGGCTTCGGTGGCGGCAAATGGTGCCATCTTGGCGGCCAGTTCATGGGGGCGATGGTTGGAGCAAATAGACAGGTAGCCGTCATTCACGCCCTGCAATAATGCCTGGCGATCTTGGTGACTACGATAAACCGGCTGCACATGCATTAAACTGTTGTAGGCGGCACAGTCTTCATCACTAAAATACAAATTCCCCAAGGCCACATCTGCACTTACCGCTAAACCCTGTTGTTGGGCATGAATCACCATGTGCAATGCTTGTTTACTGGTGATGCGGCTAAAGTGCAGCTGAGTGCCGGTTTCTTCACATAAAATTAGTTGTTGAGCCATGCTGGATATTTCGGCGCTCACCGGGTTACCCGCCAAACCCAGCTGAGTACTGGTAGGGCCTTCGTGCATGCAACCTTCATGAGCGAGAGCGGT
>MAAD01000212.1:0-1644 GCA_002162985.1 Bermanella sp. 47_1433_sub80_T6 | reverse complement strand
ACACGAATATCAAAACCCGCGGCATAGTGATAACACTGCTGTATGACGCGGCTATCTTGAAATGGTGCGTCCTGATTACTCAAGGCCACGCAGCCGGCGTCCTTAAGAGCAAACATGTTGCTCAGTTGCTCTCCTTGTAAACCTGCGGTTAAAGCCCCTATGGGCTGTACTCGGCAATAGCCAGCCTGCTGGGCCTTATCCTGTACTAGGGCGGCGAGGGTGGCGCTGTCGATGACGGGTTTGCTGTCCGGGGTGCTGCACAGGGTAGTGATGCCCGATTGTGCGGCGGCACGGGTTTCACTGGCTATGGTGCCTTTTTGGCTAAATCCGGGCTCTCCCAGAAAGGCATTGAGGTCGATGAAACCGGGAAATACCATCTTGCCATGGGCGTTGATGGTTTCGTTGGCAATGAAACCTTGAGGCTGACTGCCTAGGGCCACAATGGTGTCATTTTCGATGAAGATATCCATCACGGCGTCGAGCCCATGTTGGGGGTCAAAAATATGGCCGCCCTGAATGACGATTGTATTTTGAGGTTGTACCTTCATGGTTAACCTTCCTCCTGTCGAGTCTGGTTTTGTCCACCCATGGCCATGGCCATGACCGCCATGCGCATGGGAATACCATTGCTCACTTGTTTTAGGATGACACTCTGGGGGCCATCGGCCACCGCGCTTTCAATCTCAACACCGCGATTAATGGGCCCCGGGTGCATGACGATGGCACCGGGATTGGCCAGCGCCAGTTTGTCCGTGCTTAATCCGAACAGGCGATAGTATTCGGCCTCGCTGGGTAGTAGCGCCGCCTGCATGCGTTCTTTTTGCAGGCGCAGCATGATCACCACGTCTACCCCTTTTAAACCCTGAGCCATGTTGTTGTAGGCGCGAACTCCCAGACTTTCGATGTCTTTGGGGATAAGGGTGTTGGGACCAATGACCCGTATGTCGGTGCTGCCGAGGGTTTTAAGCGCATAAATTTGTGAGCGCGCCACCCGTGAATGCAGGATGTCACCCACAATGGCCACAGTGAGGTTTTCAAACGGGCCCTTCTCGCGACGTATGGTGAGCATGTCCAGCATGGCCTGAGTGGGATGGGCATGACGTCCGTCACCTGCGTTAATGACAGCTACATTTGGGGTAATGTGCTGGGCGATAAAGTGGGCGGCGCCCGAGTCTGCGTGACGCACCACAAACATGTCACTGTACATGGACTCCAGATTCCACAAGGTATCCATGAGAGTCTCGCCCTTGGAGGTTGCGCTGCGAGCAATGTCCAAATTTAAAATGTTGGCTGAAAGACGCTTGGCCGCCAGCTCAAAAGTAGAGCGGGTACGGGTGGAATTTTCAAAAAACAGGTTCACGACCGTTTTGCCACGCAACAAAGGCACGGTTTTAACATTGCGCTCCTGAGTGCTGATGAAGCTGTCGGCGGTATCCAAAATTTCGGTGAGCAGGGGTTGGCTTAAACCTTCCGTGGTTAAGAAGTGTTTTAAGCGCCCTTCTTCATTCAGTTGAATGTGACTAGGAGTAATGAGACTCATGCTGGTGTGCCTTGTTCGTTGGTGCTTTGGGCAAAAATTAGCGTTGTTGCAATGCTAGTAAAGGATCCGTGAATCATGCCGGACTGCCTTGTTTCGCTATGGTG
>MAAD01000085.1 GCA_002162985.1 Bermanella sp. 47_1433_sub80_T6 | reverse complement strand
CACGGGTTTTAAGCTTTCATTGCCATAACAATGGGGCAAGTGCCCCAGGAAATAAATCAGGTCACCAGCCTGCACCTCAAACTTTTCCCCCTGCACTTCCAGGGTTGCGGTGCCTTCCAAACATAAAAATAGTTCGTGACTGCCTTCCGGATGGGGCACTCCCTTGGTATAACAACCGGGCATCATGCTCACATCATTGATGTGCAAGTTTGAGGTGCTGATGGGGCTGGTGCGAGTACTGGTAAACTTGCCTTCGTCCTGGTGGGATACCGGCATGTCTTTTCGCTCTACCTGGGTAACGTTGATTGAATGACGGCGCGTAATTAAATCATCCACCGACACGCCCAAACATTGCGCCACCTTCACCACCACCGAAATACTAGGGTTACTATTGGTGCTTTCCATGTTGGCCAGCGTGGCACGAGGAATACCTGCCATGTTGGCCAATTCGGTTTGAGTTAATTTATGCTGAGCCCTTAAGCGCTTAATACCTTCACTGATTGGATTTGCCATGCACCACCCTTGACTAAATTTTAGGCGAATTTAAATTAATACCCAGATATGAACAGAAATTTTGCGCCATTTCTAATATTAAAACATATATCCAATATTGCGCCACTTTTAGACAGAACGCGCTAGACATAGCCCATATATTATTTACAATCACCAAATATTGTCATTTAGATGATTGTTTTTTAATCAATTGATAGGATATTTATCATGAATGTTGATCAGCACCTTAAAGTAGCTCAGTGGCACATGGAACAGGCGCGTTTACACGCCACTACCGAGCACGCTTGTGGTTGTCCTCCAAATCCACACGATCAAAAAGCGATCGACGCGGTTGAAGCCGGCAACATCGAAGAAGAAGTTAGCTGCGACATCGCTTAATAAAGTTTTTAAACTTTATTAAATAAAAAACCTGATCCGTGTAAGCGAATCAGGTTTTTTTATGCCCAAGGACGGGCGGTATCCTAAAATTGCAGGAGCAACATTTTAGGGTATGCCCAAGGACGGGCGCCCTAGTATAGAAAGCTAAAATTGCAGGAGCAATATTTTAGGGCATGCCCAAGGACGGGCGGTATCTTGGAAACGCAGGGAGCAGTTTCCAATGGTATGCCCTATTGCTTTTTAAGCATGCACCGCCACTTTAAATACCAGCTTATCCCCTTCCACCTCCGCCACTATGGCATCACCGGCATTAAAGCGTTGCGCCAAAATATCCTGAGCCAAACTATTTTCAATGTGACGTTGAATGCTGCGCTTTAACGGGCGCGCCCCGTAAACCGGATCGTATCCCAGTTCCACAATCATATTCATGGCAGCTTCGCTCAGCTCCAGAGTCAGTTCACGTTCTTGTAAGCGATCGCGCAACTGCTCCAACTGAATTTCAGCGATGCCCCGTATTTGAGATTTTCGCAGAGGATGGAACACCACCACCTCGTCGATACGGTTAATAAATTCCGGGCGAAAATGTCCACCCACAATATCCATTACAGCCTCTTTCATATTTTCGTATTGTTCTTCACTTTGCTCATCATCGCCATTCTGAGAAGCCAGAGTTTGAATCACATCGCTGCCTAAATTAGAGGTCATTACCAGTACGGTATTTTTAAAGTCCACCGTGCGCCCCTGTCCATCGGTTAACTGACCATCATCTAACACCTGCAATAATATGTTGAACACATCCGGGTGAGCTTTTTCCACTTCATCCAACAAGATCACACTGTAGGGTTTACGACGTACGTGCTCGGTTAGATAACCCCCTTCTTCGTAGCCTACATAACCTGGAGGCGCACCAATTAGGCGAGCCACACTGTGTTTTTCCATGAACTCAGACATGTCGATGCGCACCATGGCATCGTTGGAATCAAACATGAAATTCGCCAATGCCTTGCACAGTTCGGTCTTGCCCACACCCGTGGGGCCTAAAAACAAAAAGCTGCCATTGGGACGTTTGGGGTCCGACAAACCCGCACGGGAACGACGCACTGCGTTGCTCACCGCCACGATGGCGTCATGCTGCCCCACCACCTGCGCGTGCAATTCTTCTTCCATGCGCAGTAACTTATCTCGCTCACCTTCTAACATCTTAGCCACCGGCACCCCGGTCCACTTGCTAACCACCTCGGCAATTTCATCTTCGGTGACCCGATTGCGCAGCAATTTAAATTCATTATTTTCTATGCTGGCGTGTTCGGCGGCCAATATTTGTTTTTCCAGCGCTGGAATGGTGCCGTATTGTAATTCCGACATGCGTTGCAAATCACCGGCCCGTCGTGCCTGTTCCATTTCGAGTTTGGCTTCTTCGAGCTTTTCCTTGGCCTGAGAGCTGCCTTCCAATACCAGTTTTTCTTGATTCCAGATGGCTTCTAGGTCCACATACTCATGCCCCAGAACATTGATCTCTGAATTAATTTCCGAGAGGCGTTTTTTAGATGCAGCATCCTGTTCCTTGTTGAGGGCTTCGCGCTCAATTTTTAATTGAATGAGGCGGCGCTCCAAGCGATCCATATCCTGTGGCTTGCTGTCTATTTCCATGCGAATGATGGAAGCCGCTTCGTCAATTAAATCGATGGCTTTGTCGGGTAATTGGCGGTCGGTAATGTAACGATTCGATAATTTAGCGGCGGCAATGATGGCGGCATCCAGAATCTGTACGCCGTGATGCACCTCGTAACGCTCTTTAAGGCCGCGCAATATGGCGATGGTGTCCTCTTCATTGGGTTCTTCCACCAGTACCCTTTGAAAACGCCGCTCAAGCGCCGCATCTTTTTCTATGTATTCTCGGTATTCATCCAAAGTGGTGGCCCCCACACAATGCAACTCACCACGGGACAAGGCCGGTTTTAGCATGTTACCGGCATCCAGCGCCCCATCGGTTTTACCGGCGCCCACCATGGTATGAATTTCATCGATGAACAGGATGATATTGCCTTCCTGCTTCTTCACTTCTTTTAAGACATTTTTTAAACGTTCTTCAAAGTCACCACGAAATTTGGCACCGGCTAACAGGGCGCCCATATCTAACGACAATATTTGCTTGTCGCGTAAACCTTCCGGTACTTCACCATTGATGATGCGTTGTGCCAGGCCTTCGATGATGGCGGTTTTCCCCACCCCTGGTGCACCAATTAAAATGGGGTTATTTTTGGTGCGACGCTGCAACACCTGAATGGTGCGACGTATTTCATCGTCACGGCCAATTACTGGGTCCAGCTTACCGGCTGCTGCCTGCTCGGTAAGGTCCACAGTAAATTTATCAAGGGCTCGACGATTTTCTTCGGCATTGGGGTCGTCTACATTTTCACCATCGCGCACGGCATCGATGGCTCGCTCCACATTGTCTTTATTTAATGAGAACTGAGCTAATACCTTACCGGTTTCACCCTTATCTTCCAAAGCGGCCAATAACACCAGTTCACTGGAAATGTACTGGTCACCGCGCTTTTGCGCCAACCGATCGGTGATATTAAGGATACGACCTAACTCAGCAGAAGCACTTAAATTCCCATCCGGGCTGTTCACAGTAGGAAGGGATTTAAGGCGCTCATTAAGCTGTCCCTTGAGGGCATTCACCGCCACCCCCAAGCCTTGCAACAACGGACGGATGCCACCGGGAGCCTGGTCCACCATGGCTAGCATTAGGTGCAGGGTATCAATTTGATTATGGTCATTACCCAGCGCCAAGGATTGCGCATCAGATAACGCCTGCTGTAGGGAACTGGTAAATTTTTCCATGCGCATGTTTATGGCCTTCTTTATTTCTCGTTAAACTATTGATGGTGCCAATGGCGAGATTTTCAAGAGCAAGGATATTGAGCTACATCAATGTAGAGCCCTTGTGTCATAATAGCTGCTTTTTGATGGCCTAGGCTGAAGAGGAACAAAGACTTTATATGCCGAATAATGTATTACAAGGCGCGCTGTTCATCCTGTTGGGTGAAGCCTTGCTGGCCATCATGGGCGCTATCATCAAGCATTTAAGTGTAGAGCTGCCCACCGAAGTCATCGTGTTTTATCGCAACCTGTTTGGCTTAATCATGCTCATTCCCATCGTGTTACATCACGGCCCTCATATATTAAAAACCCAAAAGATGCATTTACACCTACTGCGCGCCACCGTGGGCCTATCGGCCATGTATGGCTTTTTTTACGTACTGGCTAATATGCCATTGGCCGAAGCATTCCTGGTGAAACTCACCAGTCCCTTGTTCATGCCCATATTGGCGGCCCTGTGGTTAGGGGAAGTCATAAAAGGCAGAACCTTTTGGGCCATTGGCATTGGGTTTTTGGGGGTGATTTTCATATTACGCCCGGGCACAGATACCTTCGCGCCCATAGCCTTAATAGGCATAGGGGCGGCCGTATTAGCCAGCGCTGCCAAGGTGACCATTCGTAAGATGGGAAGCACCGAACCCAGTGTGCGCATCGTGTTTTATTTTGGGGTGATCAGTAGCTTGCTGTCGGCCATTCCGCTCATTTGGAGTTGGCAGTGGCCCGCCATGCATCACTGGCCCTGGATTGCCTTAATGGGATTAATGGGCACTTTGGGGCAGTTAGCTTTAACCCGTGCTTACCGAATTGCCAACCCGGGACAAATTGGACCCTACGTATACAGTTCAGTGGTATATGGCGCCACCCTAGGCTGGATAATTTGGGGGGAAAGTCTGTTGTTAACCACTATTATTGGCAGTGCCCTGATTATATTGGCAGGCATCTGGAATCTAAAACCTGCCGCTAAAAAAGCCATTAAAAACTAAAGGATATCTATTTAAGATGCACACTCTAAGAACACGCGTTGCGTTTGCCCTGGGCATGTCATTTTTAATGGCCTTTATCATGTCGGCCGTTTTGGTGGCATTAAATACCGGCATAGATGGAGACTTTCTCCTGCGCTGGACAAAAAGTTTTCTGGTGGCCTTTCCGGTGGCCTTCCCTGTTGCCTTATTTGTTGCCCCGTTAGTAAACAAGGTAGTGGGCAAACTATTTCCCAATGGCTAGGGCTTCTTTGCTGAATAGGTTAATAACTTGACCGAAAATGCTATTTTAAAATTCACAAAATAAGTTTTAAATGGCTGTGAAATTCAGGCAACCACACATTAAGGAACTCCACATGAGCGACAACAAGAATGAGTTTTTACGGGACTATTCCCTGACGGTGAATCAAGACGTGAATTGGGGTGACATGGATGCCTTTGGCCACATAAACAATACCGTATATTTTCGATATTTTGAAAATATACGCATGGCCTATTTTGAGAAAACGAGTGTAAACGAACATAAAAACGCCACACAAATAGGCCCTATACTGGCCAGTACTCAATGTCAGTTTCGTGCTCCATTAACCTATCCTGACCACATTCATATTGGTACCCGCATCAAAGAGCTGGAAAATATAGAGCAAGGAGAAAAGCGCTTTACCATGGAGTACGCGGTGTTTAGCGAACAGCAAGATTGCATCGCTGCCAAGGGTGAGGGTTTAATTGTGTATTACAACTACAATGAAGGTAAAAGCTGCGCCATTCCTGAAAGTATATTGGCTGCGTTTAAAAACCTTTAGCTCCTAGATGTATAAATGATTCCATTACATTTCGCTTGAATCTGTGAAAAACTGCAATAAATATTGCCGCATTTTCACAGATCGAAATGTTTCGATATGCCCTCCTTCGTATTCAATCAATACCTTTGGTCTATTGGCCTTTTCGTACAATTGCTCACCATGATGAAACGGTATCACCCTGTCCTGCCTGCCGTGAATAATTAACAAGGGAGTTGGGCTAATATTGGCCACCACCTCAATTAGCTCATAGTCAGTTGGCATCATCCATTTAATAGGGTACTGAAATGGCCAGGTAAGCCAGTTACCTGTGGTGACCTCTTCGGTCATGGCCTGGAAGCCGGTAAACCCCGCGTCCAGCACAATGGCATCAAACTGCGCCAAGTAGTTTGGTGAATTGCCCACCACAAAACCTCCCAATGCCGCCCCTAGACTTTGCCCCAACAAATAAAGAGGTCTACCACTCACATTGGGATTAATTGCCAACCAATCCATACCTGCCTTAATGTCGGCAAACACCTCCGGAATACTAGCGGTGCCTTTTGAGCGGCCAAAACCACGATAATCCAGTAGTAATACTTGATAGCCCTGTTCGGGCAGCCAGGCGACGCTATTAATATGGCTGCTGATATTTTGCGCATTGCCGTGCAGGAAATAGACTGTACCTTTTACTTGACCCATCGCTGGCAACCACCAGGCATGAAGTTTTGTGTCATCACTTGAGATCAGTTCAATATTTTCAAATTGAAGGCCGAAATCTGACGGGGTACTGAACATGTAACTGGAGGGGTGGAAAATAAGGCTTTTACAACCAGGTAAGGCTGCCGCCAGTATCACTGGAAAAAGAATCGCTAATATTTTTTTCATATTAAATATATTAGCTTAAACAGTCATAAAATCATCTGGCGCTAAATAGAGCCAACTAGCAGAATGACACACATAAAAAAAGCGCCCTAAGGCGCTTCAATGATACTACTCAAGAATTTACTTACTCACCCAGGTAGTCCCTTCTCGACTGTCCTGAAGCTCTATCCCTTGGGCGTCTAAATCCATACGAATTTTATCTGCCAGGGCAAAGTCTTTATCTTTCTTGGCCTGCTTACGCTGCTCAATCATGTCCTGGATATACGCTTCGTCCACTTCAACACCTTGTTTAAAGTAGTCGCTAGCATCGGTTTGTAGACAACCCAAAACATCGGCCAGCATTTTCAATAAAGCGCCTAGCTGGTTTTTCTCGCCGCCTGACGCTTTATTAATCACTGTCACCAGTTCAAACAACACAGCGATGGCTTTAGGCGTATTAAAGTCATCATCCATGGCTTGTACAAAGCGCTGTTTAAAGTCAATTACCGTTGCGTTTTCGTTTGGTACTTCTACAGACAAATCGCAATCCTTCAGAGCGTTATACAAACGGTCCAGTTTCACTTCGGCATCTTTCAAGCCTTCCTGTGAATAGTTGATCTCGCTGCGATATTGTACTGACGCCAAAAAGAAACGAATCACTTCGGCATCGTATTCTTTCAACACATCACGAATGGTAAAGAAGTTACCCAAAGACTTGGACATCTTCTCGCCATCGATGCGCAAGGCACCAGCGTGCATCCAGGTATTAGCGTAAGTCTCGCCAGTGGCCGCTTCGCTTTGGGCAATTTCGTTTTCATGGTGCGGGAATTTTAAATCCGGGCCACCACCATGTATGTCGAAATTGTTGCCCAGGCAGCAGGTAGACATGGCTGAACACTCTATGTGCCAGCCAGGGCGGCCTTCACCCCAAGGGCTTGACCAGGAAGGCTCTCCCGGCTTGGCCGCTTTCCATAAAACAAAGTCCAGGGGATCTTCTTTGTCTTCCACCACGTCTACTCGGGCACCGGCTTCCAGGTCTTCCAGAATCTTGCCGGATAATTTTCCGTAGCCTTCAAACTTGCGCACCCGGTAATAAACATCACCGCTTTTACCCACGTAGGCAAATTCTTTTTCGATAAGGGTTTGCACCATATCCAGAATACCCTGAATGTGATCGGTGGCCTTTGGCTCGCTGTCGGGTGTTAATACATTTAACTTACCAAAGTCTTCGTTCATGGCTAATACCATACGATCCACTAAGACGTTAAAGTCCTCACCATTTTCGGCAGCACGATTAATGATCTTGTCGTCGATATCAGTAATATTACGAATGTAGTTCACGTCGTAACCCTGATGACGCAAATAACGCACAATCACATCAAACGACACCATGACGCGGGCGTGACCCATGTGGCAAAAATCATAGACCGTCATGCCACACACGTACATGCCCACCTTGCCGTCCACCATGGGTTTGAAAGTTTCTTTCTGACGGGTCAGAGTGTTGTATATGGATAAAGCCATCGAGGTTCCTGAATTCTTTTTTCTTAATTAATACATGTATGTACGAGGGCAGCCCCTGCCCGATCAATTGATAAACGATATTAAAAGATCGGCCACGGGGTGGCCTCGTACGGGTAGCCTATTTAGCGAGTGATTTGTCTTCACGCAAACCTATGGTGAGGTTAAATACCGGTTTTTCACTGGTGTGATCGAAACGATCGGCCACGTAATAGCCTTCACGCTCAAACTGGAACACAGATTCGGGGGCCACTTCTGCCAAAGCAGGCTCAATTAGACCCTTGGTCACGGTATGTGAATCTTCGGTTAGGCAATCCATGAAATCTTTGTTGCCACCATCCGGGTTTTCATCGTTAAATAAACGCTGATACATACGTAATTCTGCTTCTACTGCATGTTCGCAGCTAATCCAATGCACCACACCTTTTGGTTTGATGCCGTCTTCCGGATCACAACCCAGAGTATTTTCAATCAGTTTGGCATTTACTTGAACGATGTTGCCCTGCTCGTCTTTCTCAAAACCTTCTGCTTCTAATACGTAGCCATGACGCAGGCGAATACGTTTGCCCACACAGAATTTTTTCTTAAATTTCTTGCTGTACTCTTCTTTAAAGTCAGCCTGATCGATGAAAATTTCATTTGTGAACGGCACCTGGCGCTCACCCATCTCGGGGCGATCTTGCAGGTAAGGCACGGTAATATTCTCGCTATGATCATTTGCCATGTTGTTAATCACCACTTTAAGCGGATTAATCACACACATGCCACGAGGCGCATTCTGGTTAAGGTCATCACGAATGAAGAACTCCAGCTGAGCCACATCCACGGTACCGTCAGTCTTGGCCACGGCCAAAGAGTCACAGAAGTTACGGATGGCACTGGGCGTGAAACCACGACGACGCATACCCGAAATCGTAGGCATACGCGGGTCGTCCCAACCGCTTACTACCTTGCCTTCCACCAAAGCACGTAACTTACGTTTTGAAGTCACTGTGTAGTTAATGTTCAAACGGCCAAACTCATACTGATGTGGCTGCGCGGGAACCGGCAAGTTCTCAATGAACCAATCGTATAACGGACGGTGATCGGCAAATTCCAAGGTACATACCGAGTGGCTAATGCCTTCCAACGCGTCCGACTGGCCGTGGGCAAAGTCGTAACTTGGGTAGATGCACCACTTGTCACCGGTTTGATGGTGATGAGCCTTCTTGATACGGTAAATATATGGGTCACGCAGGCTCATATTAGGGGCCGCCATGTCGATCTTTACACGCAGGCCACAGGCACCTTCGTCAAAGTCGCCGGCACGCATTTTTTCAAACAACGCCAGGTTTTCTTCAACGCTGCGATCACGATACGGGCTGTTTTTGCCTGGCTTCTCGAAGTTGCCTCGGTATTCTTTGGTTTCTTGGGCAGACAGGTCACATACATAAGCCTTGCCCTCTTTAACCAGGTGAATGGCCCACTCATGTAACTGGTCGAAATAATCCGAGGTGTAGTGAATATCACCGGCCCATTGGAAACCCAACCATTTCACATCTTCCTGAATGGCTTGTACGTATTCGTCTTCTTCTTTTTCCGGGTTGGTATCGTCGAAACGTAAATTACATTGGCCGCCAAACTGCTGGGCCAGGCCAAAATTCACACAAATGGCTTTGGCGTGGCCAATGTGCAGATAGCCATTGGGCTCAGGGGGAAAACGGGTGGTAATGGAGGTGTGCTTACCGGCTGCCAAATCATCATTAATGATTTTTTCGATAAAATTAGCAGGTTTGGCCTTTTCTTCAGTCATTTTGACCTTTTCTTCAGACATGGAGGTTAACTCAATTGGTTTGATGCAGCTCGCGAATGGCACGCTTTAGCTAGCGAGGGCGTGGCAAAAGCCGTATTATAGCGGCCTTTATTATTTAGAGCACCTCTATTCAGCATTAATGGAGAGGCTTATTACCCCACATAAAAGGTGACTTCATGACTCAGGTTCTACTAAAAACCACATTCGGTGACGTAACAATTAC
>MAAD01000318.1 GCA_002162985.1 Bermanella sp. 47_1433_sub80_T6 | reverse complement strand
AAAAGGTGAACGCCTTTATTACGCACAAGATGTTGAGGGTGCTAACGCAGCCGCTGAATTACCCGTAGCGGTCACCGATGCTTTGGCCAAGCTACCTATCGCAAAACGCATGCGTTGGGGCAGCAGCCGCATTGAATTTGTACGTCCGGTGCACTGGATTTTAATGTTGCTGGACAGCAAAGTTATTGAAGCCAATATTTTGGGCATTAAATCTAACTACTTCACTAAGGGTCACAGATTCCACGCCAACCGTGAAATTGTGATTACTAGCCCGGCCGCCTACGAAGGCACCTTGAAAGAACAGGGTAAAGTACTGGCCGACTATGATGAGCGTAAAGAACTAGTTCGCAGCCAGGTAATTGCCGCAGGCGAGAAACTGGGTGGCGTAGCTGTAATTGATGAAGACTTACTGGATGAGGTGGCTTCGTTAAATGAATGGCCCACCGCATTGGCCGGTAACTTTGATAAATTATTTTTGGATGTGCCCAGCGAAGCGCTGATCTCGTCCATGAAAGAACACCAGAAATATTTCCACGTGGAAGATAAAAACGGCAAGTTAATGCCTAACTTCATCACCATTTGTAATATTGAATCGAAAGATCCGCAGCAAGTGATTCACGGCAACGAAAAAGTGATTCGCCCTCGTTTGGCCGATGCTAAATTTTTCTGGGATACCGACCTCAAGCAAACTCTTGAGAGCCGCGTAGAAAAATTATCCACTGTTGTTTGGGTACAGAAACTAGGTACCTTAAAAGACAAGTCATTGCGCTTGCAGTCATTGGCCGGAAAAATTGCTGCCGCTATTGGAGGCGATGCCAAGCTTGCTGAACGTGCTGCACTATTATGTAAAACCGATTTACTGTCCGACATGGTTAATGAATTTTCTGACCTGCAAGGCATCGCCGGTTCTTATTATGCCAAGCAAGATGGCGAACACAGCGATGTGTGTGCAGCTATGGTTGAGCAATACAAACCGTCTTTCTCGGGTGATGTATTGCCGGCTACAGTGACCGGTTTATCCCTTGCCTTGGCTGACCGTTTAGACAGCCTGGTAGGGTTATTTGGCATCGGCCAAATACCAACAGGTGGTAAAGATCCATTTGCCCTGCGTCGTGCCTCTGTGGGGGTTTTGCGTTTGTTGGTAGAGAAAGACTTAAACCTGGATTTAAGTGAGCTCATCGATATGGCCATGGACAACAACTGGCCTATCGACTTAAAAGAAGAAACCAAGTCAAAACTAACCGAATACATGCTGGACCGTTTCAGTGCCTGGTATCAGGATGAAAATATTCCTGTGGTGGTTTTCCAAGCCGTCAGAGCCAAGGGTATTACTCAACCCAAAGACATCAACCAGCGAGTACAGGCGGTAAACGCTTTCTACAAGCTGGACAGTGCTCAGGCTTTGGCCGCTGCTAACAAGCGTGTGTCGAATATTCTTGCCAAGAATGACGCCTACCTGGATGCCCCAGTGGTAAATGAATCCTTGCTGCAAGAAGATGCCGAGAAAGTATTGGCCAAAGCGTTGGACGAAAAAGCCCAACAAGCGGCTCCCTTGTTTGAAACCGGTGCCTATGAAGAGTACCTAACCTCACTGGCGAGCCTACGTGACAGCATAGATAACTTCTTCGACAACGTGATGGTCATGGCCGACGACGAAGCCGTTAAACAAAACCGTTTAGCCTTGTTAAACCAATTGCGTAATATGTTTTTGAAAGTGGCTGATATTTCGCTTCTATAAAAAACAAACCATCAATAAAAGGGAGCACTAGCTCCCTTTTATTTTGCCTACAATTTGTAGAAGGCTGCTGGCAGTCTGCTACCTGTGACCCTAAAGGGAGCAACCTTAAACATGACTAGCAAACTTATCGTTTTAGATCGCGATGGTGTCATTAATTACGACTCGGATGACTATGTTAAAAGTGTCGACGAATGGATTCCCCTGCCCGGCTCCATGGAAGCCTTGGCTAAGCTGACTCAAGCGGGTTTTAAAATTGCCATCGCCACTAATCAATCCGGCATTAGTCGCGGTTACTTCACGGTTGCTACCTTGGCTGCCATGCACCAGAAAATGCTCACTCTAGCCACTGAGGCCGGCGCTAAAATAGATTACATCGCCTACTGCCCCCATGGGCCCGATGATAATTGCGATTGCCGCAAACCGCTTCCTGGCTTAATTCATCAAATTGAACAAGCGTTAAACATGAGTGCAAAGGGCT
>MAAD01000024.1:2600-9916 GCA_002162985.1 Bermanella sp. 47_1433_sub80_T6 | reverse complement strand
GATATTTCGTAACCCTGGTTGAGCAACACCTCGGCAATACCACACATGCCCACGCCGCCAATACCAATAAAATGGATGCGACGAATTCGGCGCATTTCAGGGATTTCCCAGCGCTGTACTGCTTTATTTTCGTCCGTCATGGATAACCTCAATACAATAGTTGGTAACCACTTTCGCTGAGTCGGCCTTTGCCAACGATCGAGCCGCACAGGACATTTGCATCAACCTGTTTCGATCTTGCTGCAGCTGGGTTAATTCTTCTAACAGTGATGGCGCCGTTAAATCTGCTTGCTGGCAAATGATGGCACCTTCAAGGTTTACTAAAAACTGGCCGTTGGCCGTCTGGTGGTCATCCACCGCAAACGGGTACGGCACCAAAATCGAAGCCACGCCGGCTGCCATCAGCTCTGAAACCGTTAAGGCCCCCGAGCGACAAATCACCACATCGGCCCAGGCAAAAGCACCGGCCATATCGCTGATGAATGCGCTGACCTTTACACCTTCAATTTGCGCAGACTCGTAACCTGCCTTCACAGCGTCGTAATTACGAGCGCCGGTTTGATGCCACAAATTGAGTTTTAATTCCTGTAGGCCCATCATCTCAATGACCACATTGTTGAGCGCTACCGCCCCCAGGCTGCCGCCCACTACCAATACATTGAGCGGGCCCTGGCGATCACTTAATCTTTTTTGGGGTTCCGCAATGCCAACAATGCTGCTGCGCACCGGATTACCCACAGTGTGTATTTTTTTCCCGGCAGAAAATGCATTATCGAAGGCCTGCAATACAACTGTGGCCATGCCGCTTAATAATTTATTGGTAAAACCCGCCACCGCATTTTGCTCATGCACCACTAACGGCACTCTCAACAACCAGGCCATTAGACCACCTGGACCGGAGGCAAAGCCGCCCATGCCTAAACACATGACAGGTTTAACCTGGCGATACACCTTAAACGTTTGCCAAAGGGCTTTCATTATTTGCAAGGGTGCCAATAGCAGCTTTGCCACTCCACCGCCACGTAATCCAGAAATTGATATGCGATGCAACGGATAACCGGCATCCACCACCAGTTCGTTTTCGATTCCTTTAATACTGCCTAGCCAGTGAACCTGATAACCCTTGTTACTTAATTCACGAGCCACACTCAAGGCCGGAATCACATGCCCACCGGTACCACCCGCCATCACTAATACGTTATTTTTTTTCATGACCCATGCCCTTTTGAACGAACAGCCATCTCATGATGCACTCGCAGCAGTAAACCCAAAGCAATGCAGCAAGCCAGCAGACTGGAACCGCCATAACTAATAAATGGCAAGGTTAATCCTTTGGTGGGTAACAACCCCACGTTCACGCCTAAATTTATAAAAGCCTGAAAGCCAATTAACAAGGCCACCCCGTAAGCCACGTAGGCGGCAAAAAACTGTTGTTCATCGAAGGCTTTACGCCCCAAGGACATGGCTTTTAAAAATACAAAGGTAAATAGCCCCAGTATCACCAGGCAACCCAGCAAACCGGTTTCTTCTGCCCAGATTGCAAATACAAAGTCGGTGTGTGCCTCGGGCAAATAAAACAGTTTTTGTATGCTGTTGCCCAAACCTACGCCGGTGAACTCTCCTCGACCAAAAGCAATTAAGCTTTGTGTGAGCTGATAGCCGCTGCCAAAGACATTCTCCTCATTCCACGGCTCCCAATAGCCGGTTAAACGCTTTAGCCGATACGGCTGGCTAAGTAAGATGACCACAGACGAACTCACCACCACCACCGCAGTGAGAATAAACTGTCCGGCTTTTACACCGCCCAAGAACAACAAACCCAATGTGGATAACATGAGCACCACTACCGCACCAAAATCCGGTTCCAGCAATAACAAAATTGCCAACAGTGACAACACAAATAATGGCTTCATGAAACCAGACCACTTGGATTGCACCTCTATACGGCGACGATCCAAATAGCTGGCCATATACAAAATCGTCGCCAACTTGGCAAATTCACTGGGCTGAGCATTCATAAAGCCCAGCGATAACCAACGCATGCTGCCGTTGATCTCTCGACCCACGCCAGGGATCAAAACCGCCACCAACAACACCAAAGCCAGTACCACTAACAAGCCACTAACCGACCGCCATACGGACAAGGGAATGCGTAACATTAGCCAGGTGGCTGCGGCCCCTATGCATAAAAAGATGCCATGCCGTGCACTGATGTAAAATACATTATCAAAGTGTCGCTGCGACCAATCCATACTGGCCGAAGTCACCATCAACCAACCCAGTGCCGCCAACAAAACCACCGCCATTAACAATGAACGATCGATAATGATCGGCTGTTTAAAGTCAATGCTGCGCCAAACCGGTTCAGGCTTAATAGTGCGAGTGGCCGAGCTCATAGGGCTTCCACCAATTGAGTAAAGACCTGTCCACGGTGCTCAAAATTTTTGAACATATCAAAACTGGCACAGGCCGGTGATAACAACACGGCATCACCGCGCTGAGCATTATCACGAGCCAGATTAAAAGCCTCTTCAAAGCTGTCGGCCAATTTAATTTCTGCCTGCCCCGTTAAGGCTTGCGCCAAGGACGCTCTATCTTCGCCATACAATACCAGGGTGGTAACGTACTGCTTGATAGCATCTTTCATGAAAGAGAAATCAGCACCCTTGGCGACGCCCCCCGCCATTAAAATAATTTTTCCCTGAGTATCCGGGCCCAGCCCCTCTAACGCCGCCACCGTCGCCCCCACATTAGTGCCTTTGGAGTCGTTATAATAATCAACTCCGTCACTGCATTTAAGCCACTGACAGCGGTGCGCAAGGCCTGGATAGTTTTGCAATGTGGTTAACATGGACGTCATATCCAGCCCCACCGCCTCACCCAAGGCCAGTGCCGCCAATGCATTGCTGCGATTATGACTGCCTTTTATTTTGAGTTTGGAAACATCCAGCAACGGTTGATTAAATTTGGCCAGGTAGGCATTTGATTCTTGTTTGATGATGCCAAACTGGTTTAAGTCGGGGGCGCTCAAGCCAAACGATGTGTGTTTCACCCCGGGTTTTATCATGGGAGCCGACAGGGCATCGTCACGATTTACCACTACAGCCTGACTGCCTTTAAAAATTTCATGTTTGGCCTGATGATATTGCAGATAGCTGTCATAACGATCCAGGTGATCGGGGCTTACATTTAGTACAGTGGCAACTTTTGCTTTAAGGGCGGGCGTAGTCTCCAACTGAAAACTGCTTAACTCCATGACATACAGTTCAATATCGTCTGCGATTAAATCCAGTGCAGGGGTTCCCAGGTTGCCCCCCACCGCCACCTTTACACCGGCGTCTTTAGCCATTTCGCCCACTAGGGTGGTCACGGTACTTTTGGCGTTGGAGCCGGTAATGGCAAGGATTGGCGCTTGGGCATAATCGGCAAATACCTGAACATCCCCCACCACGGGCACACCCTGCTCAATGGCAGTTTGAATTTCCGATGTGGCCAAGGGCAAACCCGGGCTTAAAATAATTTGCGCTGCACCATTTAAAACAGCCTGCTCGAGGCCACCTAAATACAATTGAACCTGTGGAAATTCTTTTTTTACCTGTTCGCTATAGGGTGTTTGCTCACGGGTATCCATGGCAACCACACGAATGCCGCGCGCCACAAAAAAAGCAATCACCGAATACCCGGTTTTACCCAGGCCGATGACAACTTTTTGCTGATCTGTGGTGATGATGCTCACGTTTATTTTATACCTGTAACAATACGATTATCGAATCTTAAGAGTGGCCATACCGATCAAAACCAAAAACAAGGTAATGATCCAAAAGCGCACGATAACCCTGGGTTCTGGCCAGCCTTTTAATTCAAAGTGATGGTGCAAGGGCGCCATACGAAAGATACGTTTGCCGGTCATTTTAAAGGATGCCACCTGCAAAATAACGCTCACGGTTTCGGCCACAAAAATGCCCCCCATGATAAATAACAAGATTTCCTGGCGTACAATCACTGCCACTACACCCAGGGCAGCACCCAAGGCCAGTGAACCTACATCTCCCATAAATACCTGTGCAGGGTAAGTGTTAAACCATAAAAATCCGATACCCGCCCCCACTAGTGCGGCGCAAAAAATAATCACCTCACCCACGCCTTCCAGGTAGGGCAAAAATAAATATTCGGCGAAATTCACGTTACCTACTAGGTAGGCACACGCTCCCAGAGCGCCACCCACCATCACGGTAGGCAAGATTGCTAAACCATCCAGGCCATCGGTGAGGTTTACCGCATTACTGGTGCCCACGATCACAAAGAAACTCAATACCACATAAAAAATACCTAAATCCAGAAAGACATCTTTAAAGAAAGGCACAATCAAACTGGTCTCGGCGGAGCCTGCTGCACTGATGTACAAATACACACTGGCCACTAGGGCAATAATACTCTGCCAAAATATTTTCCAGCGACCCGGCAAACCGCGAGAGTTTTTCTGTACTACCTTGCGATAGTCATCCACAAAACCCACGGCGCCAGTGGTCATAGTGACCAGCAATATCACCCACACATAATGATTGGTTAAATCCCCCCACATGAGCGTGCTGACGGCGATGGACAGCAAAATAAGCACACCACCCATGGTCGGCGTGCCAGCTTTACTCAGATGAGACTGAGGGCCATCATCACGAATCGACTGACCGATTTGTTTTTGCTGCAATTTACGAATCAAGTATGGCCCAAACCACAATGCAAGCAGCAAGGCGGTAATGGTGGCCAAAATAGCTCGCAGCGATAAGTAGTTCAGCACCGCAAATCCGGAGTGAAACTGCTGTAGGTATTCCCCTAACCAAAGCAACATGGCTTATTTCCTGTTTTTATTTCTTATTTTCTGATGGTTGTTCTGTTATTTCTGTCACTACTCTATCCATCCTGGCACTGCGCGATCCTTTTACTAAAACTGTGACGTCTTGTTTTAATTTTGTTTTTAGAAACTTTACCAAATTGTCATGGGACGCAAACCAGTGGGCATTATCACCAAATGAATCGGCGGCACCTCGACTGAATTCCCCAATGGCAAAAAATTCATCAATATTATTCGCACCGGCATAAGAGCCCACTTCGGCATGGGCCATCTGGGTTTCAACGCCTAACTCCCCCATGTCACCCAGTACAAAAATGGTATGACCACTGCGACAGGCTAATACGTCTACGGCGGCGCGTACCGAGGCCGGATTAGCGTTGTAGCTGTCATCGATTACAGTGCTGCTCGACAGGCCCTTTTTCTCTAATAGTCGCCCTTCTACTCCCTCAAACGCCTGTAAACCCGACACGATTAATGCCAAAGGCATTTTTAGAGCGCTACAAGCGGCAGCACAAGCCAGGGCATTTGATACATTGTGTTTACCTAGAACCTGCAAGTGCACCGCCGCCGACTCATCGTTAATGTGCAATGTAAATTGGCAGCAACCAATAGTATCCACTATTACATTACTTGCGCGCACATTTGCAGTATCACTCAAGCCAAAGGTGATAACCGGTCGCTGTTCCGCGCGCTTGAGCCATTGTCCAATATAATCGCTGTCCGCATTTAAAATGGCAGTGCCGTCTTCAGGCAAAGCGTCGATAATCTCGCCCTTGGTTCTGACGATGGTATCTAAATCGCCAAATCCTTCCAGATGGGCTGGCATGGCATTGGTGATGATGGCCACCGTGGGTTTAGCTATATTGGCAATATAGGCGATCTCGCCTTCGCTGCTGGCACCCAGTTCTAACATGGCGTAGTCATAGGTTTGATTAAGACGCAAAAGCGTAATGGGGGCACCGATATGATTGTTAAAATTGCCTCGGGTAACCAGTACTTCATTTTGTTGGCGCAACAGGGTGGCCATCATACCTTTCACTGTGGTCTTGCCACTGCTGCCGGTGACCGCCACCACATCTTTGTTGAATTTTTCGCGATTAAACAATGCCAAACGGCCCAAGGCCTTAGTGGTATCTGCTACCTGCAAATAAGGCACTGCGGTTTCCACGGGTTTGCTTACTAACACCGCACAGGCACCTTTTTCTACCGCCAGGGCAATATAATCGTGGCCGTCAAAGTGATCCCCCACCAGCGCCACAAATAAATCTCCGGGCTGGATAGTACGGGTATCCGTGCTCACAAACTGAAACGGCACATTGGTGCCCCTGTGTTTGGCGGGAATAAACTCTGCCACCTCCGCTAAACGAACCGTGCCTATCATGTACTACTCCCTAACTTTAATGCCTCTTTTGCCACCGCTTCATCGCTGAAATAGCTTCTTTGGCCATTGATCTCTTGGTAATCCTCATGACCCTTACCGGCTATGACCACCAGGTCTTCTGGGCCCGCCATACCGACGGCCGCCTCGATGGCTTTTTTTCGATCCAGTTCTATCCGGAAAGCGCCTGTGGGTAATTCGGCCGTCATCTGCGTGCATATATCCTGAGGAGATTCGCTGCGCGGATTATCGCTGGTATAAAAAACAATATCTGCATATTGCAGCGCAATTTTACCCATTAATGGGCGCTTGCCTGCATCTCGGTCGCCACCACAACCCACCACCAGATGAATCTTGCCGGAGCAGTGCTGCTTAATCGCCTGTAACGCTTGCTGCAGGGCATCCGGAGTATGAGCGTAATCCACCAATACCAGGGGCTGACCCGTACTGGCGCTAACCTGCTGCATTCTGCCGGGCACTCCATGCAGCACGTGCAGGGCTTTAACTGCCAAGGAGAAATCAAACCCCATCTGCAGAGTACAAGCCAAGGCCGCCGCCACATTGTAAGCGTTAAATTCACCATAAAGTGGCAAGTCAATAGATTGAGCCTGCCCTTGCCAGGAAAACATGATGGTCATGCCCTGACTGTGTATTTTCTCAAAACCAAATTTTAAATGGGCACCCTCGGCGCGACCGTAATAGATCACCTGCTCACAGCTCGAAGACTCGGCTAATTCAGCTGCAAAGTCATCATCCATATTGATAATGGCAAATTCCAAATCTGGCCAATTAAACAGCATGGCCTTGGCAGCGCCATAAGTAGCCATATCCCCGTGATAATCCAGATGGTCACGGGTTAAATTACTGAAGATAGCCCCGTTAAAGTTCACGCCAGCCAAGCGCCCTTGCTCTAGACCGTGACTGGAAACCTCCATGGCTATCGCTTGATAATGTTCACTGAGCTCATGCAAGGCCAAATGCAGTTGCTCAAGCGGCGGGGTGGTCATGCCCGTCACGGTTAGCGATGACATACTCCCATAACCCAGGGTGCCCATGACCGCGCAGGGTTTGCTTAATTCATTAAGCAAC
>MAAD01000024.1:0-2590 GCA_002162985.1 Bermanella sp. 47_1433_sub80_T6 | reverse complement strand
AAAAACTAATGGATGATTTGCCATTGGTGCCGGTAATGCCAATTACCGCCATTTTGTCGCAAGCACTGCCCAATGTTTGATGAACGATATTCCCCATCACCTGGAGCATGCCCGGAATTTGCAAACACGGACCAGGGAAAATAGAGCTCAGTTCCGGGCCAGTAATAAATAAAACAGCCCCTTTTTCTTGTGCGGCCTTTATATATTCTGCCTGGCCGCCGGCCACCGACGGCATCACCACAAAAGCGTCCCCGGGAGTTACCTGGCGACTGTCGAAACACAGGTTGTTTACTGCAATATCTTTTAGGGCCAGGGGTAACGCGGAAACCCAGGGCTTAAAAAACTCAAAAGCGTTGGCATTGATGGCAATCATAAATGAGCCCCCGCCACTGAATTATTTTCAATCTCTGTGGGCGGCACTTTTAACAGACGCAAACTGGCTTGAGTCACACGAGAAAAGATGGGCGCGGCCACTTCACCACCGTAATATTCACGACCCGATGGATCATCCACCACCACGATGGTGACTATTTTTGGGTCATTGGCAGGGGCAATACCGGCAAACAAGGCTGAATAGTGTTCGTCTTCATAGCCATTTTGACCCACTTTGTGGGCTGTACCGGTTTTCCCCGCTACCTTATATCCATCCACTTTGGCACGGCGAGCGGTGCCTTTTGCACTTACAACCCCTTGCAGCATGGCCAGCACTTTGTCGGCAATGTCTTTGGGGATGACTTGCTCACCCACTTCAGGGTCTTTATGAATAATGCTTAATGGTTGCTTTAGTCCGCCGTTGGCCAATACCTGATAAGCCTGCGCCAACTGCAAAGGCGTGACCGCCAGACCATAACCATAAGCCAGTGTGGCACTTTGCAACTGACTCCAACGATTGGTTAAAACCGCCACCTTGCCACCGTGCTCACCAGGCAAACCTATGCCCACAGGCTTACCCAACCCCAGGGTCTGATAACTTGCCCAGAGGTTTTCGCCACCCAAATTAATTGCCAGTTTACTAACACCCACGTTACTGGATTTAATTAAAATATCTTCGATGTTCAGTGCACCATAATTTCTGTGATCGCGAATGGTTTTGTTGCCCAATCGCAGAGTGCCTGGATGGGTATTTATGATGGACTTGTCGGTTACCTGCCCGGCCATTAGCGCCGCGACAACTGTGAAAGGTTTTACTGTGGAGCCTGGCTCAATAATATCCGTGACACTGCGATTACGCACCGCCGCCACATTCAATGCAGCGCGATTATTGGGGTTATAAGACGGCTGATTCACCATGGCCAATATCTCGCCACTGCTCACATCGACCATAATTAAAGATCCGGCCTTGGCACCATGCTGCGCTACCGAGGCTTTTAACTCGCGATAGGCTTGATATTGCAGACGTAAATCTATGCTTAACATCAATTCTTTACCCGACTGGGCAGCTTTAATTACCCCCAGATCCTTAACCAGGCGACCCAAGCGATCTTTTATCATGCGCCCTTTGCCTGGGGTGCCCTGCAACCAATCATCATAGGCCAGCTCTACCCCTTCCAGGCCTTGTTCGTCTATGTTGGTGAAGCCCACCACATGACTGGCCACTTCTGCCGCCGGATAGAAACGCTTAAATTCTTGCTGCAAACCCACACCGGGCAATTTTAAATCTTGAATTTTTTTCGCCATCAAAGGATTCATATGACGCTGCAAATAAATAAATTCTTTATGCTGATTTTTTTTGAGTTTAGTAAGCAGTTGCTTAACACTGATACTCAGATATTGAGCCATTGGCCGAATATCAATTTTGTCTTGAATAATTTGTTTGGGGTTAAGCCACACACTTTTAACAGGTGTGCTCACAGCTAACGGCTCACCATTACGATCCACCACCATGCCACGAAACGCCTGCAATTTATGGTCGCGCACCGAACGTCGCTCACCCTCTCCTTGCAAGAAATCTGTTTGCAATACTTGTAACTGGGTTAAGCGCACTAACAATACTGCAAACAGCATTAAGCCAAGCGCCATTACTGTGTAATGTCGCCAGCCGTTACCGCCATTCGCATATTGATTTTTTGAAGCCACTTAGTTTTCCGTGTGTTGCTATCTTTAACGGCGATCCAACTGAATCACTCGTGTATTATTTTTATTAGGGAACGACATTTTTAATGTTTGTCGTGCCAACTCTTCCACTCGGCTAGGAGCCGCCAGGGTGCTGTATTCCAACATCAAGCGACCGTACTCCTCTTGTAATCGAGTGTGTTCATTTCCCAAGCCTTGCCATTCATGGGCCAATTGGCGGTTCATAAAACTGCTATAAATAACCGCCAAAGCGCTGAGCATCAATAAAATGGCAAGCAGTTTTCCCCGCAACCCACTCATAAACAATGTTGCCACTACATTTCTTTTTGCGCGATACGCATGATGGCGCTACGGGATCGAACATTCACATCCACTTCGGCTTTACTGGCCTTAATGGCCTTGCCGATGTGTTTTAATTCTTTCGGAAAATCTTTTTCCATGATGGGAAGGTCCGGTGGCAACTGCGGGCCCTTTTCTTTATCTCGAATAAAGTGCTTCACCATCCTGTCTTCTAAAG
>MAAD01000007.1 GCA_002162985.1 Bermanella sp. 47_1433_sub80_T6 | reverse complement strand
TATTAACCCTCGTGGTAAGGAATGTTACTGGATCAGTGGGGTGGGTGCGCCCCAGGACGCAGGACCGGGTACCGATTTTTATGCGGTGTCACAGAATAAAGTCTCCATCACCCCCATTAAAGTAGACATGACATCTTATGATGTTCAAGCCAGCCTCAAGGAGCTGACACTGTGACCCCTTTGCAATTACAGGGCATAGGCATGACCAGCCAGCGTACCCGAGATCGACTGGTGGGGCGTTTAATCGAACAGGGAATAAAAAACCCTGACGTGTTAGCCGTCATGGCGGATACCCCTCGTCACATTTTTGTGGACGAAGCCTTAAGCCATCGCGCCTATGAAGATACATCCCTTCCTATAGGTTTTGGTCAAACCATTAGTCGCCCCTATATTGTGGCCAAGATGACCGAACTGTTGCTTAAAACCGGGCCCTTGGAAAGTGTTTTGGAAATAGGCACAGGGTGTGGTTATCAGACTTTGGTGTTGTCGCAGGTGGCCAAACGCATTCACAGTGTGGAGCGTATCGAGGGTTTGCAAAAGAAAGCCAGGCAACGATTGTCTTTATTGCGGGTTAATAATGTGCGTTTTAAACACGCAGACGGTAATTGGGGCTGGCCGGAAGAGGGGCCCTTTGATGCGATCCTGTCGGCAGCGGCCCCGGAAACGATCCCTAAGGAATTAACCCTGCAACTGAATATAGGTGGCCGTCTAATAATTCCTGTGGGCATAGGGGACGACCAACAGTTAACGCTGGTCACTCGCACCGAAGACGGTTTTAAAAAAGAAATATTAGAAGCGGTAAAATTTGTGCCTATGTTATCTGGCACCAAAGCAATAAAAGGCTAAACAGATGTGGAATTTCTTAAAAGGCATGGCCATGGGCGCCGCGGACATAGTACCCGGCGTGTCGGGCGGTACCATCGCCTTGGTGACCGGCATATACGAGCGTTTAATTAACGCCATTAAGAATATTGGTTTGGACACCTTAAAGAGTCTGTTTCAAAACGGTTTCAAAGCCACCTGGCAACAAATGGACGGCACCTTTTTAGTGAGTCTGTTGGCCGGCATGCTCACCAGTATTGTGCTGTTTGCACGTGTGTTGCACTTTGCTATCGAACACTACCCCATGTTTATTTGGCCGTGTTTTTTTGGTTTGGTATTGGCCTCTGTCTTGTATGTGGGGCGCCAAGTGGGCCAATGGAATTGGCAGCGGGGCAGTTTATTGGTGATAGGTGCCAGCATAGCGGCCATGATTAGCCTGTCTTCGGCCACTCAGATAGAGGTCAGTGCCCTGACTCTGTTTTTATCCGGTGCCCTCGCCATTAGCGCCATGATACTGCCAGGCATTTCGGGCAGTTTTATCTTGCTGTTATTGGGCATGTATTCGGTGGTGATTGGAGCGGTGAAGTCCTTTGATTTTTATACCCTGATCATCTTTGGCAGCGGCTGTGTGGCCGGCTTAATGTTGTTCTCACGGTTTCTTGCTTGGTTGTTGGCCCGCTTTAAGTCCGCCACTATGGCCTTGTTAACCGGGTTCATGCTGGGAGCCCTGATTAAACTTTGGCCCTGGAAGGAAGTGGTACAGACCCGTATTAACAGTAATGGGGATGCGGTGCCCTGGATTGAATACCCTATTTCTCCGTTTGAGCATTTAGATCCGCAGCTACTGCTAGTGAGCTTGTCGGCCGTATTTGGTTTTGCCCTGGTGATTATTTTAGAGCTGGGCCTTAATCAGTCGGTGAAGAGGCGACGCGCCATTAATGAAGTGACTGAAAAATAACCACAAGTTAACCTCTGGTACTGGGTTAACCTTGAGGTTAAAGTAAATATTCCCATGCAGAAAATTGGCATTCGCAATTTGTAAGCCCGTTCAAATGGGCAGAAAATCTTTTTTTAGAAGAATTTAGAATTTAGGGCAACTTTTTGAGAATTCATGATAATTAAAAACCACATAATATTAAGCCTAAAGCCCCTGGTGAAATCTGAGCGTCAAAATATCCGACACTTCCCTTGGTTGGCGTCTTGGGTGAAGTCAGTCTCGGCCTTAGTGGTCATATTTAGTCTCAATGCCTGTACTGGTTTCGTGGCGGTTGAAGATAAGTTCAGTTCTTCATCTGTGTCAAGCAAGGTTCATGTGGTACAAAAAAGTGAGACCCTGTTCTCACTTGCGTGGCGCTATGGTTGGGACTATAAAGCGTTAGCGAGTGCTAACTCAATTGGTCCTCCGTACCTAATATTCCCAGGACAGAAGTTAAACGTTGCCCGCTCTACAAAACGGGCGTCAGGCTCTAAAGCAAGCGCCAGCAAAAGTTTGACGAATGCCTCCAAAGCAAATTCCAAGGTCACCCCCAGTGCTTACAAAAGCCCTAAAAATGGCCCTACAGCCGTGAAGCGTCACGGCAACCTGGCTTGGTCCTGGCCCGCCAAAGGCAAATTAATCGCCAGATTTTCAGCAAAATCTCCTGCCAACAAGGGGATTGATATTGGTGGGAGCTTGGGGGAATCTGTAACTGCAGCAGCGGCAGGTTCGGTGGTCTACGCGGGTAGTGGTTTACTTGGCTATGGCAACCTGGTGATTATCAAGCACAACGAGCAATTCCTCAGTGCCTATGCACACAACAAGCGCTTGTTAGTGAAAGAAAATCAGCACGTAAAGGCCGGACAGTCCATTGCCGAGATAGGCTCCAGTGGTACGGATAAAGTGAAATTACACTTTGAAATTCGTCATCAAGGGAAACCAGTGAATCCAATGTTGTATCTGCCAAAGACGAAAAAATAGCTTTCGTCTGACGGCGGGGTTCAATTTTTTTATTCTTTTTGTTGTTAGTTCGAAATGTTTTTAATTCTTGGAATGACTTTTGAATAGTTATTTACACAGTTAAGGCAGTTACGAATAACAACAATGATAATTGGCGGGGCTAGCTATGGCGGTAAAAAAGGAATTGCAAAATAAGGAAATAGATTCAGATTTGGCGGTGGCGGACGTCAAACCGAGTCGTAAAAAAGCAGTCAAGGCGGTGAAGGCAGTCAAAACTGCTAAGACAGCCAAAAAGACAGATAAACCAGTGGCAAAAAAAGCCGCGGTTAAGGCAGTGAAAGCTGTAAAAGCGGTGAAGGCCGTGAAGGCGGAAAAAAAGGCGGCGCCAGAGAAGTTAAGCACCGCCATTAAAGAAAAAGAAACACAAAAGAATCTTGATGCCACTCAGCTTTATCTCAACGAAATTGGTTTCTCTCCCTTATTAACGCCGGCAGAAGAAGTGCACTTTGCGCGCTTGGCCCGTAAAGGGGACGATAAAGGCCGCAAGCGCATGATAGAGAGCAACTTGCGTTTGGTGGTTAAGATTGCACGGCGTTACGTTAATCGTGGCCTAACCCTGTTGGATCTGATCGAAGAGGGCAATTTAGGCTTGATTCGTGCGGTGGAAAAATTTGACCCGGAAAGAGGCTTTCGCTTTTCTACGTATGCCACCTGGTGGATTCGTCAAACCATTGAGCGGGCTATCATGAACCAAACCCGCACCATCCGTTTGCCCATTCATGTGGTGAAAGAATTAAACGTCTATTTACGGGCGGCAAGAGAGCTTACCCAAAAGCTTGACCATGAGCCCAGCGCCGAAGAAATCGCTAATTTGTTGGAAAAACCCGTAGCCGATGTGAAACGCATGCTGGGGTTAAACGAAAGAGTGGCCTCTGTGGACTCTCCACTGGGCTACAACAGCGAAAAGTCCATTTTGGATACCATTGCAGACGATGCTGCTGGCGACCCTTGTCAGATGCTTCAGGACAGCGACATTCGCAATAGCCTGGATCAGTGGTTAGAGGACCTCACCGAGAAACAAAGAGAGGTCATCGCACGCCGCTTTGGCTTACGAGGGTATGAAACCAGTACCCTGGAAGAAGTGGGCCATGAAATTGGTTTGACCCGAGAGCGGGTTCGCCAAATTCAGGTGGAAGCCTTGAAGCGCATGCGCGAGATCATGGAAAAACACGGTTTGAATGCCCGTTCCATATTTGGGGTGTTGGAAGCCTAGCAGTAATTTGAAAGTCATTTCGAGTGCTTAGCCCGCCTGGTAACACGCGGGCTTTTTTATGCCCATGGATGGGCTGTATCCTGGAAATGCAGGAGCAATTTCCAGGGTCCTAATTCGTTTTTAAAACTAATTTAGTAAAAGGCTGGATGGCAAGGAGCGGCGTGTTCCCAGTTTGGGTAATCCTAATTCTTGTACGGCCTTCTCACAACAGTCCCAGTTATCTATGCAGTTTGAAAGTTGCCAGCTTAAAAGTAAGCTAGCTCTTCTTTAGG
>MAAD01000031.1 GCA_002162985.1 Bermanella sp. 47_1433_sub80_T6 | reverse complement strand
TGGTCGATAGGGGTGTCTTACTTCATGAACGAAATATATATGGCCATTAATTTGGAGGGCTCCAGTGAGGATAAAGATGGTGTAACCACAGATACCGACGTAATAGATATTGCTCTTACCTATACTCGTGACTCTGTGGTGTACGGTGTGGGTTATGCCAGTGCCGATGAGGAAGGTGTTAAAAAGAATCGTATCCTACTGGGGGCTTACATTAACTTGGGGGGGAATAACGACTGCTACTTTGAAACCGGTCAATACAATAAAGAGGATGGCGGCGGTGACAATTTTGTCATGGGGTACCGCATAAAATTCTAACTGGGTTTCAAACATCATGTGAAACCCAGTTTAAAAATTAGTTCACCTGATTATTTAGTCCAAACCGTTAATCCGCTGAGGTCTTTGGCGTTTTTAAGATAAAAACGCGCTACCAGATAAGTGAGTACAAACATAATAACGTTGCCTACGAAACCGGTGTAATACAAATCAAACGGCACACTTAAGCTGTCTGGCATCAACCCGTTTTTACTCAGAATGGTCCATGAGGTAAATACCATAGTGGCCGCCAGCCCGGCCCAGGCCGCTCGTGCATCCCCTTGTTTGGTGAAGAAACCAATGAGGTACAAGCCCAGTAAGCCGCCGCCCAGAATCGAACTTAGAATGGTGGCGGTATCTTGTAAGGTCTTGGTTTCTGCATTGGTTAAATAAATGGCACCGCCAATCATCAATACGGCACTGATGGCCGCGATCACCCAGGCTGCCCTCAGATAGTGTTTGTCATCTTGCCCTGGTTTTAAATGGCGACGATAAATATCCACCACAGATACGGTAGAGATAGCATTGATGCTGCTGTCCAAAGACGACATGGCGGCCGCCAGTGCCGAGGCAATTACTAAACCTGCTACGCCGGCGGGCAGGTGATTATTAATGAAGTAGGGCAGAATTTGCTCCGGCGCTCGGGTGCCGTCCAACATTTCCTGGGGTGCGATGGCCGGGAACTGTTGGAAAAATACAAACAGGGCTGTACCTAAAAACATATAAAAAGCCCAAATAGGCAGCGAGCTTAGTACCGCCACTAACATGGCCTTGCGCGCCTCGTAGGTAGATTTGGAGGCACAGTATCTTTGTATGGTGTTTTGGTTGGAGCTGTACTCGGTTAACCAGGCGATCAAACCAATGAACAACATCATGCTGATGGTTTTTTCATCGAAGCGAATTTCCCAGCCCATGGCATTGAGGTTACCGTTTTCCAGTACGCTGAAACTTAACTTGTTAAATTCATCGGCCACGGAAAAAATCTGACCCATGCCACCGGGTAAGGCATCCACTATCACCCATAAACACAATACCCCACCCAGTGCCAATACGATGGTCTGCATTACGTCGGTCCAGATTACCGCGTCTATGCCGCCTATGATGGTATACACGGCCACAAACACGCCGCCAATGATGATGCACCAGGTGGCGCTTAGGCCGGTAAGCTCTTGCAATAACAAAGACAGTAAAAACAAGATCATGCTGACCCGTACAATTTGCGCGATGATGAAGGCAACGGCGCCATAAACGCGAATGGAAGGGCCAAATCGGTCTTCCAGGTACTCATAGGCCGAGGTGGTTTTGCCGCGACGAAAAAACGGCAGGAAAAAATAGGCGGCAAACAAGATGGCAAGCGGTAACATCAGGTTAGGGGCAAAACGAATCCAGGAGGTCTTAAAGGCATCTCCCGGATAGGCCAAAAAGGTAATGGAGCTAATGGAGGTGCCCACTAGGCTCAATCCTATTACCCAGCCAGAGAACGAGCGCCCTCCCACAAAATATTCTTCGGTATTGGTGTTCTTGCGTGAAAAATAAAAGCCAATGCCGGTAATCAGCAGCAAATAAGCTACCAGGGCGGCGATATCCAATGGGTCTAGGGACACGGGGTTTACCTTTAGAGTTTTTGTTTGCGGCGATATTAGCAGATTTAAGCGGATTTGGCAGGCGTGAAAAAGCCAGAGCGATCACACTCTGGCTGTGGCGGATTTAAAGCGTTGATGCAGAGTTAACCTGCCTGTGCATGAATTTTTGGGGGTGGAAAACTGAAGGTAACCACCCGCTTTACTACGCTGAAATACTGTTTGGTAAAAGACCCTGTGTTGTAGGGGATATCATATTTTTTGCAGACTGCCTGCACTTGCTTGGATATCTCCAAATAACGCCAGGCCGGAATGTCCGGGAACAGGTGGTGTTCCACCTGGCAGCTTAAATGGCCGGTTAATAAGTGCATCCAGCGCGAGCCAGTGATGTTGGAGGAACCTAAAATTTGACGGTAATACCATTGCCCCTGAGTTTCATTCTCACATTCAGACATCTTAAATACGTGGATATTTTCGGTGAAGTGACCGCAAAAAATAACACTGGCCGTCCACAAGTCACGCAGCATGTTGGCGCAGAAATTACCCAGCAACACAGGTAAAAATACCGGCCAGCAGATGAGCGGGAAAAACACATAATCTTTAAACAACTGACGGGCGCCCTTACTAAAAAATGCATTGCGCAGTTGGGTGCGGGTAATGGGTAGGCTGCTTTTTTTACGGCGCTTGCCAAAGAATATGCGTTCACCGGCCAACTCGTGGTACGCCACCCCCCATTGAAACATCATGCTAAACAGCACAAATACCGGCAGTTGCCACCGATTTTTAGGTTTCCAGCGGGTGTCGTCGCTCAAGCGTAATAGGCCATAACCAAAATCTCGGTCCTTGCCGATAATGTTGGTATAGGTGTGGTGTTCATGATTGTGGTAGCGCTTCCAGGAAGCACTGTCCCCGGCGTGGTCCCATTCAAAATTGCGACTATTAATGTTGGGGTCGTTCATCCAGTCGTATTGACCGTGTTTCACGTTGTGGCCAATTTCCATGTTATCCAGAATTTTAGCCAGCGCTAATAACAAGACGCCTAATATCCATAATACTGGGTTAATAAACCCCAGTACCATAGTGATGCGGCCGGTAATTTCACTGGCCCGTTGCACACGAATCATCTTACGGATGTGGTTGGCATCTATTTGTCCCACTTCTTTCATGGTTTTTGCGCGGATATCATTTAGATCCTTGGCAAAGTTATCCAGTGTGGTTTGGTTTGGGCGTATTGGTTGGTTCATTAAATATCCCCTTAAAGTTCTAACACGAGGTCGCTGGCGGCTACGCTGATGCACAGTTGAATCTCTTGTGCGCCGGTGTCGCTGTATTGTTGGGTCTTGGTGTTGTACACCACCCCGCTTTTTTTCTGGCAAATGCACTGATGGCAGATACCGGCTCGACAGCCGCTTACCGGGTTGGTACTGGCCAGTTCTGCCAGCTCCAACAAGGTCTTAGGAGCGCTTTCCTCTGTGGATATTTGTTTGTTCGAACGGCTAAATAAAATGCTATTGGCGCCGCTAGATTGCTCTAGATCAATGGGTTCAGGACCAAAAAATTCATAGTGCAGTTGTTGCCAGTTAACCTTTAATGACGTCAATAATTTGCGGCCGTGGAGAATCATATTGGCAGGGCCACACAGATAAATATGGGACGTTTTAAAATTCTCGCTGTAACGCTCCAGATGTTGTGCGCTTAAAAAGCCATGCTCGGCACTATCGATGAAGTGCACCTGTAATGAGGGCACCTGTTCGGTGAATTTACGCAGTTCTTGCTTGAATAAAAAATGTTCACTGGAGCGGGCGTAATACATTAATGTTTTTGCGACATTGTCTGTTTTATTTGGCATTAGGCTCAGCTGCTGCAACATGGCACGAAACGGAGTAATGCCCGAGCCGCCGGCAATCATCAATATGGGCTCTTCTTGCCTAGACAAACAAAACTCACCCTGAGCCTGGCTTAGATTTACTATGCTGCCCGCATGCAAAGCCTTAGATAACCAGGGAGTAATTTGTCCCTTCTCTTGAATTTGAATGCTGAGCTCAATCAAACCACTCTTTTTGAAGTGTGCAGGGCTTGAGGATATGGTGAAAAAGCGGCTCATCCAGGCTCCGTCTTTCTCCACGGTGAGCTCCAAATGTTGCCCGGCCGTAAAATCTTGCCAACGTCTATGGGGTTTAATCACCAGTGAATACATATCATGGGATTCTTGGCGAATCGATACAATCTTGCTGCGTAAGCGATCACTACGCCATTGGGGCAGAAGTAGCTGTATGAGGGGCTCAAAATAGGCGCCAAAGCTTGTGTGATTGGTGATTTGGCGGGCCAGCCAAGACTGGCCGGTACGCAGTATGTTGTCTGATGTCATGACAGATCCCGATTATTGAGCGTACGAGTGTATGCTCAAACTTCTTTTGAGTAAACACTTGTATGCTCAGATGTGTCTGACAATCATCCGGCCGTGGACGAACCTCAAATGACCTTGCTATAGCGTACCTGATGATTTGGGTTGGCCAAATACTCATCAAATAACATGCAGATGCAACGAATCAGTAGTTCCCCTTTCTTGGTCACTTGAATGCCTGTGTCGTTTAGAATGACCAGTTCGTCTTCAACATAGGGAATAAGCTTGTCCAAAACCGCTGAAAAATGAGATTTAGCATCTATGTTAAAGCGCGCTTGTAGCCATGGGAAATTCAGCTTGAAGTGGCAGATGAGTTGTTTGATCACCGCACGGCGCAATACATCTTCGTCATTTAAAATCAGCCCCTTCACAATGGGCAAAACGCCTGCATCCAAGGCATCCTGGTAGGCATCAATATTGGCATTGTTTTGAAAATAGGTGTCGCCAACCTGGCTGATGGCGGATACCCCAAAGGCTACCAGGTCACAATCTTTATGGGTGGTATAACCCTGAAAATTTCGATGCAGCTTTTCCGATATTTGCGCTTGCGCCAGGCTGTCCTGAGGTTTGGCAAAATGGTCCATGCCCACATAGCGGTAACCGGCCTGGGTTAACAGCTGAATACTGTCTTCCAGCATGGCCAACTTCTCCTGTGGAGCCGGTAAATCTTTTTCATTGATACGTCGTTGAGGCATGAACCGCTGGGGCAGGTGCGCATAGTTAAAAACCGAAAGACGATCCGGGCTCAGCTCCAGCACGGTTTTTAAGGTGTCTCGAAAGCTGTCACGGCTTTGCATAGGCAGGCCGTAAATTAGGTCTATATTGATGGAGCGAAAGCCCAATTGCTTCGCTTCCTGCAGGGTATTGCGCGTGAGCTGCAAAGACTGCACCCGGTTTACCGCTTTTTGTACTGCCTCGTTAAAATCTTGAACCCCCAGGCTCACCCGGTTAAAACCTATTTTTTTAAGATGCGCCAGGGTGCCATTTTGTAATTCCCTGGGGTCGATTTCGATGGAGTAATCCCGGTCGTCATCTTCGCTTAACGTAAAGTATTCGGCCATTTTTGCCATGAGCGCACTCATTTGTTCATGGGATATAAAGGTAGGTGTGCCGCCGCCCCAATGAAGTTGTTCAACTTTGCGGTCTTTAGGGTAACCGCTGGCGCGCATGGCCATCTCTTTATAAAGGCTGTCTAAATAGGGCTGGGCTTTCTCGCGACGCTTGGTAATGACCTTGTTGCAGGCGCAGTAGTAACAAACGTGGGCGCAAAACGGAATGTGCACATAAAGGGATAACGGCTGGCGGCTTTCATTGCCGACGATGCGGGCTTGCTCATAATGGCTTAGAGTGAAGCCTTCATTGAACTGCACGGCGGTGGGGTATGAGGTATATCTGGGGCCGGATGTGTCGTAGCGCTTAATGAGCTCCACGTCCCATTGAATGTGTTGCTGAGCCTGAGGCATGCCAATAACCTGGTTGGTTGAAGGTTATAGATTAGCACTGGCTAGTGGGGGGCAACTTGTTCTGGGTCAAGCAAGTTGTTAATCCCGTTAGCCGAGGCTAACAGGATTGCATAGTTTAAATGGACTAGAAAAAGGACTTCATGGGCACGGTACACCACTTGCCACCGGAGCAAATGGCCTTCACCCACAAGCGGTGTTTAATGTTACTCACCTTGCGGGTTTGCGGCGCTTGCGCTTGCAGGCGGGACATGATGTTTTGCGGTGGGTAAATAATCGGGTTGCTTAAAATATCTTCTTCCAGGAAAGGCTTGGCCGCCACCACAGGTGTTGGATAGGTGATGAAATTGGAGTTTTTAGCCGCGCTCTTGGCATCCAGCAGGTGATTAATAAAGGCATGGGCCAGTTCTTTTTCTGTGCTGTTTTTTGAGATGGTCATGACGTCCACCCACATTGGAGCGCCTTCGCGGGGAATAAAATAGGCGGTGTCGGCATTCTCTTCAGTGCTGCCAATGACGTCACCCGAGTAGCCCACAATCACGCATACCTTGCCTGAAGCCAGGTCGGTATATTGTTGGGAAGTGTGTAAATAGATGGCATCGGTAAGAGTTTCTTTTAACAGGGTGCCAGCGGTGCGTAACTCATCTTTACTGGTGGTATTGACCGAATAACCCAGGTAGGTGAGGGCCGCGGAAAACAACTCGTCCCGTTCGTTCAATAAGGCCATACCGCAAGATTTGACTTTTTTACGGCTGCTTTCGTCAAAAATCAGTGACCAGGAATCCTGTTTGCTGGTTAATCCCAGTCTTTTAAGGGCCTTGGTATTTACCCCTAAACCTGTGGTGCCCCACATGTAGGGAATGCTGTGTTGATTGCCTTTGTCGTGGTTGGCCAGGGTGTCCATGATGTCTTTGCTTAGGTTGTCATAGTGGCTCAACTTGCTTTTATCCAGCGACTCTATGAGATTGTTTTCAACCAACAGGTTAATCATGGTGGATGCTGGGAAGGTCACATCAAACTGTGCGTCCTTGGCAAAAAATTCTGTGGTGTATTGTTCAACACTTTCAAATTCGGTGTAGTTAATCTTGGCATCGTACTTTTGCTCAAAATCACTGACCACGTCGGGGTCTATGTATTCGCTCCAGTTCAGTACATTCAAGACTTGTTGTGCCTGGCTCACTTGGCTAAAGAATGAAAGAAGCAGGGCAAGGAAAAAACTGGTCTTAAACATGGGCACACCTGGCATTAGTAATTTTGTCGTATGGTATGTCAGCAATTGATCAGAGTAAGCTTGGCAGTGGCTTATTTTGCAGGGTACGTGATGCCAATCACGACTTGATACGCGCTAGACCGAATGTGTATAGACAGGGGCTTTTTGCCTGTGGTAACCATGTTTCCGGGCTGCTGAGCTTCAGTTTACCTGGCTGTATTGCAAGTCGGTTGACGGCTTTATTGTGCTGGGCATATGCTGGGGGACTAGCAATACGCCATGGAGGCGGTCCCATTGGCAAACGAAGCAATTCATATTTGGGTGTCGGGCAAGGTTCAGGGGGTCTATTTTCGCGCCTCCACCGCCAAGAAAGCCCAAAAACTAAACTTATGCGGTTGGGTGCAAAACCTGCCGGATGACAGGGTGGAGATCTTGGCCCAGGGAGAGGCTGAATCGGTGCGCCAGCTGTTACTGTGGTGCCAAAAAGGTCCGGTATTGGCCAAAGTGAGCGAAATTACCCAGCAAGTGGCTAACTTTGACCACGAATTAAGCGGGTTTGAGGTTAGGCGCTAGTGTCGTGCCCCTCTGTTGCTGTTAACCTAGTAACTGAACTCAGCTACTAAAAAATAATAATGAAAAACTCATCCAACCGTATATTGCCCCTAGTGCTCGTACCGTTATTCTTGATTACCGCCTGCAGCTCCATGCCGGGTGTATTGGAGGGCAATGACCTTAGCCACCTAAGTTTACGCGACAAACGCATGTCCGATAAAAAGGTAAAAGTACTCAATGAAATACCTGCGCAAAGCCAGGTACTAGGGCAGGTGAGTAGCGAGCGCTGTCAAAGTACTGCCTTCAGTGACGCGCCATTGGAGAAAACTCTGCTGGTGGATATGAAAGCCGAGGCTTATCGCCTGGGGGCCAACGCCATTGGTGATATTAAATTGAGTCAGCGTGGCGCCATGGGTGAGGGCTGTTGGAATGTCCATACTGCCACCGCCAACATGTTAGTGGTGGAATAAAAATCCTGTATTGTGAGTCTCGCCAATTTTAAATTGGCAGGCTCAGTCTGCGTTTTCAATTTAGCACTTCAAATACCACTTTAAATTTCATTTTAAACACTACTAAAACCATCAGGTTGGTAATTGTCTGGCGCCTTGCCTTGTATGAAAAAAGCAAAGGCCAAAATCTCGGCGATTAATTGATACAGCTCGGTGGGAATGTTTTGCCCCGTCTGCAGTTCGCTTAATTGCTCCAGTAGCTGAGGATTTTCATAGATGGGAATGCCCATCTCCAGGGCTTGCTCTATGAGCTTTTGTGCGGCCTCACCCACTCGCTGATCGCTGATCACCGGCGCCTGTCCACCATCGTAAAACAAGGCCAGTGCCCGATCTTTTTCTGTCTGTTGTGGGTTCATGTTTATCCCCTCTAAGTGTGTACGTCGATCATGGATTGATGCACCTGGCGGCTGCTTTTGCTGGGGTTGCCCCGTTTGCTTTGAATGTTTTCCACCTGAAATCCTGCCGCCGTTAATTTATGTCGCAGTAAGTGGGTGTGTTGATTTAACTTGGCCAGCGCTTCTCTTTGTTGTGCCCATAATGTTAGTTGCAGTTGGTTGCCACTCAGGTGACTTTCTATGGCAAATGCGCCCTCTGTGTCTTGTGCAAAGCGCAATACCAAGTGCCAACCCAGGATGGCGTTATTGCTTGAATCTGTTTTGTTGTCTTGTGATAGCTCCATTTCACACCAATGCATAGCTTGCTGATGTAAATAGGGCAGTGAAAAGTTTAGCTGCAGGTTTTCTGGTTGCTGCTGCATCACCAGACGGTTATTGATTTGTTCACCCTGAATGCGCGACAGGCTTTGGCTCACCTGCAGCAATTGGCGTAATAGCTTGTCGGTGCCCTCGTTGGACGGCGATGTGGGATTTTCACCTGCGTTGGTCAGCATGTTTTGCAGCAGCTTGTGAACCTGTTGTTGGGCACTTAAATTTTCTGGCCATACCGAAAGCGCTTTGGGGCTAGCGGGTAATTTAGGAGCCAGCAACCACTCAAGTAGCTGGTCGGGTTTGATGGCAGTGTTTTTTGATGAATGGTTAGGGTCCGAAATTACGGCCATGTTATCGAGGCCGTTGATTAAGGACGCCGTCATGGCTGCTTTTAATGGCGAGGGATTAGCTACCTGGGCCCCGGTGGCTTGGGCAGTGTAAATTGAAGCCTGTTTGTAATTTCCGCTATTGGCCATTGGTTGTACTACTGCAGGTTTGGCGATGGATGCGGCTTGTGACTGCCACTGTTTAAACAATTGTTTTTGCAGCTGAATCAACCATGCCTTGCCGTCCTGGCTAGAGGGTTTGCTAGCCTGCTGTTTTTGGCTGAGCTCAGGGGTCGGAGAAGTTAAGGGTTTATCTGGTTTAACTTGATGGTTGGCGACTTGAGATGCCTGGGAATGGCTGCCCTGCTTTTTCAGGCTCACCGGCAAGGCCTGAATCCACTTTTGCAGTTGTAACTCTACTTTTTCCAGGCTCTGTTTGACATCGAATGGGGTGGCGGGCTTCTCGGCGGTCACGACAGGGGTTTGAGGGTGACGCAGGCCTTTCTCAAAAAACTGGCCACTGAAATCCATGGCTTTTTTAACCAGTTTCACATCCAGTGGCAGGTCGCTGTGTAACATGGATGGAGGGGCAGGCAAGGGTTTGCTTTGAGGGCTGGTTAACTGAAGTTGAGATTGATGGGTGTCAACCAACTTCAATGCATTGGACGGTATAGTTAAATCTCGATATTGATGGCTTAAGGCGGTCAATGATAATTGCCGGGTGTTTGTTTGCAGTTGCCATTGTCCCTTGGCATTTTGAGAAATGAGCAACATGGTGCCTTTGTCATAAAGCTTTGGACTTAAAATGCTGATGAGGCCCTTGGCGGTTTTTAACTCTATCAGGGCCAATTGTAAGGGTTGAGAGCCCGGTTTTATGGGTTCTACCGCGGGATTGCCCGTTGCTGCTTCAGGCAACTTGGCAGCAGGGGGCAGGGCTGCCAGGGCCTG
>MAAD01000059.1 GCA_002162985.1 Bermanella sp. 47_1433_sub80_T6 | reverse complement strand
CGTTGGAATGACGAGGGTAAAATCGTACACTTTGAAGTGATGTTGCGCCCCATTAATGGCCTGCAACTGATGTTAGATAAAATGACCAAACATCTGCAAGATGCAGGCTTTGCACCTAAGTAATTCAAGCAGATGGCAGCTTTGTTTAAATCGGCGAGTTATTAAATCGTACGAGGGCACCCCGTGCCCCATCGCTCACAGGGTGAGCTCGTACAGATTTGATGTAGGCTCTATAGATACTGGTTAACAGTGGTTAGGAGCCAAGCGTGAAAAAGGTTTTAATATTTGGCAACTCCGGCTCTGGAAAATCAACCCTTTCTAAAAAGCTAAGTAGCCAGTACGGGCTCGCCCACCTGGATTTAGACACGCTAGCCTGGCAAGTCGACGCTCCCACCACCAGACGCCCAATTACTGATTCTCAAGTGGACATAGAAAGCTTTGTAGCCCATCACGATTCCTGGGTTATAGAAGGGGGTTATACCGATTTATTAGAGATGCTGGTCTCACAGGCCGAAGAAATCATCTTTATGAACCTGCCTGTCAGTGCCTGTCAGCAGAATGCAGAAAACCGTCCTTGGGAGCCACATAAGTATGAATCCAAGGCTGCACAAGATTTAAACCTTGAGATGCTGCTTAACTGGATTGTCCAGTATTACCAAAGAGATGATGTCTTTTCTGAAATGACCCATAATCAATTTTATTCGAATTTTCCAAGTAAAAAGACCCGAATTATGGCAAATTCAGATCTAGCTAATCCTGCCTCTCCAGAGCATTGATTCATGAGTATCAACCTTGTAAATGTAGATTATTTAAACTCGCAACATGCACAAGATCTTATTTATCTGTTAGACAGCTACGCCCAGGACCCCATGGGGGGCGGTGAGACGCTAAACCAAGATGTGAAAGATAATCTGGCCAAAGAATTAGCCAAGCTGCCTCATGCACTAAGTTTAATTTGTTACGTGGATAATAAACCTGCCGGTCTGGTGAATTGCTTCGAAGCTTTCTCTTCCTTTATGTGTAAACCCATATTGAATATTCACGATGTGGTTGTGTTAAATGAATTTAGAGGGCAAGGCATTAGCCAACTTTTGCTGGAAAAAGTAGAGCATATGGCCAGAGACCGAGGCTGCGGCAAGATTACCCTCGAGGTATTGGAAGGTAACAAGGTAGCCCAAAATTCTTATATGAAGTTTGGTTTTGCCGGTTACGAACTGGACCCCACTATGGGCAAAGCCATGTTCTGGCAGAAGTCTCTCGTGTAATCGCCATTTACTCTTCACCCCAAAAGTAAGTCAGTGTCTTTAATATGTACTTCACACTTGCCTGTGGGTATGGTCGGTGATTAAAGGTTTCACTCAGTATAATAAAATAACAATATTGGAGAATACGGTCATGGCCCGTCAAATATTAGCTAACACAGCAATTCACCCCAGTATCCATCATAAACTGGGTAAAGGGTACGGCAAGGGGGTAGACCAGGAAGGCATCATAGAAAGCATCAAAAATGCTGCGCAAAATACCCCTGTGTTAGTGCTGGGTATGAGGCAAAATCCGGTTTGCAGGGCAGTGCAAAAAAACCTAAAGAAAGGCAATGTGGATTTTAAATACCTGGAATACGGCAGCTACTTTAGTGAATGGCAGCCCCGTCTGGCCATAAAGATGTGGACTGGCTGGCCTACCTTTCCCATGGTGTTTGTTAACGGCCTATTAGTGGGGGGGAATCATGAAGTGAGTGGGCTTATAAACTCGGGAGAATTAACCAGCATGTTGTCCCAAGGTGCACCCCATGAAGGTAAAGCCAGCGTGAACGCTCCAAGTCAGCTTTAAAGGCCTATTGGGGCTAATGTCGGTCAGATCATTTTAGTGACTATGGGAGCTGATGGGCAGTGCCAGCATTATATGGGCTGCCGCGAGCCCGCATAAGCATTTTTACCCTCCATTCTGTATGAAAAACATACAATATCCCTCGACATTCAGTCCTTATATGTCTATAGTGCGCGCAAATCTGTACGCACCATATCTGCTGTTAGTCCCAGTGTTCACGCAGTGATCACTCTTGGTCAGTATTTTTGCGTTAACCCCTTTTTGTCAGTTCAGGATTATCCATTTGATCACCACAGCAAACATCACCATGCAGTTTGGCGCCGCGCCCTTGTTCGAAAATATTTCGGCGCAGTTTGGTAACGGTAATCGTTACGGCTTAATAGGTGCCAATGGTTGTGGTAAATCCACTTTCATGAAAATTCTTAGCGGCGAGCTAGCCCCCACATCGGGCAACCTTTCCATTACCCCGGGCAACAAGTTAGGGGTATTGAGTCAGGATCAATTCGCCTTCGAAGAATACAGCGTGGTTGATGCGGTAATCATGGGTGACCCTAAATTATGGGAAGTAAAACAAGAGCGTGATCGCATCTATGCCTTACCTGAAATGTCAGAAGAAGAGGGCATGAAGGTAGCCAACCTTGAGGTTGAATTTGCCGAGATGGACGGTTACACAGCCGAGAGCCGTGCCGGTGATATTTTACTGGAAGCGGGCATCGACGAAGAACTGCACTTTGGTTTAATGAGTGCGGTATCCCCGGGTTACAAGGTACGTGTGTTATTGGCCCAGGCCTTGTTTTCTAACCCTGATATCTTGCTTTTGGACGAACCCACCAACAACCTGGATATTCACTCCATCAACTGGTTGGCCGGCGTCTTGAACCAGCGTAAGTGCACGATGATTATCATTTCGCACGATCGCCATTTCTTAAACATGGTATGTACTCACATGGCCGATATTGATTACGGTGAACTACGTATTTATCCGGGTAACTATGAATACTTCCTGGAAGCTTCGTCATTGATTCGTGAGCAGCTATTGGGTGAGAACGCTAAGAAGAGCGAAGAAATTGAAGAGCTAAAAGCGTTTGTTGCCCGTTTTGGTGCCAATGCATCTAAAGCCAAGCAGGCCAGCTCGCGAGCTAAGAAACTGGATAAAATTGAGTTAGCTGAAGTGAAGCAAACCAGTCGTTTAGTACCCAACATTAAACTTAGACAAGATAAAATTCTGCACCGCCAAGTATTAATCCTGGAAGATCTGGCCCACGGTTATGAAGGTGAAGAGACTTTATTTGATAAAGGTAACCTTATTTTAGAAGCGGGCTCTAAGCTTGCGGTGATTGGTGAAAACGGTGCCGGTAAAACCACGTTTTTACAGTGCTTAATTGAAGAATTAAAAGCTAATGAAGGTACGGTTAAGTGGTCTGAAAATGCGACCATTGGTTACTGCCCACAAGACAGCACCAAAGACTTTGATAACGACCTTAACTTGTTTGATTGGATGTCTCAGTGGCGCACCCCTAAACACGATGACCTAATGGTTCGAGGCATGTTAGGGCGTTTGTTGTTTACTCCAGATGACCTTTTAAAGAAAGCCCGAGTGTGTTCCGGTGGTGAAAAGAACCGCTTGTTATTTGGCAAGTTAATGATGATGGATCTTAACGTGTTAGTGATGGACGAACCCACTAACCACCTGGATATGGAATCCATTCAGGCACTAAACTCGGCTCTTAAAGATTTTGATGGTACCTTGATTTTTGTAAGCCACGATAGGGAATTTGTATCTTCTTTGGCTTCCCACGTGATCGAAATTAAAGATCAGCAAGTGATTAGTTACCAAGGGACGTACGAAGAATATTTGGATAGTCAGAGTGAAGGCCAGAAAGTCGCTTAATTAATTTCTTTAAGCTATATAGATTGGCGTAAAAAATAGCGGGCAAGTGTTGATACTGCCCGCTGATTTCAAACTAACCCAGCTAAAACTTATTGCTCAATTGCTGCGGATCATTCCAGTTAGCATGGTACAAATCCCCACCGCTTAGATGATAAACATCGTCTCCTTGAATTAACCCTCGTCTCTGATTCCAGTTTTGCCATTCTTGAGTGCCATCATTGCTTTCGGTAATCATGGCACCGCTCTGGTTTAACTGATTTTCTTCAATTTCAAACAAATACAAACCCGATTGTGTCCAGTTGTAATGTTGGCTCTCAGGGTCGCGCCAGTAATTACCCGTGGCTTCGCCGTCGTGTACGCTGATGGGGAAAGCAAAGCGATATTGCCCGTCTTGCTGAATGCCACTGAAGGCGTGGGGTTCGTAACTGAGGGCGGTATTGGAGCCCCGTTTGCCAATTAAAATATTGCCTAACTCGCTGGGGTTTTGAATGTCGGCCACATTAAATAATGACACCTTTATCCCTTGATACCAGGTGGTGCCACTGTCGCCCATAATGGCATCCTTGCCTATGCCCAGTAGTAAATCATCTCCTATGGGATGCAGGTAATCACTGAACCCAGGGATTTCCAATTCGCCGGCAATGGAGGGGTTGGCTGGGTTAGTCAGGTCGATCACGTATAGTGGGTCCACCTTTTGAAAGGTGACAATGTAGGCGCGATTTTGCATGAAGCGCACGCTGTAGATGTGTTCACCGGGTTTGCCAATGGCGGCCGGTTGATCTGTATTGGGCAGGGTGGCCAGGGTTTTCAATACACCGCCTTGAGTGGCCAATACCGTTAGGTGGTGGTCTTCGGCGCGCCATTCTCCATCTGTGGTGACCACCGCCAGGCTGCCGTCGTGTAATTCTCCTAAGCGATATCGTGGGTTGTCCCAGCCCAAACGTCCTTGCACGATGGCGGAGCCTTGGTAGTTAAACGATTGCAAGGCAAACTTATGCAAATGGGTATTGCCCTGGCTCCAGTTCCAGGTGGCCAGACCATCTTCGGTTTCTTCGGAATAATCCCAGTAACTGGTATTAAACAGGTACAGATTTTCCTCGCTCATATAAATACCGGCCACTTCCCCTGCCATGCAGCGGCTGGAAAATTCACCTGTGTTTATATTGATACGGGTAATGGTGCTTAGAGTGGGGTAGCCCCATTGCTGGGTTGGGGTGTCGGCTAACAGGCAATTGTCTACGCTCACTAACGGCTGGCTGTGATCGTTGATGCTGATGTTGGGTATTAATTCATCCAGAGATAACTCGTTCAGTATCTGTTTGTTTTGTTCTATTTGGTTGCTGGTGCTGGGGTAATAAATCATCTCTGGCAGGTTAGGGGTGTAGCGCGTGATGATAAACAACTCATCCTCAATCCGACGGCTTTGCACCACATAGCCGTCCACTTTAATATCTAAGCGGCTGGTGGGCGCCGTCACATCACTCACATCGCTTACATCAAATATCTGAATATCGGTCTGGCCGTCCTGCCAATTTTGATAGTTGTTCCAGCTGTTTTGATAACTGGATTTATTGCCCAGCACCACGATGGCATCCTCGCTTAAGTACAATTCGCTAGGGGACATTTGTTCAAACTCTACGCTTGCCAGAGTTTCTTGAGTGTTTTTAACCACCCGTAATTGGGCGGGAGTTTTTAATATGGGGGTGGAATAACAGGGCATAATATCCAGTGTGTCGCCGGCTATGTTTGTGGCGGCGACAGGCATATCCACTTCTTGCTGGTAGCAGTCACCATACTGGTAATCCCACACCGCTTTTTGCAAAACGTAAAAATGGGTTCCGTCGTATTTCCAAATATCCCCTTCGTCCACCCCGGCCACCTGATTGTTGGTGGTACTGAATGTGTCACCGGCGCTTAAGGGGGCGCTCTCGGATACGGCTGCGGTGTCTGCCATGGCTTCGGTTACGCCAATTTCGCCATCGCTGTATTCACGTTCAATGGGTAACTGAGTGAAGCGGGCGGTGAGGTAGTTTTTAAATTCGCTTGCGTTGGCCGCTGGAGTCAGTTCGATTTTTGCAGAGTTGTCTGCCTCTGAATCGCCGTATAAATCCAGGCAGCCCCCCAGGCTAATGGCCATAACCCCACAGGTAAAGGTGCCCACTAGGCCTCTTTTGTACTTTGATTGAACGGTAAGTCTTGTCGCTAATGAGCGCCAAGGCTGCACAGTGTTAAACATGATATCTCCTCCCTGTTTCAATAGCTTAAATATAGGTGGGAAATATTCCCACGTCAATCAAAGAGGATTCTTTTTGTAAAATAGTTACAATGGATAAATTAATATACAAGGAAGGAATAAGGGTGCGTTTAGCCGTTTTGGGATTGATGGGGATTTGCCTGCTGACCATGCCAGTACAGTCCGTGCAGGCGATAAAGTTGTCTCTGGGCCAGTACCGAGTGGTGGCCGATGAACGCAGCTATTGGTATACCCCGATTAGTGCGCACGTGGCCAATGGCAGTTATAAAGCCAAGTTAACCCTGCCATTTGTGAAACCCGATGCGGGTCCGTCTGGTATTGGCAATGGCGTATTAAAGTTGACCTATCAGGATCAGTGGTCTGACCTGTATCTTGATTTTCATTTAAAGCGAAAACTGGCCAATGCCAATTCCAGAGTGACTCTGCCGGTAAATGATACTTCCCTCAGTATGGAGGTGAGCGGTTTTTTATGGGGCGGGGTGGGATTTATAGAGCTGGGATATTGGTGGCGCAAGCGCACCCAATTCAATCGTGTAGACAGCTTCCATTATTCTGTGGGCGGCGTCATGAGCTTAAGGAAATTGGGTTTTGATAAGGGTTGGATTGCCGGCCTGGTAGTGGATCATAAACCCACATCCTTGGGGAATTTAGACCGGGTGGCATCTGGTTTGTTGCAGCGTAAAATCAATGGCAGGCACAAGCTGACAGCGTCGGTGGGTAAGGGTATTAGTCGCCACAGTCCGGATTGGATATCCGGGCTATTGTGGCAGGTGAAATACTAACATCGCATATTTACCCGTATTATGGCCTTTCGGTATCGGGTAGGTCGCCACTGCTGGGCGTGTCAAAATCGGCCGCTTCACTGGCGTCCATGTCGATTAAATCTTCAAGGGCTTCACGGCTTTCTAATAATTCAGGTCTTTCCAGTATTTCAGGGCGCTCCATGTCGCGAATGCCGGTGCCACCTATGCCGCCGGTAATCTCCTCTTGAGAGCCGGTGCCGCCTATGCCGCCCACGGTTTCTTCTTGTGCAGCCATTAGCAATTGAGGTAATAACAAGCAAATACAGGCTGCAAATAATTTAGTCATGATAAATCCGTGTAAAAATAACTGCCCAAGCGGAAGCGGTAATGGGGTTCAGCAGATTCTTTGTCTTGTTTCTGCATGGTCAGCGCTTGTTTGTTTAAGTCTTTTAAAACGGCCATGGATTGTTGCTTGGCGGACTTTTTAAGTATCAGCACCGACTCTTTTGACAGGGCATTATAAAACACCGCCCGTTCAAACATCTTGTGCGGATTGTTCAGATTGTGGGTGCTGGCGGCCATGTGATCGGCCAGGTTTTCGGCGAAGAAAAACAACTGGTCTTCGCTTAATTGATTTTCCTGCAGTGTTTCAAGATTAAGGGTTAACAAGCCCTTATCATCTTCGTCAATCCAGCCCATTTCGAGCCAATTCTCCATTATAGAGGTGGCTCGTATATTTTGACGGCTATAAAGGTTGGCCAGGGATTCAAAGCTGCTGTCACCACTTTTGGGCAAAGCCAATGGCTGACCTTTGTTAGCGAAGGGCGCTTCACTCATCCAGGATGCCAGCATTAGGCTGCTAATGGAGAGTCGCTCCGAGGGTTTATGTTGTTCCTCTAAATCTCGTAGGCGCTTCACGTCTTTGCGATGCACACCGGTTAACAGGTTAATGCGGCTGTCGGTGGGGGCTTTACCTTCGAGGGCAAAGTCTTTCTCGGCCACTTCCACATAGGCCGATTTTACCAGCTCCATGAGAGTGGGCAGGGTTAATTGCTTTTGTATTAAAAAGCGCATCAAGGGCTTTAGCAGGTGCTTGATGGCGGTTTTAAGCAGTTTATTTTGCTGATCTTCACTTTCCATATATCCAGTATAACCATTTGTGGGAAAAAATCACATTCAGTAAAGGTAAGTTTTGTTGTTTAAGGATTGAAATTTACGCTTTGCCCTTTAAAATCAGCGTTAATTAATATTGGATACTCCCATGCCAGAACTACTTTTAAAGCTTAAACAGGTGCCCGAAGACGAATATCACCAGGTGGTGGAGATTTTGGATACCCATAATATTGAGTATTACGAGACCAATGCGGGTTTTTGGGGGCTGGGAATGGCGGCTATCTGGCTGAATGACTCTGCTCAATATACCCAAGCCTGTGAGTTATTAAACGATTACTATAAGGCTCGCCAGCTTTCTGCCCGTGAAGACTACCAGCAGGCAAAAGCAGATGGCACCCTGCGCACCCTTTGGTCAACCTTTCAGCGCCAACCGGGCTATTTTGTTTTGTATGTGGCGATTATAGTAGGTCTGATTGCCCTGACCATTAGCCCATTCCTGGCGCTTGTTCCTTAATCGTCAGTCGGGGTCGTTATCAAAAAATATTTTACAAGGAGTGACCATGAGCGCACATGAAAAAATAAACTATTTGGAATTTCCGGCCAAAGATATAGTGGCCACGCGGGAATTTTTTAAAAAAGTTTTTGGCTGGAAGTTCATGGATTACGGGCCGGATTATTGTGCGTTTTCCCATGCGGGAATTAATGGCGGCTTCTTTCAGGCGGATACCTGTATGTCCACCAAGACCGGTAGTGCCTTGGTGGTGTTTTACAGTAAAGAAATTGAAAAAACCCAGCAAAAAATTGAGAAGGCTGGGGGTACCATAGTCAAGGTATTGTTTATGTTTCCCGGTGGTCGCCGTTTTCACTTTGCCGATCCTAGCGGCAATGAGTTTGCGGTATGGACCGATAGTTAAATACGCTGTTATCCCGTAGATTAGAACGGGCGGCAACCTTTTTTAAATGGGTGGGCGACTGAATGTACGAGGACTCCCCCGTGCCCGAAAAGTCGCTCACCCGGTGATCGTACCAGTTTGACGTTGCCCCCCCAACTTGGCCCGCTGCCAGTTTTTATTTTTTCGATAGGGTGTCGCTGTTTCGTTTAACACTCACGCCGGTGGATGAACCTTCTTTCATTATGTTCATCCAGTTTTTGTGTTGATTCCATACTGGCTTAGTGATCTTTTGTGGTTTTGTCATGGTGTTCTCCCTAAATATTTCCGATAAAAAAGTAAACGCTTGCTGTAATGCACCAGAAAACAGCCAAAGGCGCCTATCCAAAATAGTGCGCTTAAAGTGAACCCGGCGCCGCTCCATAGTTGAATGTCTTGGGCGAAGAAGCGGATGAGGCTGGCCAGACTCATAAAACCAAAGGCCAGCGGAATCCATTTCAAGGCAGTAACTTTCTCACCTGTATGTCCCAGACTCACTCTGCAAATCATGCTTAAAATCATGCCGCCTAAACCGCCCACGGTAATCAAGTGCAGCCAGTTGGCAGAGTCAAACGCCAGTGCCATCAATCCAAAAATAATCCAGCAGGGGGCAATAAATAGCGACCACAGCATGGGTTCTTTTAAAATGGCGCTTGTGAAATAAAGCGCCAGTCTAAAGCCGTGTAAAACACTGGCCAACACAGCCATCACAGGAAGTAACCAGGGTTGTCCAATGAATATGTCTTTAAACAGTAACAGTGGAACTAAACTCCAGCTGCTAATCATGGCCGCCGGAGTTAACCAGGCAGGCAAGGGGCGACGCGGTATTTGAAATCTTGCCTGGACAAAAAACGGCAAGACTCTCCCACCCACCCAAAAAACCAGGTTTGCCATGACCAGCACCACACTTTGTTGCAAGGCGGGAATGAACTGGGGGTTGAAGGCTAGCAGTGCGTGGTAAATTATTTGTCCAATGCCCAGCAATGCCAATACCCATACAAACCGCCAGTTGTGTTTTTGCCCTGAATTTCTTAAAGGTTTGGCCAGCCAGTAGGCGGCATACCAGGGGAATGCTACATCACTCAGGGCCACCAGCCAGGCGGGACTTTGCTCAAATAACCACAGTAATCGCGATAAACACCATAAAAATACCAGCATCTTGAGGGCAGGGCCCATGGCGCTGGGGTTGCCTGTCCAGTTCACCACGGCGGTAAGTAAAAAGCCCACCACTATGGCCATAGTAAATCCAAATAGCATCTCGTGAGCGTGCCAAAAAATAGCAGGGCCAAAGGTGCTTAATTGAATTAGGCCAGAGAGCTGTGAAACCCAAAGCAGTAATACCAGGCACGAAAATAATGCTCCCAGTAAAAAGAAGGGCCGGAAAGGATTTTGCCAAACGGGTTTTATAGCGTTTTGGGGGCTAAGCATTGGCTGCCTCCTTAAAAGATTGTTTGTCTGCCACCAACTTAAATACGTAACCTAACTTGATGGCCAAAGGAGAAATGAACAAACCGATGTGACAGGCAATTTGTAACCCCATAGATAGAGCGTCTTCCTTGATGAAGGCCCCCACAAAACAAAGGCTGCTGATGGTGGCGCCCATTAACATCATGGAAATGCCGGTTTGGCCCAGTTTGTTGATTATCATTTTGTGGTGCTCATTTTTAATCATTCAATAATGTTTATGTCTATTACAAACTTTGTGCCAACGTATCAGGGCTTGATTTTAAAGGGTTGTAGCGCTTTAATTGTCGTAATGACAATGATTGGTGAGTGTCAAAATGACTATTAAGGTGTCTAAATGACAGCGGTAGAGATAGGTGTCTGGGCTACCCTGATACGTCCTGGCAATTTGCAGGGTAAGTGCGAGCAAATCTTGCGCAAGATGTTCCAGATGTGGCCAGTAGATGCCCTCAGTATTATGGCATTGAAAGGTGATTACCTCGTGCCCCTGTGTGCCCTGGGGTTGAGTCAGGATGCCATGGGTAGGCGCTTCGAATTACGTCACCAACCCAGGCTGCAGGCCATTATGGCCACAGGTGAAGCGGTGCACTTTGCTCATGATGCAGAGCTGCTGGACCCTTTCGATGGTCTCATTCCTAACCATAAGGGCAAGCTGGATGTGCACGATTGCATGGGCATTCGAATTGATCTGGACGGTAACCCCTGGGGTTTGTTAACTCTGGATGCGTTGCGAGCCGGGTCTTTTGCCGTGGAACTACAATCAACCGTGAAGCAGTGGGTGACTTTGTTAGGCTCAATCATCGAGCAGGATGAGGTGCTAAAAAAATCCCCCACCGCTCAATACTTCTTATCGGCACAAGCCGCCCCTAAATCATCATTAACCATGATAGGCGAGAGCCCTAAGATGACGGCCTTGCAGCAGGCCATCGCCGTGGTGGCGGGCTCTGAATTAACCACCCTAATTCAAGGGGAAACCGGCACAGGTAAAGAGCTGGTGGCCAAGGCCATTCACGCTCAGTCCAAGCGCCACCAGCAAAATTATATCTTTGTGAACTGTGCAGCCTTACCTGAACAGCTGGCCGAGAGTGAGTTATTTGGTCATGTAAAAGGCGCGTTTACCGGGGCGGTAAGTGAACGCAAGGGTAAGTTTGAATTGGCCCATGGCGGCACCTTGTTTTTGGACGAGGTGGGGGAATTACCCTTGGCCATTCAGGCCAAGCTGTTGCGAGCCATTCAAAGTGGCGAGATTCAGCGGGTGGGCAGTGATGCATTTCATCATGTGGATGTAAGAATTGTGGCGGCCACCAATCGCAATTTGGCCGAGATGGTGGCGCAACAGGAATTTCGCGCCGACCTTTATCATCGTCTAAGTGTGTACCCCATTCATGTGCCGCCGCTGCGTGAGCGAGAGCAGGATATCTTGTTGTTGAGTGGTTTTTTTATTGAGCAAAGCCGCGCGCAAATGGGTTTGCGAGGTTTAAGAATGGCCCCTTCGGCACAATCGGTATTGCTGCAATATGCTTGGCCCGGTAACGTGCGCGAGCTAGAGCACAGTATTGCCCGGGCGGCCCTTAAGGCGGTGGCGCAAAACCCAGGACAGCAGATAGTAAGCCTAACCCCCGAGTACTTGGACTTATTAACCATTGAGTCGCGGCTTGTCGATGGCTCTCATGCCAAAAAAGTTAAGGTGAGTGCTATTTCCCTTTCTATGCCTCAGGCAGTGAAAGAGCTGCAAATTGAAATGATCGAAGTCGCCTTGCAGGATTGTTCTGGAAATTGGGCGCAAGCTGCAAAGCGTTTGCAGCTTGATGCCGGAAATTTACATCGCTTGGCTAAGCGATTGGGGGTGAAGTGAGGGGGTTACCATTTAGCAAAATGATCTTCGCAGAAGCCGGTGGCGCCATCTATGGTGATGGCCTTGCCGTCTTTGCCTTTAATCTCTCCGTAAAAGCGCCCAAATACTTGGGTGAAGTTTGATGCAATAAACCCTGCGTTAATTTTTTCTTTACGTTCACCCTCAGGCTCAAACCGTAAATCGATATGGCCATCACTGGATTTTACCTGCCAAGTTTTTAAACGTTCTTTGCGATTAAAAATAAATTCGGCGCGATCCAGTTTAATGAGTTCATCGTTTATCCATAAACCATTTTCTGTGTAGCTGGTTTCGTTCACACCGGCCGCTAAATTAAAACCCACTTTCGTGCCGTCCTTTGTGGTATGGCTTAAGCTGGCCCAGTGCCAAAATGTTTCGCGGCGCATGTAGCCACAGGACCAATCGACACTGGCCAGTAAATCTTTTGTCTCTATATTGTGCCCTTGCCACTGTATGTCGCCACTAAAGTTTAGGGCGGTGGATTTTTGAGTGAATCCCCAGCCGCTGTAACCGGCTCGGCAGCATACGGCCAAGGGTTGGTAGTTGCCGTTTTGGCTTTTGGGTTTTTCGTCGATGGTCACATCAACCTTTAATTCCTGGCCTATATCGAGCTTTAGGCGGCGTTGGCCATTAAGGGTGTTAATTTCAATGGTGTTTTTACCACTTTTAAAAAACCAGTCGCCACCATTGGGTTGGTTGCTGGTTTGGGTGTTTAAGGCAAAGGGTTTCAGCCAGGAATACTCTTTAAAGTTTTTGGTGCTGGGCTGGTATACATATAAAAAGCAATTACTCACCCATTTCAAGTTAACGATGGCGACGCCTAAAATGAAATCATTGCCGGTTAAACCAATAAATTGAAACTGGTTAAAGCCCATTTTTTTGGCCAAACCATTCACGGGTTTATCCATGTTGTTGCGTAAATCAAAATCTTGATGGTTGATGGTAATGGGTGGGGCATCAAACAACCCAAGGGTAACCTGGCCCTGATCGTCTATTAAATTTTGCATATTTGGCTCGTGGTAATTTTTATTATAGGAATGCGCAACTGCAATTGTAGCAAGATGAAGGTTTCAGGCTAGGTCTTAATAATCACTGGGAGTGGTAAATGACGACAAACAAACGGGATATGGCTGGGTAGGGGGGAGAGGCTAGGCCCCCAATCTTCATTGGGGGCCGTCATTGTCACTTATTTGTTTTAGCCTTCGAAACGAATGAACCAGTCCAGTTCACGCTGTGAAATGTGCTCGTAAAATGCTTCGGTTTCAAGGCGTTTCACTTCGCTGTAAAGCTTAACGTAATCTTTGCCTAAATATTCTGGCAAAATCTTACCTTCTTTAAAGGCCTCTAGCGCGCTGTCAAAGGTCATTGGCATACCTTCGTCTACTTCTTCTGCAAAATCGTCTGTGGCCGGGCCCGGATCAATCTTGTTGGTCATACCGTAATGAATACCTGCCAAGGCAGATGCCAGCATGAGGTAAACGTTGGCATCACCACCGGCAATACGGTTTTCGATGCGCCAGGCTTTTTCATTGCCTGCAGCAAACGGTACACGTAATGCCACGGTGCGGTTTTCTATGCCCCAGGTACGACTCACGGCCACACATTGACCCGCTTCAAAACGACGGAAGGCATTCACGTTAGGTGCTAATACCAGCATGGATTCAGGCAAGGTGGCCAGCATGCCGCCTATGCTGTGCAGTAATGCATCCGAGGCTTCTGCGCCGCCCTTGGTTGAGAAGATGTTTTTACCGTTTTCATCCAGCAGGCTCACGTGCATGTGCATGCCAGTACCCGCATCGCCATTAACCGGCTTGGACATGAAGGTGGCGCCCATGCGGTGCTTCAAGGAAACCTGGCGAATAATGCGTTGCAACATGAAGGTTTGGTCGGCCATTAACATGGGGTTGTCATGGTGATCCAGGGTGATTTCAAATTGGCCGCGACCCATTTCGGCCGAGAAAGGCGTGACCGGTAGCCCTTGCTCACGGGCACAGTAAATAATTTCCTGTAACACTTCTTGATAAGATTCCAGGCAATCCAATCCTAAAATTGAGTTGGTATCGCGGCGCTGATTACGCGAAGCGATGGGCGGTTTAACGTCACCGTTACGGGCGGCATCTATATCACACAAGAAGAATTCAAGTTCAAAGGCGCAGACTACCTTGTATTTAAATTCTGTCTCCAGGCGAGTGAGCAAGTTTTGTAATACGTTGCGAGGGTCGATATCTAACAGAGTTTCGCCATCGGTTTCCAAAAATTGCAGGTGACATTGTGCTACCGAGCCATTTGCCCAAGGCATGGTTTTTAACGAGCCGGGAATCATGCGCAACATGCAATCAGGATCACCATCCACGTTGCCCACGTCACGAGCCTGTTGTTCACCCAGTACGTTAAGTACGAAGCAAGAGCGAGGTGCAGCGGCGCCCTCAACCAGTTTTTTCAAATAGGAAATAGGGTATAGCTTGCCACGGGGAATGCCCGCCAAATCAAAGAAAAATCCGTAAACATCGGTTACTTGCGGATTGTTTTTTTGGAAGATTTCAATCTCGTTGATCATGTCTGTGTATGCTTCTTCGTTCTTCATATAGCACCTAAGTGGTAAAATAACGACAGCGCCTGCCTAAAGGATAGGCCTAAACTGCGGTCTTCTCTCGTTTATTTTTATAAGTTAAAAATGTGTTTTGAAGCACTTGTGTCTATGAGTGCTCTTAATAATGTTTGTATATCCAACAACCCGTTTAAAAACGCGTCGCCATTTAAAATTGGCGGTTATAAAGCATTCTCTAAATATAACCTCCAATTCTGAATTTGATTTAGCCGTCTATGTCGGGCAAGCAGGCCCATGAGGCCTCGAATGTTCTCTAAATTAGCCCCTTGTGAAGCCCGCCCTATAAAGGGTAGTGCCACTTGGGCTTAGTAGGCTGTTATTGACTATCTATAATTGGCTAGACAGCAACTATTCACAATATACCCAAGGTGGTATATGTCTGGCGCCGCCCCTGGGTGTTAAATGCATATTGAGCTTCATTATTATAATTAGTAGTGTTATAAACCGAATCATACATCGGTTTTGTAAGAGGGTACAGTGATGAGAATTTACAACAAACTTTATATAGATGGTCAATGGGTAACTCCTAACGGGTCTGGCACCAATGATGTGGTGAGCCCGTCTACCTTGCAGGTAGTGGCTACGGTTCCTTATGGTGACGCCACCGACGTGGATAGTGCGGTAAAGGCGGCTCGTGCTGCGTTTGACTCCTGGAGTGCCACGCCTACAGATGTGCGTGCTAAATACCTGCGGGCCATTGCGGATGAAATGCAAAAGCGCCTGGCCGATTTTGAAGACACTATGGTGGAAGAGTTGGGCATGCCCATCGCTCTGGCTGATGACTGGCAGATCTCAGGCCCCATAGCTGCCTGCCGTGATTATGCTGATCGTGCTGCTTTCATGGATAAAACCGAAGAAGTAGATAATGTGCTTATTGTTAAGGAAGCGGTGGGGGTTTGTGCGTTTATTAACCCTTGGAACTACCCGCTTCATCAGATGATCGGTAAGATGGCGCCAGCGTTGGCCGCCGGTTGTACTATGGTGGTGAAGGCCTCTAGCCAAACCCCAAGTCATGCCTTCATTCTGGCCGAAGTGATTGAAGCGGTGGGTCTGCCAGCAGGTGTCTTTAACCTAGTGCACGGTTCTGGCCGGGTGATGGGCGAAAGCATGTGTTCGCACCCGGATGTGGATATGGTGTCGTTCACAGGCTCCACCTCTGCCGGTATCAAGATTGCTGAGGCGGCGGCCCCTACGGTTAAGCGTGTGTGTCAGGAGTTGGGTGGCAAATCCCCTTACATTATCACCGAAGATGCGGATCTTGAAAAAGCCGTTATTTATGGGGTTGAAGATGTGATGGTGAATACAGGGCAAACCTGTACCGCCTTAACACGCATGCTGGTGCCTCGTTCTCGTTATGAGGACGCGGTGCAAATTGCCAAGACCCATGCCGAGAGCCTAATCGTAGGTGACCCTGCCGATTCTAAGAGCTACATGGGCCCCATGTCCTCTCAAGGGCAGCGCGAAACCGTGCTGGATTACATTAATAAGGGGGTGGCCGAGGGTGCCCGTTTAGTGACGGGTGGTACCGATTTACCCGAAGGGATTGAAAGTGGTGCCTATGTTCGACCTACCATTTTTGCTGATGTATCTAACGACATGGTGATTGCTCAGGAAGAAATTTTTGGCCCTGTTATGGCCATGATCCCTTACGATACTGTGGATGAAGCGGTGGCCATGGCCAACGACACTATCTATGGATTGTCCTCCGGGGTTTATGCTAAAGATAAGGCCGCTGCCATTACTATTGCTCGCCGCATCCGTGCCGGTCAGTGTTACACCAATGGTGGTGGTTTCAGCTATCAAGCGCCATTTGGCGGCTTTAAGCAGTCGGGCAATGGTCGAGAATGGGGTGATGAAGGCATGGGTGAATTTATGGAAACCAAATCCATCCTGTTATAAATCAGGCCTAAACACAGTTTGGCCTCTAAGCCCGAGCCCGTCTCGGGCTTTTTATGTACAGGAAGTACAGTATGACGCGGTGCCATGGATGGCAATGAGCGGTTATGTTCAGGATGAGCGGTAATAACCATATGTAGCTGATTTTATGGTCAGCTCTCTATTAATTCCCCTGTCGATCCCTAAATAGTTGAAACCCGCCCAGCTTGCGTTTAAATTCACTGCATTAAAAAAATAAAACAATTTTTAGCCTGCTTTTTGGGCGTGGAGTTTCTATGAGTGATTATCCCCTGCATAAAGTGAGTCCTGAATGGGCGCAGCGCGCCTATGTGAACAGCGAACAGGCGGTAGAGATGTATCAGCAGTCCATGGCTGATCCTGAGGAATTTTGGGGGCAGCAAGGCAAGCGCCTGGATTGGATGAAGCCTTACACTCAGGTTAAAGACGTGAATTTTGATGTAAAAGACTTACACATTAAATGGTTTCACGACGGCACCCTGAACGTTTGTCATAACTGTGTTGATCGCCACTTGCCAGAAAAAGCCCAGGATACCGCCATCATTTGGGAAGGGGATGATCCTAATGATGATAAAACCCTTACTTATAGTGAGCTCAAAGATCAGGTTTCCAAGTTTGCCAATGTATTAAAAGACATGGGTGTGCAAAAGGGTGATGTGGTCACTCTTTATATGCCCATGATCGTAGAAGCTTCCCTGGCCATGTTGGCCTGCGCCCGTATTGGCGCTATTCATAGTGTGGTGTTTGGTGGTTTTAGCCCGGATGCCTTGGCTGGTCGCATCGAAGGTTGTGCCAGTAAGTGGGTGATCACCGCCGACGAAGGGGTGCGCGCCGGTAAAAAAGTGCCATTGAAGGCCAGTGTAGATACAGCCCTAAACATTGCCGGTACCGAATGTGTAGAGAAGGTGCTGGTGGTTAAACGTACTGGCAGTAATGTGAGCTGGCTGGAGGGTCGTGACGTGGACTATGGTCAGGCCCTTAAGTTGGTCGATGCAGATTGCCCCTGTGAAGAGATGAACGCAGAGGATCCGTTGTTCATTCTTTACACCTCGGGCAGCACCGGCAAACCCAAAGGGGTGTTGCATACTACAGGGGGTTATCTGGTCTATGCCGCGTTTACCCATCAGCATGTATTTGATTACAAGCCTGGCGAAATTTACTGGTGTACCGCAGATGTGGGCTGGATTACCGGTCATAGCTATATGATCTACGGCCCACTGGCCAATGGTGCCACCACCGTCTTGTTTGAGGGGGTGCCCAATTACCCGGCAGTTAACCGTATGGCTCAGGTGGTGGATAAACATAAAATTAACATTCTTTATACCGCCCCCACCGCCATTCGTGCGTTGATGGCTCAGGGTGATAAAGCCATCGAGGGCACCCATAGAAACAGCCTTAGATTGTTAGGCAGTGTGGGTGAGCCCATTAACCCGGAAGCCTGGGAGTGGTATTTCAAAACCATAGGCAACAGTAAGTGCCCCATAGTAGATACCTGGTGGCAAACCGAAACCGGCGGAATTTTAATCAGTCCGTTACCTGGCGCCACCGATTTAAAGCCGGGTTCTGCCACTAAGCCGCTACCGGGTGTCTCACCGGCCATTGTCGATAACGATGGTAAAGTATTGGAGGGTGTGGCTGAAGGTAATATGGTCATGACCGATAGCTGGCCCGGACAGATGCGCAGTATCTATGGGGATCATGAGCGTTTCGCCGAGACTTATTTTAAAACTTTCCCGGGCACTTATTTTACGGGGGACGGTGTACGTCGCGATGAAGACGGTTATTACTGGATTACCGGCCGCGTGGACGATGTATTAAATGTATCGGGTCACCGCATGGGTACCGCCGAAATCGAAAGTTCGTTGGTGGCTCACCAGCATGTGGCTGAGGCTGCCGTGGTGGGTTACCCCCATGATATCAAAGGGCAGGGGATTTACGTGTACGTGACCTTGAATGCGAATGCAGTGGCCAGTGACGAATTGAAAAAAGAATTAAAAAACTGGGTGCGCAGCGATATCGGGGGCATTGCTAGTCCGGATCTCATTCAATTTTCTCCAGGGCTGCCCAAGACGCGCAGCGGTAAAATTATGCGCCGTATCTTGCGCAAGATTGCCGCTAACGAGTTTGATACTCTGGGTGATACTTCAACCCTGGCCGATCCATCGGTGGTGGATGCTCTGATCATTGAGCATAAAAAAATTACCGAGTCTGCGATTACCGCTTAAGCAATATTATTTATCTGTGATTCGTTTATGGCTTAATTGCCGTGAGCGGATTGCAGTAAATGACAGCGCTACTCCCGCCTCATTTTAAGTGGCAAAGCGAGCCGTACTACACATAGTTAATTGTGGGTATTATGGTACACTGTCGCGCTTGTACCTGTGATGCACAGGTTGGTATTGACTGAAATTTGTACAGGATTCAGGGCCCCATGAGTTTTAAAGCTCCAGAGAGTTTGGCAGAACAAATTGCTCAACATCTTGGTGATCAAATTATCACCGGTAAGATGCAGTCCAAAGAACGGATTCAAGAACTTAAAGTGGCCAACGATCTAGAAGTAAGTCGTGGCTCAGTACGCGAAGCGTTATTGATTCTAGAGAGCCGTCATCTGATTGATATCTTGCCTCGCCGTGGTGCCATGGTGGCCGAGATGAATAAGGCCAATGTTAAAGCCTTATACGAAATATATATTATTTTATTAATTGTGTTGGCGACTAAAGTGGCTAACGATTGGCAGCCGGGTGAGCTGGATCCTTTGGTGGAACAGTTGCAAAAAATTCGCACCATCGCTAACGGCTCTGATGCTGAAACGGCGGAACGGGTCGTGAAAGCCGGTTTTGATTTAATGCGCATGGCATACCCCATGGCAAAAAACACTTATTTAGAAGGCATGCTGGAAGATCTTCAGCCAGCCATTCACCGTGCATACCACATGGCATTATCCATTGATGCCGATGCCATGGGGTACAGTATGACCTTCTTTGCACAATTGCTGGAAGGTGTATTAAAGCGTGACATAGTTAAAGTGGAAAAATCCATGCAAGACTATGGTAAACATTTACTCGACATCATGATGAATGCCCTAGAGCACTAATAATTATAAGGGGCGTAGTGTGCGACTCAAGTCCATAAAAATGGCGGGATTCAAATCTTTTGTTGATCCCACCAAAATTCCATTTCCCACTAACCTAACCTGTATTGTGGGTCCCAACGGCTGTGGTAAATCCAATACCATCGATGCGGTGCGCTGGGTAATGGGGGAAAGTTCCGCCAAAAATCTGCGTGGCGACTCCATGACAGATGTTATATTCAATGGCTCTGTGGGCCGCAAACCCGTGGGTCAAACCACGGTTGAATTAGTATTTGATAACAGCGAAGGCAAACTGGCGGGGGAGTACGCTCAGTATTCTGAGATATCCCTGAAACGTAAAGTGACTAGAGATGGGCAGTCTACTTATTATTTAAACGGCACTAAGTGTCGTCGCCGCGATATTACCGACTTGTTCCTGGGCACAGGCCTAGGCCCAAGAAGTTATGCCATCATCGAGCAGGGCATGATTTCCAAGTTAATTGAATCCAAGCCTGAAGAACTGCGAGTATTTATCGAAGAAGCCGCTGGTATTTCCAAATACAAGGAACGCCGCCGTGAAACCGAAAACCGAATTCGCCGCACCAACGAAAACCTCGAACGCCTAAGCGATATTCGTGAAGAGCTGGGTCGACAAATCAATCGCCTGCAACGCCAGGCCGATGCCGCGCAAAAATATACCGCCTTCAAGCAAGACGAAAGACAAACCCGTGCGCAACTGCTGGCCATGCGCTGGCGCACCATGGACACCGAGTTAAGCCAGATTAATCAGGTCATTGCCGAACAGGAATTGTCCTTAGAGGAAGTGGTTACCAACCAAGTGCAAGACGATACCAGCGTGGAAGAAAAACGCATATTGCTGGTGGATTTAACCGATGAATTTGAAAAAATCCAGGCTCAATTTTATGAGTTGGGCGGCAGTCTTGGGCGTATGGAACAAAATATTCAGTTCCAAAGTCAGCGTTCTTTGCAGCTGGACGGCGATTTACAAGAGTTGGCTCAGTCTTTTGAAGAGCTGGCCATGCAAAAAGAAGAAGATGCGCAAACTCTGGAGACGCTGGAAGAAGAGCTGATGGCCCTGGAGCCGGAGTCTGAGCTACTCAACGCTCAGGAAGAATCCGGTCAGGAGCATTTAATGACCGCCGAAGAAGCCATGCAAAATTGGCAATTGGCATGGGATACCTTTAACGAACAATCGGCCGAGCCGCAACGCATCGCCGACGTAAGTCAGTCACAAATTCAACAGTATGAGCAGAACATCACCCGTGTTCAGCAACGCCTGGTGCGCTTGCAAAATGAACTGGAAGAATTGCATATCGGCGATGAAGCTGAAGAGCAGCTGGCCATGCTGGATGAAGAGCTGGGTGAAAAAGAACTGCAGCTTGAACAACAGATGCAGGATGTTGCCCAATATCAAACTCAACTGGAAAGCAGCCGTGAGCAGCAGCAGCAATTAAGTGTGCAACTTAATGAATCGCGCAGCCAATTACAAACTGTCATGGGTCGCAAGGCTTCATTGGAAGCCTTGCAGCAAGCCGCATTGGGAACAGACGGTGAAACCGGCCGCTGGTTGCAAAGTCATCAGTTACATCAAATGCCACGCCTGGCAGATCAGCTTAGTGTGGACGCTGGCTGGGAAACGGCGGTGGAGACTATTTTAGCCGAGCAACTACAGGCCGTTGTATTACCCTCCATCGATCAATATGCCCAGCGTTTGCAGCAGTTATCTCAGGGGCAAATTACCCTCATGGACAACAGCGGGCAAAATACAGCGCCGCCACAATCCCTTGCTCAAAAAGTGAGAGGCTTAAGTGCGCCCTGGTTAAATCTAGTACGTACTAGCGACGATTTAAATGGCGCCATGCAAATGCGCGACAGCCTAAATGATGATGAAAGCATTATCACCCGAGATGGTATCTGGTTGGGTAAAAGCTGGATTCGAGTAAAACGTTCAGGTGAGGACCAGGCCGGTGTATTGGCCCGTAAACAAGAATTAACAGAATTAATTGAAAAAGAAGATGACCTTGATGCCTTGGTAGAAGAATTGGATGCCGATTTAGAGGCAGCGTCTTTGCGCATCAATACCCTCGAGCAACAACGCGATAATGGTCAGCGTGAAGTGACTCAGGCCGCCCAGCAATTGTCGGATCATAAATCCACCATTCATGCTGAAAAAGTACAGCTAGAGCAGCAACTAAATCGTCGCAATCAGTTGCTTGGCGAGATCAACGAGCAAAAAGAACAAAAAGACAGCGAACAAGAAAGTCTGCAGGAAACTCGTTTAACCTGGCAAACTGCCATGCAAGACATGGAAGCCTTCACCGCACAACGCGAAGACCTATTGCATCAACGAGATCAAAATCGCGAAGCGCTGGATAATGCTCGCCAACAGGCTCGCCATCAAAAAGACCATGCTCACCAGCAGCAGCTAAAAGTGCAAACCCTTAGTTATCAGAAGCAGTCTTTAGCCGATGCCATGGTGCGCCACGACCAGCAAAAGCAAAAACTGGATGAACGCCAAACTCAGCTTGTAGAACAGCAAAATGAAGGGGACAGTCCGGTTGAAGAGCTGAAGCTTCAGTATGAAGAAATGATGACTCAGCGTCTGGACGTTGAGACCCTCATGAAAAATTCTCGCAGTAAAAAAGAATTGCTGGAATCCGAGATTCGTGAAATTGAACAAAAGCGTCACAACATCGAACAGGCTGCTCAGGCCATTCGCTCCAAGCTTGAGCAAAGCCGCATGCAGTATCAAACCATTCATACTCGTCGCGGTGGTATCGAAGAGCAATTGGCTGAGCAAAAACTGCAGCTACAAGAGGTGTTGGAAGGCTTGTCCGATGAAGCCAGTATCGAAGCGTGTCAGGCTCAGCTTGAGCAAATTCAGCAGCGTATCACTCGCTTGGGGGCCATTAACCTGGCGGCCATCGAAGAATTTAAAACCCAGTCGGAACGCAAAGAGTATTTAGATAAGCAGAATCTGGACTTGGAAAAAGCCCTGGCTACCCTTGAAAATGCCATACATAAGATAGATAAGGAAACCCGTACCCGCTTTAAAGAAACCTTCGATAAGATCAATATGGGTCTAAAAGAATTGTTTCCCAAGGTGTTTGGCGGCGGCCATGCTTATTTGGAGCTCACCGGTGATGACTTACTGGATACGGGTGTGGCGATCATGGCCAGGCCACCGGGTAAAAAGAACAGTACCATTCATTTGCTTTCCGGTGGTGAAAAAGCGCTAACGGCCATCGCGTTGGTGTTCTCCATATTCAGGCTAAAGCCGGCGCCATTTTGTATGCTAGATGAAGTGGATGCGCCTCTGGACGATGCTAACGTTGAGCGATATGCACGCTTGGTACACGCTATGTCTGAGAAAGTGCAATTTATTTATATCTCTCACAATAAGATTGCCATGGAAATGGCCCATCAATTAATGGGTGTGACCATGCATGAGCCGGGTGTGTCACGCATCGTGTCGGTGAATGTGGAAGAAGCGGTAGAGATGACCGAATAATTTAGGTTGTTCGGCTTTTGATTAACCATAGAAAATTCAATATACAGACTAAATAAAACACAATGGATATAAGTTTACACAGTTTTATCCTGGTGGTTGGTTTGGTGGTCATTACCTTCATAGTGTGGGATGGCATTAAACGGGTACGTGATTCACGTAACAACCAGCTGGATAATAATATCGACATCTTGGGCGACGAGACCTCGGAGTCCACCGTCGAGTACAGTAGTGCCGATTATGATGAGTTGGAAATTGCAGATGACTTGCTGCAAAGTGATTTCTTAAGCAGGGTGGTGGATGAAAAGCTGGCCAATGATCAAATAGATGATTCAGCTCTGGTTGATATTCATGTAGCCCCTGACGAAAAAAAGCCGCTGCGGGTCGCTAAACCCCAACAAGTGGCCGTATCAAAGGCTGAACCTAAAGTGGATGGTGCTCACACGCCAGTAGACCCTCTGCAAGAAATAGAGTCATTACTGGAAGATCAGCAAGCGGTGCCTGTGTTAATGGAACCAGTGGAGCTGGGCAGCGAGGTGGCCCCTAATCCGCCTAAGCAACATGAGTTGCACCTGCCTGAGTTTGTACAGCAAACCTTGCAAGACGAACCCATCACCGCCCGTGCCGGTGAACCCGATTTTGATCCACTATTTTCCGATGCTCAAACCCCAGCAGTGGGCGAAGATCATGCTGCTGGTGAACAGTCGGCCAGTACCATAACTCCCCAAGTGGTGGGAGAAAAGTTGGCGGAGCGCGCCGCCGCTCAAGAAATTATTGTGATTAATGTTTTAAAAGATGATGAGCCGCTATTGAAAGGCGAGGATTTATTGCAGGTATTTAAGGCATGCGACATGCGCCATGGTGAGATGGATATTTTTCATCGGTTTGAGCAAGCTAATGCGCAAGGAAAAATTCAATTCAGCGTGGTAAATGCGTTGCAACCCGGTATCTTTGATTTAGATATTATGGACGTGATGTCCACCCCGGGCATAAGTTTGTTCATGAGCTTGCCTGGCCCGCAAAACCCCATGGAAGCGTTTGATGCCATGTCGGAAGTGGCACTGGTATTTGCACGGAATTTTAATGCTTCCCTATATGATGAAAGCCACAGTGCTTTGACGCCTCAAACCTTGGAGCATTATCGCAATCGCGTTCGTGAATTTACCCGAAAACATATATCTATCAACAAATAGCTTTAATTAAATAGCTGTAAAAAATAGCGTTACATAATCTAACCAGAGCCCAAGAATGTCTCAAGATCAGCCTTCTTTATTTGATGAATCAGCCAAAGAGAATACTCCTATTACTGGTCTCGCTGAAAATACTGCCCGGGCAATCGAGTTGCACGATCAACTAAATCAGGCAAATTACGCCTATTACGTATTGGATAACCCTTCGTTACCGGATGCGGAATATGATCGTCTTTTCCATGAATTAAAAAATATTGAAACGCAATTCCCGCAACTATTGAGCAGTGATTCCCCCACCCAAAGAGTGGGCGCGACCCCTTTAAGTCAATTTGAACAAGTTACCCATGAAGTGGCCATGCTGTCGCTAGACAACGCCTTTAACGAAGATGATATGAACGATTTTAATCGCCGAGTAAGCGAGCGTTTAAATACAACGGATGTCATAGAGTACGCGTGTGAGCCCAAGCTGGATGGTATAGCGGTGAGTTTGTTATATGAAAACGGATTACTGGTGCGTGGTGCCACGCGAGGGGATGGCAGCACAGGTGAAAATATTACACAAAACATTCGTACCGTGGCCAGTATCCCCTTAAAGCTGTTGGGGGCAGACCACCCTCCGGTATTAGAAGTGCGTGGCGAAGTGTACATGCCAAAAAGAAGCTTTGAATCCTTGAACGTTTTGGCCCGTGAAAATGATGAAAGAGAATTTGTAAACCCTAGAAACGCGGCCGCCGGTAGTCTGCGTCAGCTGGATTCAAAAATTACCGCCAGTCGCCGTTTGGAATTTTGCTGTTACAGTTTAGGGCGGGTGGAAGGCCGCGATATGCCGATTAAACACAGTGAAATATTGGCGCAGTTTTCTCATTGGGGTTTTAAAACCAATGCTGAATCAAAAGTGGTGCAGGGGGTGGAGGGCTGCCTTGGTTACTACCAGCAGCTGGCCGAAAAGCGCAACCAGTTATCTTATGAAATAGATGGCATCGTGTTTAAGGTGAATGATATTGCCCAGCAGCAGCGACTGGGTTTTGTTAGTCGAGCACCGCGCTGGGCCATTGCCCATAAATTTCCTGCCCAGGAGGAAATGACTATTCTAGAGGGGGTGGATTTTCAGGTGGGTCGCACCGGTGCAATTACGCCGGTGGCACGCCTCAAGCCCGTGTTTGTGGGTGGGGTTACAGTATCCAATGCCACCTTGCATAACATGGATGAAATTAAGCGCCTGGATGTACGCATTGGCGATACCGTGGTGATACACAGGGCCGGGGACGTGATTCCTAAGCTGGCCAGAGTCGTGTTAGAGCGCCGTCCGCACAGTGCTGTCGTTATCGAGATGTTAAGCCGTTGCCCGGTGTGCGATAGCCACATAGAGCGTCTGGAAGACGAGGCCATTGCCCGTTGCAGCGGTGGCTTGGTATGTGGCGCTCAGCGTAAAGAAGCCATCAAACATTTTGCTTCTCGCAAGGCCATGGATATAGATGGCCTGGGAGACAAAATTGTTGAGCAATTGGTGGATGAAAACTTAATATCCTCGTTTGCGGATTTATATTCGTTAGACATGGAGTCCGTGGCTACCCTTGAGCGCATGGCCCAAAAATCGGCTCAAAATTTATTGGCAGCCATCGAAGACAGTAAAAAAACCACCCTGGCTAAATTTTTATATTCCTTGGGAATTCGCGAGGTGGGGGTGACCACAGCACAGAATTTGCAGAACCATTTCTTGGATATTCGCACCCTGGTGAAGGCTGATTTTGAAACCCTAATTAGCGTACAGGATGTGGGGCCCATCGTGGCTCAGTACATTCTAAACTTCTTCAGTGAGCCCCATAACCAAGAAGTGATTGATGGCTTGTTACAGGCCGGCATTCACTGGCCGCAGGTGGAAGTAAAAACGGCCGACCAGTTGCCACTGGCCACTCAAACGTTTGTGGTAACCGGCACCCTAAATCTTATGGGTCGTGATGAAGCCAAGGGCTACTTGCAAGCTCTGGGGGCTAAAGTAGCCGGTAGTGTGTCGGCCAAAACTCATGCTCTGGTGGCTGGCGAAAAAGCCGGTTCCAAACTGAAAAAGGCACAAGATTTGGGCATAGATATATTGGATGAAGCAGCATTTATTCAATTGCTAAGCGAGCATGGCATTGAGCATGGGTGATAATTCGCTGCTGAAAATAAGCTTTGTAATCATGTTGCTGATGTTAGCGGGTTGTTCCACCAATCCGCCTAAAAATATCAATAATGTTTGCGAAATTTATGATGAATATTATGACTGGTACCTGGCGGCAGACAGTGTGTATGAGCGTTGGCAAATTCCACAGCATGTGACCATGGCATTTATACATCAGGAATCCAAGTTTGTAGATGATGCCCGTCCTCCCTGGCAATGGTTTTTATGGATATTCCCCACCGGCCGCGCCTCCAGTGCGTTTGGTTATGCGCAAGCACTGGATGGCACCTGGTACGAATACCAACGGCAAACCGAAAACTGGGGGGCTGACCGCGATGAATTCGAAGATGCAGTGGATTTTATTGGCTGGTATAACAGTAAGAGCCTAACTCGTAACAAAATTAGCCCTCATGATGCCTATAGCCTGTACTTGGCCTACCACGAAGGACAGGGGGGCTTTGCTCGTAAAACGTTTAACGGCAAACCCTGGTTGTTAAAGGTGGCGCGAAAAGTTGAAAAACGCAGTAAAATGTATCGAAACCAATTGCAAGGCTGTGGTGATGATTTGAATAAACATCGCCTGTGGCGCTCCATTTTTGGATAATGCCAGGAAACAGCAAGCGGTCACATAAAGCAGTGTGTTTTGCGGTTAACATTAATTTGCACCTAATATAAATTGTAGAAGGACCTCCTGGTGGATCAGGAATCAATTGTTTACGGCATCATAAAAGACATTGCCATGACCCCCGAGCTGGATGCTCAGCAGCGTCGTATGGTGAACAGCGCCTGCTTGTTAGACCTACCCCAATCGTTTGATGCTACCTCGCCATTCTTGTGTGGTGACATGTTTACTTTGCCTGGCCTGGATATCTTTAGTGGCTCATACCACACCCAGGTGATTCACTTTGGCGCATCTTATCGTGCGGTAGAATATGAGTGGGAATTGTGGATGCAAAAATTTGAAGATTTGCTCAAGCAAATGTACTGGGTGAGTGCCACCGTGCACCTGGAAACGGAATTAAGTGGAAAACACACCTTTAACTGGGAGCCCACCAATGTGGGTTGCCATGTGCCCAATAGCGGCGATCTTAGGGTGAAGTGTGAATGGGAACGCGAAGCGGCCTTCCTGAAATAAACTCGCCAAATACCCTTGTAGAATAATGAGCAAGCCATGTCCGACTCTGATCAATACACCCTAATCCCTTATCAAAAGCTCAGTAAAGACGCTCTGCATGGGGTGTTAGAGGAGTTCATTAACCGCGAAGGCACAGATTATGGATTGATAGAGGTGTCGTTTGATGATAAATGTGAGCAGGTCATGGCGCAAATTAAACAGGGTCAGGTGCTCATTGTATTTGATCATGACAGTCAATCTGCGGGCTTGATGCTTAAGGAAGAACTAGGGCAGTTTCTATAATAAGACTCGGCATGTCCATTGCCGATATTTGATTGCATAATACTCAAAACTGAGTTTTTTTTATTCTTTTAGCTCAATTCGTTCTTCATGCTGGCGCCTCCCCCTATTTCAAGACTAACCTGAATATAAGCACTTGGCCAAAGATTGGCTTTAATATGAGTGTATGGGGGAGGGAAGCATGGTTCACCTGCAAGACTATAAGTTTCGTAAAGTAATAAAAGATTTGTTCTCATGTACCGATGAGTTGCAGGCGCAATTGGCTCAAACCCGTGAGCAATGCCGGCAAATTGAAGAGGTGATGCGAGCCATTCGTAAAAACCGCTTCGCAGCAAAAAACTACGTATTGCCTAAATGCCCCTACGGCCGTGATCAGGCGGCCAACGACTAACCCTGTTTTTCAAGGCAGGCATCACTACATCGTGGTTAGTTGATTAACCCTTTCACTAAAAACCGGTTGGGGTTCACTATGTGAGCCAGTTTTTTGGCCATGGGCCAAGGCTCATTATTTATTTGGGCAGCCACCAGCTCGGCGCATATGGGGGCAGACGTTAACCCTCTGGAGCCATGTCCCAGGTTCACATACAAACCATTTAAAAAGGGTGCCGATTTAAAAAAGCGCCATTTTTTGTTTTTACTCAGCTCACTAAATTCTGTGTTAAATTTTCTGCTATCACAAATTGGGCCTGCAATAGGGGTGTAGTCTTGTGTAGTACAGCGTACCGAGGTGCGCCCCGATATTGTCTCTGTTCCTGTTAGTTGTTGGGCTACGCCTGGGAAACTGTGTTTTAGATTGTCTAGATTTTTTACGTGATCCGCTTCCGTTTCACTAAGGTTAGCGCTGTTGACCCTAAAGGTGGCGCCAAAACTGAGTTTGCCATCCAGGGTAGGGGCTACGTAATTGGAGCCACATAAAATGGTATCCAGTTTTAACTGCTCGGCGTCAACCTGGCTCACTTGCCCGGGTATGCCCTTAAGGGGCAGAAAATTCAACATATCAAATTTTAAGCTTTGCAGGGCACTGCAAACCACCACTACCTTGGCATTAAAAACCTGATTCTCACTGGACTGGGCCTGCCATGTTTTATCTGATGTTTGGTTAAGGTCTTTAATATGGGTGTTGTAGCAAACTTCGATGTTTTTATGTTGCACCAGTTTTTCACACCAATATTTTGGATAAACCCAGCTGCCATCTTTAAAAAATAGTCCTGGGTGTTCAATGTTAATGCCAGCAATTTCGCTGGCCTGCTGCCGATTTACCGCCACGATAATATCGCTTAGCTCATTATTTTTAAGGAAGGATTGCTGGCGGGCAAATTCCTTGTCATTCAAGGCCAGTTGCAATACCCCGCAATCATCCCAGTGTTGCCTGTTCAGTTGGGACTTAAGCAAGTTTAAGCTGTACAAGTAGCCGGCTAGGTAAAACTGGCTATGGGGGTTTAGGTTGGTGGATAATTTGGCGTATAACACCCCTTGAGTGTTGCCCGAGGCCTCAGTAGCAAGTGAAGAATGTTGCTCCAGTATCTTAACTTTCCAGCCTCGTTTAGCTAGCGCATGGGCGGTGCTGCATCCGGAGATGCCGCCGCCGATGATGATGGCTGTATTCTCTTGAGAATTATCAATTGTCAGTAACGGGCTTTCAAACCAGGGTTTATTGTCGATATAAAAAGGGGCTTGCGGGCCACTACTAAAGGTTTGAACGGCTTTGCCCATTTCCCGTTTTTTACCAAAACCTGCGACCTTCTGCACGCTAAAACCGGCGGCTTTTAAGCTGCGTTTAACCTGGCTGGCGGCACTGAAGGTGGCCACCGTGCCTTGAGCTTTGGTGAGTCGGGCCATGTGTAAAAATAACGAATCGTGCCACATGTCGGGGTTTTTGACGGGGGCAAAACCATCTAAAAACCAGGCGTCTACGGGCCCTTGAATTTGCGGTAGCCAGCTTTCTATATCACCAAAAAAAAGTTGTAGGGTGATGGTGCCACTCTGTGGGTCTGGCTGAAAATGCAGGGTATGCCAGCCAGGGACCATGGGCGGGTATTGATTCAATAACTGGCTGCTTAGGTCGGAAAACTCTGGCCATGTTTCAAGTATTTTGGTCAGGTCGCACTTTGTTATAGGGTGTTTTTCCACACTGATGAAATGCAGTTGCTCGTGGCTTTGGCTGTTTTGTAGCCATGACTGCCAAGTGCATAAGAAATTTAACCCCGTGCCAAAGCCGGTTTCACAAATACTAAAGTGACCTTCCTTGAGTGAGTGCCATCTTTGTGGCAGTTGGCTGTTTTCAAGGAATACATAGCGGGTTTCGCTTACGCCGCTGAGTTTGGAGAAATAGTAATCTTGGAAGTCCTCAGAAAATGGAATGCCGTCGGACCAATGGATTTGAGCTGGTTTCATCATAGGGGAGTTCTAAAGGACGAGTTGCCGGCAAGGGGTGAAAATGTATCCTTACCGGGGAAGAGCGGGTTATGGTTTAGTATAGCTAACAATAACGTCAACAATAATAATGGGCTTTAATGGTACATCTCCCATACCTTTAACTCGGCCGGTGTCTACCAGGCCAATGGCATCCACCACGTTCATACCGCTAATCACATTACCAAATACCGCATAACCAAAGTCTCTGTGGCCATGATTTAAAAAGTAATTATTTTTCAAGTTGATAAAAAACTGGCTGGTGGCACTGTCTACCTTAGCGGTGCGCGCCATAGTGATGGCGCCACGATTATTAAACAGGCCATTATCTGCTTCGTTTTTAATCTGCTCCATGGTGCTCTTGCGATTCATGGACTCGGTAAAACCGCCCCCTTGAATCATAAAGTCTTTAATAACACGGTGAAAAATGGTGCCCTTGTAATAGCCGTCTTTAATGTAAGCTAAAAAGTTAGCCACGGTAATGGGGGCCTTTTCGGGGTGCAATTCAAGTACAAAGTCCCCCTGAGTGGTCATAACCGTGACGTAAGGCTTAGCCACTTCGGCGGCGGGTATGGCTGGGTCTTGCGCATGGGAGAGGCCGCTGAAAAATACCATTAGTGCAAGAAAAAAAACGCGCATGAGAGCTCCAAATAATAGGAAAAAAGAAGATGGAGAAGCAAGCTTCTCCTTAAAGAGGCTTAAGCCCAGCCGTCGGCGCGTTTGCCGGAGATTTTAGGCAGTAACCAGCCCAAAAATAAACCTAATAAAATTAACAAGCCGCCCAGCAATATATAGTTTAAATCCTTGCTGCTTTGCAGGCGTTCATTGTCGGCTCTTAAGGTGTCAACGGTGATCTTTAGTTGCTCCCCTTGTTCCATAAGCTGCTGGTTTTTACTGTCCAGGTTAATGGCATTAGCGCTGACCTTTTTAATGTGAGCCAGCTCTTTGGCTTGCTTTTTCTTGTCTTTGCTTAATGACTTGTTGTCACGTTTGTTGGTGGCCAGCTGTTTCTTGGATGCACTGTATTTTGCTTGCAGTTCGCTCAAGTCCTGCTTGGTTTTATCTAATTCACGTTGTGCCAGAATTAATTTTTCGAACGAGATGGGTTCTTTTAGCATGAAGCGAGTGGGTACCCAGCCTTCCAGGCCTTTATCGGTTTTAACTTTAGAGAATTTTTTATCGATATCTTCTTCCAGGAATTCAAGGTGGGTACCACTTTTTAAACCCTTTAATATTCTGAAATCATTGCCTGGGCCAGTACGCAGATTGATAATGAGTACGTCGCTGACATAGCGTTTTTCGGCGAGTACCGGGAAAATTACCAAAAGGCTAAGTAGAAAAATTGTAATGCGTTTCACAAATATATCCCTGTTTTGATTTTTTATTAGTATCTATTTATATGACTAGATTGTAACGAGTTACGGCAGCACTTTCTTGAACGGTTTCACGTTAACGGTTTCGTAAACCCCTGCGTCCATATAAGGGTCGGCATCGGCCCAGGTTTGCGCATCCACTAACGAGTTAAACTCGGCCACTACCAGAGATCCACTAAAACCGGCTTCCCCTGGATCTTCACTGTCGAGGGCTGGGTGGGGGCCTGCCAGTATTAAACGCCCTTGCTGTTTAAGCTGCTGTAGGCGTTCAAGGTGAGCAGGGCGAGCGGCCAGACGTTTTTCAAGGCTGTTTGCTACGTCCTGGCTGATGATGGCATATAACATGGCGGCATAACTTATCGGTTTATTTATTACGGACAATGCTACCGCGAATGGCCCAAAGAGCCAACCTATGACAGGGCTGTGAGGCCTTCAAATGGCTAATTGGTCATGTGATATTTAGCCCGGGTCGTCTAAACTGGCCAATCCGTGCTCGACATCCCCCAAACAACCCTTAAAATGAGGGTAAATACTAATCGAAAAAGTACACAATGAGTTTAAGTAATACTTCACCCAAGCAGGCCGAGCCTCAGGTAAAACGCGAAAGCATGCTGGCTAACCTGCTGCTGAATATTGTCATTCCTACTCTTATCTTGATGAAGGGCAGTGAAAGTGCCTGGTTGCTGGCGCAATTGCAGCAGTTAGACCTTCAGTTTGCGTGGTCGTTGGCCGGCGAATATCAAGCTAATGGCACGCGCTGGGCGGTGATTGTGGCCTTGGCATTTCCTATATTGTATGGCTTAAACGATTTTAGACGGGCCAAAAAAGTAAATTTGTTTTCTGTGTTGGGGGTGGTAAGCATTACGCTCACCGGCGGCATTAGCTTGTTAGAACTGGACCCTAAATATATCGCCATTAAAGAAGCCGCTATACCGGGTATTCTGGGCCTAGTGACGGTCTTTTCTCTTAAGACGCGTTTTCCACTGGTTAAAACTTTTTTATACAACGATAAAATATTGCAAGTGTCGCGCATCGCCGCGGCTCTGGCGCAGCACCAGAGTGAAAAAGCCTTTGAGCACAGTTTAAAGGTAGCTACCTGGTTAGTGGCCGCTTCGTTTTTTCTGTCTTCATTTTTAAATTATGCGCTTGCCAAGTGGATTATGGTGAGCCCTGCGGGCACCGCGGCTTTCAATGAAGAGTTGGGCACGATGATGGCGCTTAGTTTTCCTGTCATTTCGGTACCGGCCACCATAGTAATGATGGCCGCCATGTTTTATTTATTTCGCAGTATACGTAAGCTGACCGGGTTAACTTTTGAAGACATCATCGTTGAGCAGTAATACAGACACCCCCCAGGTATTGGCCGATTTGCATTGCCATAGTTTGCGCAGTGATGGCCAGTTAAGCCCGGCTGATTTGGTAGACCGAGCCGTGGAGATGGGGGTGGGCATGCTGGCCCTCACCGATCACGATACCTTATCCGGCCTGGCCGAGGCCAAGTTACAGGCCCAGCAGCACGATATTGAAATCATCAACGGCATTGAATTTTCCTGTGTTTACAACGGTATGGGCATTCACGTGGTGGGCTTGGGATTTGATGAAACGCACCCGGGCATGTTGGCGGCGGTAGCGTTGCAAGAGCAACGTCGCCAGGAACGTGCCATCACCATCGCCGAACGCCTGGAGAAAAAGGGTGCCCACGGCATCCTGCAAGAAACGCAACGCATCGCCAATGGCGCTCAATTGGGCCGCCCTCATTTCGCTCAGGCCCTGATTGAGATGGGTAAGGTGAATAATATGGCCCAGGCTTTTAAAAAATACCTGGGCGCGGGCAAACCTGGTGATGTAAAAGCCCTGTGGCCGGATTTGAGCGATGTGGTGAAATGGATCGTTGAGGCTGGCGGCGTGGCCGTCTTGGCCCATCCCGATTCTTATAAGTTAACCCGCACTAAGATGAAATTACTGCTCGCTGCCTTTTCCCAGGCTGGCGGCGGCGCCGTCGAGGTGGTGACCTCTACCATGGAGTCCAGCTTCACTCAGCGCATGAGCGAAATGTGTGAAGAATTTAACTTGCTGGCCAGTCAAGGCAGTGACTTTCACGGTCCTAAACCCTGGACCGAATTAGGGCGTTTTCCTAAAATGCCCAGCCAGCTAACCCCCGTTTGGACCCATTGGCAGTAACAGTGCCTGCTACACTAAAATGATACAAACCGTCATAGCATTAAGGTCAGCATGAGCCAATTCTTCCAGATCCATCCGGAAAATCCCCAGTTACGCCTCATCAAACAGGCAGCAGAGATTCTACGCAAGGGCGGGTTGGTGGTGATTCCCACCGATTCGGCCTATGCCTTGGCCTGTCATCTAAACGACAAAAAAGCGGTCGATCGTATCAAGCAGCTTCGTAAGCTGGATGACAAACACAACTTCACACTCATGTGTCGGGATTTAAGTGACATCAGTGTGTATGCCAAGGTAGACAATACCGCGTATCGACTGCTTAAAAACCACACGCCAGGGGCTTATACCTTTATTCTTAATGGTACCAGTGAGGTACCAAGGCGTTTAATGCATCCCAAGCGCCGCACCATAGGCATTCGAGTGCCGCAAAATGCCATTGTGGATGCCCTGTTGGCCGAATTGGGTGAACCCATCATGAGTACCTCGTTGATTATGCCTGGCGAAGACATGCCCATGTCGGATCCATACGATATACGCGACACCCTGCAGCACGGGGTGGATTGTGTCATAGACGGCGGCTATTGCGGCCTGGAAAGCACCACAGTAGTGGACATGACAGGGGACGAATATCTCGTCACACGTCAGGGATTAGGAGAAATAAGCGAGCTTTAAGACGGCTCAATTGACCCTGTAACCCTTTCAGGGTCATTACTCATGATTTTTCATGCATTAGTGTAGTTTTTCATGGCCTCAATCGGTAAACTTCCGTGCTTTATTGTATTTATTAGGAGTGCTCTTTGAGCTCTGTCGATTCTCAGCAGCGTGTGCTGTCTGGCATGCGTCCCACTGGAAAATTACACTTAGGCCATTACCACGGTGTGCTTAAAAACTGGATCAAACTTCAGCACGAATTTGAGTGCTTCTTCTTTGTAGCTGACTGGCATGCGCTCACCACGCATTACGAAGATCCAGCCATCATTCAAAACAGCGTTTGGGACATGGTAGTGGACTGGTTAGCGGCAGGTGTGAACCCGGGTTCTGCCACCTTATTTGTACAGAGCCAAGTACCTGAGCACGCCGAATTGCATTTGTTATTGTCCATGTTCACCCCTATTGGCTGGCTGGAACGTGTGCCCACCTACAAAGATCAGCAGTTGAAGCTTAAAGACAAGGATTTATCCACTTATGGTTTCCTGGGTTATCCCTTGCTGCAAAGTGCCGACATCCTGTTATATCGTGCCGGTAAAGTACCTGTAGGGGCCGACCAAGTGGCTCATGTAGAAATTACCCGTGAAGTGGCCCGCCGTTTTAACTTTATCTTTGGCCGTGAACCCGGTTTCGAAGAAAGTGCCGAAGCCGCCATTAAAAAAATGGGTAAAAAAGCCGCCAAACTCTACAGCACGTTACGCAAGCGCTACACCGAAGCTGGCGACGGCGAGGCTTTAGCCACCGCGCAAGCCCTGTTACGTGAACAACAGAACATCACACTAAACGATAAAGAACGTTTAATGGGTTACTTGGAAGGGGGCGGTAAGGTGATCCTGCCAGAACCTCAGGCTCTGTTAACACCTGAATCCAAGATGCCGGGTCTGGACGGACAAAAGATGTCCAAATCTTATGGCAACACCATCAGCTTGCGCGAAGAGCCCAGCGATGTTGAGAAAAAAATTCGGACCATGCGCACCGACCCAGCCCGAGTACGCCGTAATGATCCAGGTACCCCGGAAAAGTGCCCAGTGTGGCAGTTGCACGAAGTGTACAGTGAAGACGACGTTAAAGAATGGGTGCAAACTGGCTGTCGTTCAGCTGGCATTGGTTGTCTTGAGTGCAAAGGGCCGGTAATCGATGCCATTCAGGCCGAATTATTGCCCATTCAAGAGCGTGCCAAGCAATATGAAGCGAACCCGGATTTGGTGAAGTCCATTATTCAAGAGGGCAGTGAAAAAGCCCGTGAAGCCGCGCGCACCACCATGGAAGACGTTCGCCATGTGATGGGCCTTTCGTACCGCTAATTTTTGAAAATATTATGACTGAAGTGACTGACCCATCCAACGAGCCTATGGCAACCGAATCCAACCCTGATGCGCAAGCTGTGGGTGGGGAGAACTCGGCTCAGTCCACTTCTGCCGATTTGGAGAGTGAGGCGCAAGATAAAGAGGCGCCTGAAAATCCTTCGGCCGACCCTTCTGCAAAAAAAGTAAGTGTCCAGCAAGAAATGCCATTTGCTTTGGTGCACGGTGAGGCCCTTACTCAACTTCCCCTGGACTTGTACATTCCCCCCGATGCCCTGGAAATTATTTTGGAGCAGTTTGAAGGGCCGCTGGATTTACTCTTGTACTTAATTCGCAAACAAAACCTGGATATCCTGGAGGTGAACGTTTCTGAAATCACCATTCAGTACATGCAGTATGTGGATTTAATGCAAACTGTGCACCTGGAATTGGCTGGCGAGTACCTGGTGATGGCGGCCATGTTGGCAGAAATAAAAAGCCGTATATTATTGCCGCGCCCGGAAACCGAGAATGAAGAGGAAGAAGATCCCAGAGCCGAACTGATTCGACGCTTGCAAGATTATGAACGCTTTAAAAAAGCCGCCGAAGATCTTGAGGAGTACCCGCGTTTAGGCCGTGATATTTATGAGGTGGAAATTAAGGCGCCGGAATACAACGCCGAAAAAACCCATCCCGATGTAGACTTTAAGGATTTAATTTTGGCCTTCGGTGATATTTTACATCGCAGTGAGATGTTCACCGAACACGAAGTTCATCGCGAAAAATTATCCACCCGTGAACGTATGAGCCAAATTTTAGCCGGTTTTAATGGCGATTCGTTTGTGCCTTTTACTCAGTTATTTACCCCGGAAGAAGGTCGCGCCGGGGTGGTGGTGACGTTCCTGGCCATGTTAGAACTCATAAAAGAGCAATTAGTCGAGATCGTGCAAAACGAACTTTTTGGCGCGATTCATGTGAAAGCGAAATCCTCATGATAATAAACGATATTCAATTAGAACAAATTATCGAAGGGGCCTTAATGGCCTCGGGTCAGACTTTGAGTGTGGATCGTATTCAAAGTTTGTTTGATGAAGGGTTAGAGCCGGATAAAGCCCGTATCCTCATTGCCCTGGAACGCCTGGGTGAGAAGTGTGAACAGCGTGGTTATGAATTAAAGAAAGTCGCAACTGGTTATCGTTTCCAGGTAAAACAGGACTTCAGCAAGTGGATTGGTCGTCTTTGGGACGAGAAACCCCAGCGTTATAGTCGCGCCCTGTTGGAAACCCTGTCAATTATTGCCTACCGCCAGCCGGTTACTCGAGGCGAAATTGAAAACGTGCGTGGGGTGGCGGTGAGTTCCCATATTACCAAGACCCTGGTTGAACGTGAGTGGATTCAGGTGGTGGGTCACCGGGATGTACCAGGACGACCTGCCATGTACGCCACCACCAAAATGTTTTTGGATTATTTTAATCTGGAATCATTGGACCAATTGCCCACCCTGGAAGAAATTGCCGAGATTGCCGACGCCAATCATGCATTGGAGTTGGAAGAAAAAGTTCAGGAAGGGAACTTCGACTTCTCCTCACAAGCCTCTGAGGAGGAGGGTAACGATACCCTGGAAAGTGCTGCACAAGATCTGGCCGCCGCCGATGCCCTAGTGCAAGCGGTGGAAGATGCGGTATTTAATAAACCGGAAGAAGACGAAGAACAAATTGAGTTGGCAGTGGACGAGGTTGAAGAGGTTAAGCAGCCCAGTGAAACTTTATCCAGTATCGAGTTGGCAGAGGCCTTTATCGCCGATGCCGATGATGAAATTAGCCAACAACAGGCGGTTGACCTTGTCCCCGCCGCCGATACCGAACTTAGTGAAGAGGCCTTGGCGGAAGCCACCATTGCCCGCATGATTGCCGAACAAGAGGCGCTTTTAAATGAAAAGGCGGGAACTCAAGGCAAGAGTGGACAAAGCAATGTAAGCGTTAAGGTCGGTGATAGTCAGGCATCAGAATCGGTGTTCAGTGCATTTAATAATGATGAGTCCGACGCGGAAGGGTTTGCGAACCTTGGGGCTCAAGATAGTGAGCCTCAGGCAGTACAATCTAGCAAGCCGTCCTCGGTGTTTGATGATTTTAACAGCAGCGACATTGACGAACCTCAAACCGATCAGTCGACAGACGTGATTCAGTCTGAGGTTCAAGGGTCTGCAGTATCGCCCACATCTTCTACTATGAATGAAGACGATGATTTAATGGCAGCCATGGAAGACGAGCTGATGGCTCAGTTAGAAGCCGAGCAGGAAGCGTTACTAACCGAACAAGCCGATCAGGATGGGGATGGCGCAGCCAAGACCCTGGCAGATCTGGCCAGTAAATTTGAATAATCCAAGACAAGACGTGCAAGCGTCTACTCAGTAACGGAGACAAGTTAATGAGTGATAAACTACAAAAAATCCTGGCCCAAGTGGGTCTAGGTTCCCGTCGTGAGATGGAGCGTTGGATTGAGCAAGGACGTGTTGAGCTAAATGGCGAACCCGCCAAGTTAGGTGAGCGCGCCGGCCCAGATGATGAGATTAAGGTAGATGGCAAGAAAGTAGAGCATGCCAAAGCCGCCCCCCGCCGAGTGCTGGTGTACAACAAACCCGAAGGGGAAGTGTGTACCCGTAACGATCCGGATGGCCGCCCCACGGTGTTTGATCGCCTGCCCAGAATTAAAGGGGAGCGCTGGATTGCCGTGGGCCGTTTGGACATTAACACGGCAGGCCTGTTGTTGTTTACCACAGATGGTGAATTGGCCAACAAGCTCATGCACCCTAGCACAAATACGGTTGACCGAGAGTACGCGGTGCGAGTGGCTGGTGAAGTGACGCCGGAAATTATCGCAACTCTTAAAGAAGGTGTCGTGCTGGAAGACGGCATGGCCAAATTCACCGATGTGCAGTTTTTTGACGGTGAAGGGTTTAATCAGTGGTATCACGTGTGCATCATGGAAGGGCGTAACCGCGAGGTGCGTCGCTTATGGGAAAGCCAGGACCTTAAGGTCTCGCGCTTAAAGCGAGTGCGTTATGGCTGTATTTTCTTACCTAAAAAAGTATCCGTGGGACGCTGGGTAGAATTGGATCAGAAAGACACAGATGAGCTAGCTTCATTGGTTAACCTGCCCAGTAAACCTGTGGTGAAGTTGGACCCTAAATTGTTGAAGCAATATGAGCGTGATGACAGGCGTCAGAAGACTCGCCAGAAAGTGGGTCACCAGGCCAAAAACACCCAGCGTAAACGCAAGGTACGTATCGACTCTTAAACCAAGGGTTGTGCCGTGTCATCTAAAAGCCCGCCTCGTGCGGGCTTTTATGTTCAGGAAGAACGGTATAACGCAGTGACATGGATGGCAAAGAGCGTATATTTTTCTAGCGTTTATTTTTCCAGGAAGGCAAAACTCAAGAAGGTTAAGAAAAAACTGCCGGCCAGAATAAAGGCAGGTTGCGCCACCGCCAACATAATTAAGCCGCCAATGATCCACGCATTCTTAACGGTACCCAAGCGGCGACGATAGGCGCGGGTCTTGGTCCATTGAAACTCTTCAGTGTTTTGCGGAATCCCCAGGTACTGAATCAAACGTTCGATAAGGTTTTTGCTCATTTTTTCCCCCTGCCCGTAAATTAAGGATATGCCACAGGGGAGAATTTCCTAGAAAATAAAGAAAAAGATATGAGAGCAATAAAAGTAATAAATACTGGCAATATGGAATGCACTAAAGGGATGCATGCACATTATTAGTGCGATGGTTGCCAATAATTTAGTCGAAAAATACCTTGGGCATTGGCACTATAAATTGGTGAGTATGGTGGTATTCCCAGGTTTGCCTATTTCATCGCCACTTAATATGGCACAGGTTTGATGGCTCGATTCCGATTTGTCAGGAATATTCTCGGTTATGCCTTGCGACAGCATGGCTACCCGTAAATCTTGCCAGTGGGTATTGCGGGTAAAAAACTGATTGTTGGGGTCCAGATAGTCTTCGGGCACAATGCGCACTAGGCCTTCACTTTTCTCCTGTTGATTTTGTTGCCAGGCGGGCAGACCCTGGGATTTTAAAATCATTAAAAATATGGCTTGAGTGGCCATGTCCACCTGAGATTGTTTCATGGCTTGGTAGAATATTTTGTCCGCTTGATCACGCTCACACA
>MAAD01000043.1 GCA_002162985.1 Bermanella sp. 47_1433_sub80_T6 | reverse complement strand
TCAACCTTAATCAACAGGTTTTTCATCTTGCGCTGAATCAAGCATTGAGTGGCCATCACATGCTCCACTTCAGACGTCCCAATACCATGGGCCAAGGCCGCAAATGCACCATGGGTGGCAGTATGAGAGTCGCCACAAACCACCGTCATACCTGGCAAGGTAGCCCCTTGTTCCGGGCCCACTACATGCACGATACCCTGACGCACGTCGTTCATTTTAAATTCTTCGATGCCAAACTCATCGCAGTTATCGTCCAGCGTCTTTACCTGAATCCGCGACACAGGATCTTCAATACCCTCGATACCCGCTTTACGCTCGGTTAAAGTGGTAGGCACGTTATGATCTGGCGTGGCCAGGTTAGCCGGTACCGACCACAACTTACGACCCGCCAAACGCAAACCTTCGAAGGCTTGTGGCGACGTTACTTCGTGCAGCAACTGACGATCGATGTAAATTAACGCCGTTCCGTCAGCACGCTCTTTTACCACGTGCTGATCCCACAACTTATCGTATAGGGTAAAACCTGCCATTTGAATTCTCTCTTTTTATATAAGCAACCGCGGGTTGTGCGGTTGTTGCCAATCTCAATCACTTGACACAAGTTTATCCAAGGGTTATCAATAAAACAAATTCATATTTTTTATATATTGGATTCCAATTAGGAATAGTAAGTAACACTATGGATACTCAATCATTACAGGCCTTTATTTGTGTGGCCGAAACCGAATCTTTCTCCTTGGCAGCGCAGCGCCTGCACCTAACCCAGCCCGCTGTGAGCAAACGCATCGCTCAACTTGAAATAAACCTGAATAGCCAGCTGTTTGACCGCCTGCCCAGAAAAGCCATTCTCACCCCCTATGGCGAAGCACTGCTGCCCAAGGCCCGACACATAATCAATGAACTAATGGAAATCAAAACCGAACTGGCCAGTCTCAGTGGCGATGTGAGCGGCACCCTACGTATTGGTACCAGCCATCACATTGGCCTGCATCACCTTCCGCACTTTTTGCGTCAGTTCCACAACACCTACCCTCAGGTAAAGCTGGCCATTCAATTTCTTGGCTCGGAGGCGGCCTGCGAGGCACTGGCACAGGGAGAACTGGATATTGCTTTTGCTACCCTACCCCTGGATGAACACTCAAAATTATCCATGCAGCCGGTGTGGCGGGACCCATTGAAGTTTGTATGCGCCCATACTCACGCACTAGGCAAACAAAAAAGACTCACCCTGCAAGACCTGGGGGAATATGAAGCCATCTTGCCAGAAGCCAACACGGTGACCTTTGAGATCATTGAGAACGCCTTTAAAAAAGAGGGTTTATCCTTGCACAGCGCCCTTCCCAGTAGCTATCGCGAAACCATCAGCATGATGTCCAGCTACATGGAGACCATTAAGATGATGGCCAGCGTGGGCCTGGGCTGGGCTGTATTGCCCGAACATATGGCAAAAGACAGGGAATTAATCACACTTAATGTGGGCCCCAAGATGCTCTATCGTGAATTGGGGGTACTACAGCGCAAGGGCAAAACCCTCAGCACCGCCGGGCGTGCTTTTTTGGCAATCCTGCCGCAACAATAAACAGGCTTTAATCACACGAAATATTGAACAATATTTAACCCAAAACAAGAGCTTTAGGCGAGAAGCGACTAGACTATTACTAATATCCATTGCAGGCATAAAAACAGGAGCCGGCCATGCTAGCCATTAAAAACGTCTTGTTGTTACTGGACAAAGAGCTGGATAACCAAAATGCCCTGCAACGTGCCATGCAAATATGCAAAGAACAACAGGCCGACCTGTTTGTGAGCAGTTATACCTACAACCACGCCTGCGAAGAGGGTTCACTCACAGATTTGGAGCTGCGCCACGATTTAAAGGCCCTATTATTAGATCAATCCCAGCAATGGGCAGAAGAGCTGTTAAAAGAATTCTATTTACCAGAAGACACACCACTGACCATTTGCTGGCGCAAACACGCCTATCAAGCGGTCATGGATAACAGCGAGAACCTAAGCTTTGATTTAGTCATTAAGTCGTCGGCCAAACACCATGGCATAGTGGACCGGGTAATGCGTCACCAGGACTGGAATCTATTGAAATTCTGTCCGGCCCCCTTATTACTGGTAAAAGAAAAATTAGCCTGGGAATCTCGCAACATAGTGGCGGCAGTAGACGCCACTTCACTTGATGATGCCCACAAGGTCATTAACGAACACATCTTTGAATTTGCCGAACACATCAACACAGATGACAAGTATCAAATACATTTGGCCAATAGCTACCCCATGATGAGCCTCACCCTGGCTAGCCTGCCAGACACCCCCATACCGGAAGATTTACAGCAATACGTGGTCAACCAACATCAAGATGCCTGTGAAGCCATAGCCAATCGCTACAACATATCACCCAATAATCTGCACATACTGGAGGGCGAACCTGAAGAAGTTATTACTCTAACCGCCAAAGAGCTGGATGCCGATGTCATTCTGGTGGGTATGATTAGCCAAGGAGATGTTCAGAGCATTATATTAGGCAGTACGGTTGAGCAAGTATTGGATGCTACCGATTGCGATGTACTGGCCATTAAATTGCAGGATGGTGTTCGTAATCTTAGTGAAGAGGAAGACGGCATTCGTCAGGCATAAAGCACTCTATCAGTTGGACCTTTGATCAGGTCATTGAACGTTGGCATTCGCTTTATAAAGGTAATGCCTTAAGTCAGCGATACTTAACTGATCCTCGCTTCTCAGACGCTGAGTTAGCTAAACTAACCGAATTTGTAGAAATATGGCGTGACCGCTTAATGGATTTAGGTTGGTTTATTGGGCGCCTAAATGAATTTATCGCCCGCCAAGCCAACTATGAAGATAACTGCACTGGTCGTTTCTGGGAGGGCCGTTTTAAATCCCAAGCCCTACTCGATGAAAAAGCGCTAGCCGCCTGCTTAGCGTATGTGGACTTAAATCCAGTAAGAGCAAAAATGGCAGATACTCCTGAGACCTCAGATTATACATCCATCAAACAAAGGGCAGGCAAAGCTCAATCAGCGCACAGTGCAAATCATCCCAACCAGCAAGTTAAAACATTAATGCCGTTTGCAGGTAACCCCAAAGAAAACATGCCTCACGGACTACCCTTCAAATTAACGGATTATTTGGAGTTGGTCGAATTAACGGGACGGGTTATGCGTGAAGACAAAAGGGGCTATATTGAAAATACTCAACTACCGGTATTGCAACGGCTTGGCATAGAACCTAAGCAATGGTTAAAAATGACCAGCTCATTTGAGAGGTGCTTTAAAAGCTTGGTGGGCAATCCAAGTATTATGGATGCCGCCATCGCGTTACTTGATAAAAAGCGACGGCCCGGTCTTAAAAGTTGCCAAGAACTTTTGACGTAACAATCCCACAGTAAAAATAAAACAACAAACACCGGTCGGTGGTTTTCTGCTGCCTGCGATTTATAAATCAGCACTTTACGCACTTTAAATTTGAGAAAAACACGGAATACTAATTAGTTGAAGGACTACAGATTGGATTTCGTAGGTTTTTTTGGTTTCAATTTTTGGTGATGATAAAATGGGTGTCTATATTAGTTCAACATAGTGCATCAAGAGCAGATACGCATGCTATCTAGACTTTGGTATCCAAGCCCAAGTGAAGGAGCCATTGACGGGCTCACGCCCTGAGTCATCTATGATTCGAGTTTGAACGATCATCTCACCCTTATCACTGTTTTTAATTTGCTCTAGCTGTTTATCTGTTAACCAAGATGTCGCTGTCAGCCCTCCGTGCATACGTTTTGGAAAATTGAACTGGACAGACTTTAACACCGGTAGGCAGTTATCTGGCACATTCATTCCCATAACAATCCCTGATGCGGTCTCCGCATGTAATATAGCTACTCCTGCCGCTACAGTGCCAAAATGATTTCGAACTTTTTTACGATTAGGCAAATATAATTCAACTTGATCTTGCTTTATCGACCTCACCCTAATACCGGTCGTGCCAAAGATCTTAGCAACAAAGCCAAAGCCTATAGACAATATCGCATTACTGAAAGACTCAGGCAGTTTATTGATAGCATGAATAAGTCTTGATGCTCGATTTTCCACTACGAATTACCTTCTTCACGGGATGAATTAACTTAAAGAAAATCCACTTTAACGCATGAACTTAAGATGACTCATTAACCTAGGTTATCGACTGGAAAAAATATTGAGCAAAAATTGATGATGGAAGGTAAGCGGAATGATAAATTTAAGAGCCATTCGATAGCTTGCTTTTGACCCTGGATAAAGAAACCGGTTCGAGCCTTAGATAGGAGGCTAAATGATATTGTGGAATGCGCTCCAGCAACCAGGGTTCACCGCTCTCCACCCAACGATAACGATCTTCGGCACTCCCGGTTAGAAGAGCAGCCTCATGCTGCTCATTGCGAATCAATATCTCACGGGTGGCGCCTTGCATAATACGTTCTAAATCGCCTTCAAAGTTGAGTTTCTGGAATGGGAACCGTAGCAAGGTGCAGGGCTCAAGTGCTTCAATCGTAAAAGTCATAATGCGATCAGTAAAAAAGGCACTTAAAGATCCGACGAGTTGGCCTTCTTTGAAAAACGCTTTGTTACGCTCTTTACCCTCCTCGAGTATATAGAAATATCTGACGACACCCTCAACAATCAGATAAAAGGCACTCGTAACATCCCCTGCTCGCTCCAAAATATCTCCAGCCTCAAGATGAACCACTTCCGACACTTGAGACAACTTGGTTTTGGTGTGCTCATCATTCAATGAATACTTTTCGAACATTGATTCAATAGCTTTTTCTGCTTTATTCATTGTACTTCCAACAGCGGAGAAAGAACCGTTCCCAGTTCAATTGTTTCACTTATAACCCGAAAGATTACGCTCTAAGACAAAGTATATACTAGTTTTTTGAAAGTTCTTTCCCACAGTCATGAATTTGTCTTCGATAACATAGGTTAATGACTCTTGCTAAGTAAATGGTTAATTTATAGTCAATGCACAAATTTGCGGCGCACATTTGGCGTTATTAATCGTTGGGACAAGTATCTCAAGGACGAACCTAAAATCAAGCATGGTAGATGAAGCCATAGCTTCAACAATAAATAAAAAGGTACTCCATATGAAAAACTGTAAACCCCTCTTAAGGGCATCGGCTATAGGTATTTGCACTTTATTAGCGAGTCACTCCATAGCAGATGTCGCCAGTGGAATTACTTACAACAATAATGTCAATTGCCCTTCAAACGAAGCTCAGCCAGACGAAGAAGGTGTCATTTACGGTACGGATGATATAGATCGTCAATATCTCAATATTTATAAAGCACCGGGTGATGGCCCTAAACCTGTATTTTTATACTCTCATCAAAACGGCGCAGCCGCATGTGACGTGAGCGATCAACAAAAACAAGTAGTTAATGGAGAGGGGTATACCATTGTTAGTTGGGAATCTCATACGCTACTTGAGACACCTGATGAACTATCAGACGCCTGGGCTGATGCGAATCTCGTGATGGAATATCTGCGAGCAAATGCCGCTGCATTCAACATTGATATGAATAACATAATTGTTGCCGGGAGATCTCGTGGATCGGCTGCTAGCTGGAAGTTAGCACATAGTGGAGATCCTGCCGTCAAAGGTCTGTATATGACTCAAGCGTTGCCTGACCAAGTTTGGGCGTTACCAGAGGTATGGGACCCCAAGGCTGATGTAACCGAAAACTCTAAACCGATTCATTTTTCATACAACCCTCCGGAGCCCGATATCGATTATGATCAACATGACCCTCGAAGAGGTTATGATATTATTGATGTCTATGACTCGCTTGGCATTGGTGACCGCACGTCGATTGAACTTGGGATACCAAAGCTCGATCTCTATAATTATTTCCCAACATTCTTAGCATCGTTAGAAACCTCCTCACCCAATGTTTTTTCTGACGACTTCTCCGATGGCGTGTTAGACCCCAGCTATACCATCTACGAAGGTACCTGGCGAGATCATAATTATTGGCAGGCCCTTAGAAGTAAATATAACACTTCAGTTGCCATTATTGTAAATGGCGAAACGAGTTTAACGGACTACACCGTCAGCGCCCGTCTTCGGACCCACACACCGCAAACTGGCGCAAAATGGGAAACGGCAGGATTGGTCGCACGAATGTCAGATCACAACGATTATTACGAAGCTTATGTGAAAACAGATGGGGTGTTAATGGTTAAGTCTGTTAGGAATGGTTCGAAGACAACATTGCTGAATACGGCAACTGGAGTCAATCCAAATGAGGAGTATGAATTGTCACTCAGTCTACAAGGGAGCCAGATTGAAGTGTCGGTTAACGGTACGTCTATCGCGGTGATTAACGATACGACTCATACATCGGGTCAAGCAGGTGTTAAAGCAGAATACTGTAAATGTCTATTCGATGACTTAGTTATTGCGCCACTTTAAACTTTGGTAAGTAGTAAGGTTGAGGCTCTCATTCTGTGAGTCTCAACCTTTTCTAACCGATATTGTTCTGGTCTATCAATCGATATTTGTTCATTTCAGTGTGTTTTCCAGCATATACGTCGCATGACCAAATATCTTAATACGCCGCCTTATGATTGCATATTAAGAATACGCGTTCACATGACGGCATATTATATTATGCAGTCGGTTGACGCATATACCGGTTAATTATTCAGTCTTTAGTTTGTTTTTTTGTATGGTTAAAGGCATTTTTTCTGCCTCGCCCTATACTGTATAAAAACACAGTTACGATAACCCGACGCTTATGCACGTTATTGATACAAGAAGTACCATTGATAGACAGGCCATTGGATTTAAGGATCGTTACCGTCTTTTTATTCGTTCTAAGGGACTGGCTTATGCTACTGAAAAAACTTACTGCCAGTGGGCGGTGCGTTTTATTCGTCATATGAAGTATAAAAGCGAGGGCGAGTTATGTGTCGATCACATTAATCACTTTTTATCTGAATTAGGAAATGCACTAGGGTGTTCTATTAATACCCAACGAACCGCTTTAAATGCATTAGTATTTTTATTTAGAGAGTTTTTAAAAATAGATGTTGGCCAGCTATCTTTTCAGCATGCTAGCAAGCCTAAGAAGATCCCAATCGTTTTATCAAAAGATGAAGCGCAAGCTATTATCAACGGGATACCGGGCAGAAGAAATCTCATCACTAAAATTCTTTATGGCTCTGGTTTAAGAATATCTGAAGCTGTAAATCTAAGAGTAAAAGATATTGATTTGGCCAATGGCGGGTTATTTGTCATGGAGGGTAAAGGGTATAAAAGCCGTCGAACCTTATTGCCAACTAGTTTAATAGATCCATTAAAGCAGCAAATAGAATTTGTTAAAAATCAATTTGAAGCAGACAAAGCCATAGGCATGTCAGGCGTATTTATGCCAGATGCATTGTCAAGAAAAATGCCAAAAGCACAGTATGAATTAGCCTGGCAGTATTTATTTCCTGCTGATCATTATTCAGTTGACCCTAGAAGCGGCGTAGAAAGGCGACATCACTTTGGCCCACAGCAAGTTCAAAGGGCCATTAAAACTGCCACGCTGAAGGCTGAAGTTCATAAACGCGTCCCCTGCCATACCTTTATAAATAACGTCCTGTTATTTACCCGCTGGGCAAACTTCGGTTGTTCAAATTAATTCCCGAAGAATTTGTCGACATTCTTTTGCCACTGAACTTTTAAAGCAAGGCACTTGGCAATACACCTGACAGGGGGCGATCAATAAAAACGCGCCAGATAAAAACCTAATTGATTGCTGTTGGTTTTATTGCCTTGCTGGTCTTCAAATTTCAGCCAACTGGCCTGCACTCCCAGCGTGACTCCCATGGCACCCCGAATCTCCAATACCAGTTTTGGCCCCCAATTAGCCTCGTATTCCACTGTGGTGCCGGACTGTTCATAAGTCAGACCACTGGTAGCGGTAATACCAAAGCCTAAACTGCTTACCTGGTTGGACTCAACCCATAACAGATCACCGCTAAGGCCCTGCTGGCGATGGTTAACACCCGCCGAATCCGTTACTGAATAATAGCTGGCTCCCATAGATGCCCGCACCGAAGTAGATGGACGTCCAGACATGCCAAATGCATAACCCACAGAAAAATTAGGACCTCCACCCAGGGTTAGATCGGGTAAATAATCTTCACCACTGGCCAGCTTATGGCCGCCTTTTTGATGAGAGAACACCCAAAATGGCCCCGAAATTTTTTCAAATGGGCTGCTATAACCCACGTCTGGCGTGAGCAACTCTAACTGGCCTAACGCCAGGTAATTGGCAGCGTGGCGCTTGGTAAACGGCGACACACTGTAGCTCCAGCTGGCGCCGGAATGTTGCTTGGTATATGAGGCTTCTTGACCGTACAACTTAGGCTCGGTACGAATAACAAAAGAAGCCACCTCTCGGGTGATTTGCAAGGGCACAACCGCATAACGCCCCTCGGCGCTTAACTGAGTAAAACGTAACTGAGGTCGAACCACCTTGATGCGCTTACGCTGACTATCAAACAGCTCGATCACAGGATAAAAAAAGCCATCCCCGCGCTGACTTTTTTCAATGTAGGTACGCAACTGCACCACAAAGGCACTGTGCCCCGCCTCTAGTTGATAACCCTTATAAAAAGACTTGCCGCCTGGCAACTCGATAACATGTTCACTTAAATCAGGGCTTTCTTGCATACCGGCTGGCAACAATTCAAATTCATATTGCTCACTGATAGCCGTGGTCTGCAATAACGACATTTGCCCTTGAGGGGTGAGCTGGGCGCAACCACCCAGCAGAGTCAAAGTAAAAAGCAAAGCTGTAAAACGCATTGTATAAACCAGTATTAGGAATGATTTTTATAGTGACGGCATGGTAAGGGATTTCTGACAGTAAGGCCACGCCCACCTATTTTATGGAGCGACCATACAGGTCTGAGTCAATTTTCTGCTGGTAATCCTCTTTATGCTCACTAAAGCGATGGGTTAAGAAGTCACTTTGATCTCGTAACAATAACGTCATACGAAATAACTCCTCCATCACATCTACGATACGATCACGGTAGTCGCTGTCTTTCATGGAGCCATCTTCGTTGAACTCTTTCCAGGCCATGGCCACAGACGACTGATTTGGTATGGTAAACATACGCATCCAGCGACCCAAAATGCGTAAACTATTCACCGCATTAAAAGACTGGGAACCGCCACTCACCTGCATCACTGCCAGCGTACGCCCCTGAGTAGGCCGCACCGCGCCCAAGCTTAACGGAATCCAATCTATTTGGTTTTTAATCACCGAGGTTAAATTGCCGTGCAACTCGGGACTGCACCACACCATGCCTTCGGACCACACCGCTAAATTGTGCAGCTCTTGTACTTTTTCATGCTGGTAATTTTCGCGATCAAACACTGGCAATCCGGCAGGATCATAAACCTTCACCTCTGCTCCGAAAGATTCCAGAATTTTTGCCGCCTCCAGGGTCGCTTTTTTGCTGTACGATTCGCTACGCAGTGATCCGTACAACATTAAAATTCTGGGTGCATGACCGCTTTTATTATTGGCCCTGATGGCTGTTAACGTGTCTTCAACACTGTGATTGGGCGTTAATAATTCTGACATACTTCACCTAAATTGTTGGTCGTGTTACCAATAACAGCAGCGTCCGCTTGGAACAGGTTAACGGCAAACAGCCTTATTTCGACTATATTGGAAATATGATCGCAATAAAAAGCCCTCTCATCAAGGGCTTTTTAACAAACGACTCATTCCCTGGTCCAGCTAACCCAATAAATTCACCTGAGTAATGCCATTGTCTTGCTCAAAACGACTCATAATGACCGCTAATTGTGCCTGCCACTTAAGGTATTGAAACTGCAGTAATTGCAGTAACTCATCCACATAACTGGCCATATCCTCGATACAAATCTCATTGCTGCTACTGGGAAGTTCGCCCAACTTAAAATCAAGGTACGCCAATAAATGGACTTTCTTGCGGGACAAACCTACCTGAATGGGACGCTCTTTTAGAGCCACACGCAGACTGCCCACTACCGCCCAAAGGAGCTGCTTCTCATTCGCCCCCGCCTGCAGTATTCGGGTATTTACCCCGGTATCCATGCCATTTACCAGTAAATTTAATGGCTTAAACACCTCTTTTACAGCAGCTACTTCACGCCTTACCTGACTGTAAAATTCAAGGTTATGGAATGCAGTACTTACATCACTGCGAGCCTTCATATCCAGGTAGTTCATGGTATCTTGTGCTCGTTGGTAAAACACCTGATCCATGGTTTCCATATGATGCAGCACTTGCTCGTATTGAGAACGCATATACTGAAGATAAGCGCTGGCATCTTTACGGGTCACCACCTCTTCATTTAGGTATTTAGCGACAGGCAGTTTTGAATGCAACAGGCGCTCGACCACATAGGATTTAGTAATACGCCTCAACAAATTAGTGGCGGCCGCCTGCTGCTTGCGGTCTTCCACCCGATAACGACGCACATGATCGATACAGGTTTGAATATCAAAGCCAGCCACATCACGCTCTTCTGAGGGCTCAAATTTCATGACCCTATCATCCACTCGCCCATCAAAATAACGTTTGGCAATGATCTTAAGTTTTTCCTGACGCAACTTTAATTGACGAATTTTTTCCGATGACAACAGGCAGCTTTTTGATTGTTTGATACCGGAGGATTCATAATCCAGCAGGGTAAGCTCGCGGCTAATTTTTTTAGGTTGCTCAATTAAAACGGCGGCGGATATTTGTGCGGTTAATTTACCTTTTTGCTTTAATACCTGAGCCTGGGCCAGCCGAGTACGGTCATTGGGACAAAACCGCGTAACTTCTTTTTCGTAATTTTTTTGCAAAGCAGAGGCTTGTGCCGGACTGATTTTTTTAGACTCCATGGCCACAGCCAAGGCATAATCATCCAGCAAAAACCCTTCTTTCCAGGCCCATTCATTTTGGCTGGATACGGCGTTTTGCGCATTCTGCACCACCCGAATTTTTTGAATCATTTGCGCAAAATCTTTTGAGCCCACCACCGAGATAGCCATGGCATCAGTTTCCAACTCAATCTCGCGACATTTCCAGGAAGTTAGGCGACGATGCAGAGCAAACAGACAACCAAATATACCTTGCTGCATTAGATGAATACGCTGCCACACCCATAATTCAAGATATTCATAAGACGAAATATTTTCTTTTTGCATGCGTTTCAGCAAGGCCACATGGCGCTTATCTTGACCGGAAGCCCTCAAATATAGCCATTCACTCACATGATGCATGAGATAAAATGCCACCTTCTGCTGCTTTACCCGGAAATGCGATAATTCGTGGGCTAACATGGCCGTGAGTTGATTCACACTTAACGACATCAATAACGGGGCACCGATGATAATTTTATACTCATCACGGTAGATGCTGTTCACCCCGGCATAGGCATCCACACGCAATGCGGTTTCATTGTTTATTTCAATACGTTTAGGCGGTTTGACATTCAGGTGACGACTGAGCTCATTCACCAATGACATTAGGGCTGGCGCCTCATGGGGCTGCAATATTCGCCCATGGTATGAACGAAAACCACCAAATAGCGGGGAAAGCAATATTAACAATAGACCCGTGGTCAACACCGCTGGACAGGCCCACAAGGTGGCGTCCAGGTATTGCTCACTTAAGATATGTTCCACCATGGGTTCGGTAAAAAACATGATAGCCAAAGAGAATATCGCCAACACACTGGTGATATATAACATGGGAATAAACAGGCTCACCGCTTCCACATAAAACAACTGCATGGACTGCTTCAATGAAGTGCGCTGTAAGGGCACACTGCCTTTAAAAGCCTGTTTAAAATACTTTTCCAGCTTTAAGCTGTTTTCGCTGGCAGCGGGTACAGATTTACGGAACAGCGGTTGGACCAGCAATTTATTGGCAGATTTCCAATCAATTTCTGTATCGTCTGTCACCACCGGACTGACCGCTCGTAACGGGCCAGTCAGGTGCCGTTTGGCTGCAAAATTCGCAAACATTAGGCCCACCCGTCAAATATGTAACGATATTGTATCAAAAACCACCAATATAGGGATGTGTATTGCGTCCACTTTTGGTACAAAATTGACATAATTTGTCACTAAATATCATTACAAACAAGACTAAAGCATTACTGCCACTAAATTGGCAGCGCCGTTCGGTCCAAGACCTTGCGCATGACAAAACTTGAATGCACGCCGGTGACCCCTTCTATGCGGGTGAGCTTGCCTAACAGAAACTGTTGAAAAGCACTCATATCCTTCACCACCACCTTTAACACATAATCTGCGCTCTGCCCGGTTATCAAATAACACTCCATGACCTCTTGGTAACTGGACACGGCGGCTTCAAAGGCTTCGAAGCGCTCTGGGGTGTGCCTATCCATGCTAATGGAAATCATGGCCACCATATCCAGAGCGAGCTTTTTAGCGTCCAGGATGGCAACCGTACTTAAGATGAAACCTGCATCCTGCAGGGTTTTCACCCTTCTGGAACAGGGACTGGGAGAAAGGCCGATCTTTTCAGCCAAATCCAGATTTGAAATGGCGCCATCTATCTGCAACTGGGTAAGGATACGTCGATCCGTTCTGTCTAACTCATGCATGAGCCACCAAATATTCCATGTATTTCAGACAAAGTAACGTTATTAACCCCTAATTAACACTTTATTAGTTGTTAATTGCTCACTAACCCTGAATAACTGGCATATTTGCCATCATTCACCCCGGTGCATCCCATATACTTATCTCACTTGGAAATTACCCAAACGCCACAAGCAGAGCCTTCCGAGTATCACTCTTAAAACACATAAATGCCGAGAGCCAACATGTTTGATCACACTCAATATCGTCCCACCCCGGCCATTAAAATGGTCAATCGCCAATGGCCCAATCAAGTCATTCAACACGCCCCTATTTGGTGTGCAGTGGATTTACGGGACGGTAATCAGGCTCTGATCGAGCCCATGAACGTGACTCAAAAACAAACCATGTGGCAGTTATTGATTGATATGGGTTTTAAACACATTGAAGTGGGATTCCCCAGTGCCTCGCAACCGGATTTTGACTTTGTACGCTGGTTAATCGAGGAACAACAAATTCCAAACGACGTCACCGTTCAAGTATTGGTGCAAGCCCGAGACAGCTTGATAGAACGTACCTTTGAAGCACTTAAGGGCATCAAACAAGCCATAGTGCATGTCTATAACTCAACCTCTCCCACACAAAGGGACAAGGTGTTCAATTTAGACAAACAGGGGATTAAAAACATCGCCATCGCGGGCGCCAAAAAGGTACAAAAGGAGTCTCAGAAATACCCTAACACCCACTGGACATTTGAATACAGCCCAGAGAGCTTCTCAAATACCGAAGTGGATTTTGCGGTGGAAGTCTGCAACGCCGTGATAGACGTTTGGCAACCCAATGAAAACCAAAAAGCCATCATCAACTTGCCTGCCACCGTTGAAAGTTCCATGCCCAATATATTTGCCGATCAGGTAGAGAGCTTCTGCCAGAGCATTCGCAATCGCAAAAATATCATCATTAGCATTCACACCCATAACGATCGAGGCTGTGCGGTGGCGGCTGCCGAATTGGCCATTTTGGCCGGCGCCGATCGCATCGAAGGCACCTTGATGGGCAATGGCGAACGCACCGGCAACATGGACATAGTGACCATGGCCATGAACCTTTATAGCCAGGGTATTGATCCTGAATTAGACATCAGTGATGCACGCCGCATCACTAATACCGTGCAGGAATGCACCCAGATAGCCACCCATCCGCGCCACCCTTGGGTGGGTGAATTGGTATATACGGCATTTAGCGGCAGCCACCAGGACGCCATTAAAAAATGCTTAGCAGTACAGCAGCCCGGTGAAAGCTGGGATGTGGCCTACTTGCCCATTAACCCCCAGGACGTGGGTCGTGATTACCAGTCGGTGATTCGCATCAACAGCCAAAGTGGCAAAGGCGGCGTAGCGTATATCTTAGAAAATGAATTTGGTGTGACCTTGCCGAGATGGGGGCAAATAGAAATGAGCCAGGCGGTACAAGCGTACAGCGAGAAACACGAGGGGGAAGTATCTGCCCAGGACATCTATGCCATTTTTGAAGAGCACTTCACTCAAAGTAGCACCCCCTACTCCTTGGGTAATTACCAAATAACGGCAGATACCCAGTCAGCGGCAAGCTCTCGGGAGACACTAGAGGCAAGCTTAAACTCTGCCGATGGCGCCTTAACCATAGGCGCACAAGGGAGCGGCACCATCACTGCATTCTGTAATGCCCTTACCGATCACTTTGCGGTGGATATTGATATTATTCAATACGACCAAATTACCCAGGGGCGCCATACAGATGCACAAGCCAGGGCTTTTATTCAACTAACGATAAATAATGAAAAGTTCATTGCCTCCGCCATGCAACAAGACAGTTTGGGTGCCAGTTTGAGTGCCATTTTGAGTGGTTTAAATCAGCATTTTAAACGATTAAATAGAGCAGCTTAAACCAGGTGACAGTCTTCTTTACTTACTCCCCACCAGCCTAAATAAAGATAAAGCACCTATAAGGCTCAACTTTATCTAACCAAGCGCTTGCTAGGCAAATAGAATTTAGGCAAAATCTATTTACTCCGTATTGGCCCCCCAATTACAGGCAGCATCACCAGAGCCAAACCTTCAAGTTTGGTGATGATCGCTCGGGGCCAGCAGTTGAGAAAATTAATAGAAAGTTTATTTATGAAAACCCTGTACTGCGACCCCATCCATTGCCATGGCGTTGGTAAACCATACAGTCCATCAGATTTATATTTACAAAACACAGCCAAATAATGACAACTTGTTAAAGGAGCAAACACGATGGCCAATTTAAAAGGCAAAACCATTTTCATCACCGGCGCCAGTCGCGGTATCGGTCGTGAGATAGCACTAAAATGTGCCAAAGACGGGGCCAATATCATCATCGCCGCCAAATCAGATGAACCCCACCCTAAACTGCCCGGCACTATTCACTCGGTTGCCGAAGAAGTAATTGCCGCCGGCGGGCAGGCACTGGCCATTAAAGTTGACGTGCGCGATGAAGCCATCGTGGAAGCGGCGCTGGCACAAGCCGTTGAAACCTTTGGCGGCATCGATGCAGTTATAAATAACGCCGGTGCCATTCGCCTTACGCCTGCTGCCAACACGCCTATTAAACGCTTTGATCTAATGCACCAAATCAACACTCGCGCGGTATTGCTTTGTTCACAGCTGGCACTGCCCTACCTGAAAAAATCGGAGAACGGGCACATCATCAATCTTTCTCCACCGCTTAACATGGAACTTAAATGGCTCAAACCTTACATCCCGTACACTATCAGTAAATATGGCATGTCAATGTTAACCCTGGGACTGGCGGAAGAGTTCCGTCGTTTTGGTATTGCTGTTAACTCATTGTGGCCACAAACCACCATCGCCACTTCTGCCGTGGAATTTGAAGCAGGCGCCGCTATTTTACCGGTATCTCGCACCCCAGCCATCATGGCCGATGCCGCTTATGAAATCCTCACCAGTGACAGCAAAGAACTCACCGGGCAATTATTATTAGATGAAGGTTTTTTGCGTGAACGTGGCGTAACCGATTTTATTGGCTACCAGAATGACCCAGAGTGTAAAAAGCTCTATACCGATTTATTTGTGGACTAATCACACAGTCAAGCTAACTTACTTAAATAGCAAGTTTGCTTGACTGAACAGGTCAATGCACACCCACGTGCAAAACAATATAATGAAACGTAATTGACCGATTCAAGATCCCTGCAACACAAAAATCCTCAAAGCGTTGGGTTCACTTCCAATGCTCATTCAAATATTTTTGGTCCGTCAATGAAAGACCATACAACAATATAGACCGACCATTAAGGGAATCACTATGTCCACCATGACACTAGAGCATAAAGATGGCATCCATGTTCTGACCCTCACCAACAATGAAAACGAAAATCAATTAACTCAGGACGTGGCCAATGAATACCTTCGGGCCCTGGAAACGGTTGAGCAATATAAAGGCAAGACCGCCCTGCTTATCACCTGTGAAGACCTAAAAACCTTTTCCACTGGCATTAATTTACAGTGGTTAATCAAACAAAATTACGATGGCCAGAAAAAATTTGTTAACACACTTGAACGAGTATTTTATCGCCTGGCGCTGTTAAACGCCCCCACCGTCATTTGCATGAACGGCAATACTTATGCAGGTTCGGCGGTGCTGGCTTGCTGCTGTGATTTTAGAATCATGCGATCCGATCGAGGACGTTTCTGCTTTCCCGAGGTCAATATAAAAATCCCTTTCACCCCCATGATGATGGAGGTCATTAAGATGCTGCCTAATCAGCATGCTCTAAAACACATGGCGTTGGTGGGCACGGCCTACACCGGCCAGCAATGCAAAGAGTTTAATTTGGTGGATGATATTTATCCCATGGAAGAGCTGCAGCAAAAATCCATGGAACTGGCCAAACAACTTGCCACAAAAGATCGAGCCACCTATACCAGTATCAAGCTGGGATTACGGGCCGACATGATTAAACACAAAGACAGTGTTTTTGAGAACTCTAAAGAAAGTAATTAACCGTTAATGGTGTGCCAGATCTCTATATAGTGAGATCTGATGCCGCCAAATACACAAGCCAAATGTCAATCTCTATTAATCGGGAAAGCGCACAAACGCCTTAAGGTGAGTGGCTTTTACGGCCAATAAAATAGTTAACACTACAAACAATAACGCGATGCCATACAAACCACTGGGTACACTTATCCCCTGAGCAAGCGCTCCGGCAAACATGCCAGCCGTAGCTGAAATTACCTGGCTAATAATGGTATAGATACTCATCACCCGCCCGCGAATATGCTCCGGAGTAAAAGTCTGTAAAGCCGCCACAATAAAACTAACGGTAATGCCTGCCAGGGTTGTTCCTATCACCAACACCAAGCAACTCAACCACAAGGATGTAATGCTGCCCAATAAGGCCAGACTCACCCCACACAACAACAACATCACCAACATGGATTTCCCAATGGGCAATACAGTGCGAAGCTTCATGGCCGCGACTCCCCCTATAATCAACGACAAGGCAATCAAACCTAAATACTGGCCCTTTTCGACATTTTCTAGTCCCAGTTGCTGATCTGCGATTTGAGGCAATACCACCTGCATGGGCCCCATCATCAAATAACCCACTATGGCGGCAAATAACAATTGAGGAATCACAGGGATCTTTTTAAGCTCGGCAAAACATTCTTGCCATTCCTGCTTTAAATTTTGATGAGTTAGGCGCTTGTGATTATTGGGTGCGTTTAGCAACAAAAGACTGGAGGCCGTAAAGAGCGCCATACACGTCATAGCGACACCCGGCCAACCAACTTGTTCTTGAATTTGGGTTAATAACACAGGGGCCAAACCAAAACCCAGCATGATCAGTAAATTTAATACAATCATGGCTTGCGGCATATTTTCACGGCTCACGTATTGCCCCACTGCCGCCAACCGCGAGGGCGCCACAAACGACCAGGCAATGCCCACAAAAAAACTGGACAGTAAAAAATAAAATATTGAATGATCGGGTTCATACAACATGACCAGCATCATACCGGTCACACCCAAAATAAATGAGTTCTGGGACACCAACAGCACTTTTTTAGCGCTGTACCTATCTATATAGGAGCCCGCCAGCCAGCCAAAAACAATGGGGGGGCCAAAACACAGACTATAAGCCACCCCTGCCAACAAGGAAGAATCAAACGTCTGCAGGCTGTACATGATGGCGCTGTAATTCACCATGTGACCCGCGATAAAGCCAAAAAAGCAAGACAGATAAAACAGAAATAATTTCATAACACTCTTCGAAAATAAACCAAGACAACCCACAGGTAACTTATTTTATGTAGTCCTTATCGGTTTCCTGTAAAAAAGATTCAAATGCCTGCTCGGTGCTTTTGGCGGGCTGATGTTTAAAGCCATGTTTAATTTTTTTATTGTCCAATACCGGCCTAAACTCAATAAATTTCACTTGTTCCGGGCCATACTGGGACAAACCCAAGGGTTTTAAAATGGTTAACATGCCACGCATAAACCAAGCAGGCAGCTCTAGAAAAGGTTTATTGAGTCGCTTGGCGATCCTCTGCAATGACAAGGTGCCATCACCTGCCACATTATAGATTCCCTCCACATCGCTTAACGCAGCCTCAATTAAGTAGGCCACCAAATCATCTACCCAGATAATCACAAAGGGGGAGTCGGTGCCTTTTATGCCGGTGATTTTCTTTTGTGCAAACATATTGGTGATAGGATTTTGAAAATTGGGCCCCAACACAGTGCCCGGACGCAAGACCACCTGTTTTAACTGAGGATGTTTGCTTCTATACGCCGCCATTAATTCTTCCACTTGACGTTTATGGCTTGAATAAAAATAGTCGTCATTACCCCGCACCGGCATATCTTCGGTTAACCACTGGGCGTTATCTTGCCAGTATCCGTAGGCAGCACCACTTGAGGTTACCACTACTTTTTCCACGCCTACCGCCACACACGTCGCCATGAGTTTTTCTGTAGCGACCACATCGATATCATGGGCATCTCCACGGGACATATTGGCCGGCAACGATACAATGGATGCCAAATGAACAACAACCTGGGGGGAGACTTCCTTCACCCAGTCAAAAAAATTAGGGTCACGGACATCAAAATCTTTGTGTTCATAACCCCCTTGAATCTTGGGCTTGGATAAATCTGTGGTAAACAGCTCTACATTTTTCTGATTGGAAAAAAATTCCACCAGGCGCGTGCCGATGTCCCCGGCCGCACCGGTAATTAAAATTTTCATGTATTGAGCTCCGCATTCTTGTTAAACACACCTGCGCGACAAACTCCCGCAAACAATAAACCCGCAACTATGTGCCAGGTGCCCCAGAATGCACTGATGAGTGCCATACCGTATTCGGCACCAAACTGAGTAAATACAATGGCGATGGCCAGAGAGGAGTTTTGCATGCCCACTTCCAAGGTAATGGCCTTTTTATCCGCTACCGGTAAGTGCCCCAAAGAAGAAGATAGATAACCCAGCGATAACGCCAGTGCGTTATGTGCCAGCACCACAGCAAACAATAGCCAGAAATTATTTAGAAAGTGCTCAAGATTGTTATAAACCGCGATAAATATGAACGCCACCAAGGCCAACAGGCTTAGGTATTTAAGGATATGATGAAGTTTTAACGCCACGTTTGGTAAAAAATGTTGAATTAAAAACCCAAGTGACAAGGGCGCTGCCAAAACCACTAACAGGGATTTAAGAATGGCGAAGCCGTCCACATTAATGTTGAGTAACAACTCATTGGCCACTGGATTTAACCCCGCCCAAAACATAAAATTAATGGGTAACATCACCACGGCAATGGTGCTGGAAATAGCAGTAATGGAAATAGACAAGGCAGTATTACCACCGGATAAGTGGGTGATGAAATTCGACAAGGCCCCACCCGGGCAAGCGGCCACTAATATCATGCCCAGCTCTATGCCGGCGGGTAAATCAAGTAATAACGTGAGCAAACAGGTGAAGGCAGGTAATAACAAAAATTGCGCCAGCAAACCGATGGCGGGTGCTTTTGGAGATTTAAACACCGCCAGGAAGTCTTTAGGGCGGATATCCAATGCCAGGCCTAACACCATCATGGCAAGGGTTAGATTTAACACCCATTGCTGGGCGGCGTCATAATGTATTTCAGGCATAGAGGGCCTCTTGTTTTCAAAGCTTGCGAAGTGGCATTACTTTAAAGCATCTGCTCACAGCAATCCTGACCTATGAAGTCAGGCTACTGGCGCGCAGAGTCAAAAAACACATTATTGCGACGAATCCCCTGACAAGATCCCCAGCCGATAGCGTCTGGGGGTGGTATTGGTCCATCGTTTAAAGGCCCGCTGAAACGCACTCTGCTCGGAGAACCCCAGGCGCTCACTCACGTACAAAACCGAGTTTGATGTTTGGCGTAAATAGGTTAACGCCAGCTCTTTACGGATGGCATCTAACACTTGGGAGTAACTGGTTCCATATTCGTTTAACTTTCGCTGGGCACTGCGCACACTGAGGTTTAAATAGGCAGCCACCTCATCCAGGTCGGGTACATGGGTGGGCAGATTTTTGATGACATAATCCTTTATGACCTCCATGGGCGAGGTAAAAGACTGCTGGGTTAACAGGGATTGAGCGTGCTCCATTAATACTTTATTCAATTCCAAATCAGTTTTACGTAACGGCCATTGCAACATGGCATTTTCAATGACCAAGGCATTATGCTCTGCATTAAAATGCACAGGGCATTCAAAATAACGCTCATACACATCCACTGGCGCCAAGGCTGGATGAGTAAAATAGACCGCGCTGGGAGAGTAATCTGCCTGGTTGGTGAGATTTCGAGCAAAAGCCACCATGCCGGTAATGATGGTCTCGCTCATGTGATGACTGCAATTATAAGCCGGCACCCACTGCATGGTGGTCAATTGCCCATGATTGAGCTGAAGGGGTGCCCCCATGTTGCCCGACAAGGACTGAAAGCGAAACTGAGCCGCCATGGCCGCAGCAATACTGCTGGACGTGAGCGCAACCAAGCCCAACACCCCCCAGCGCTCCGGTTCGTATTGCTGGCCATGAAGAAAACCCAACATAGGTTCATCCAGCAGACCACTGGCCAGGCTATAAATATCCTCGTGACGGCGCACATCGATCAACAATCGACCTTCGTTTAATTGTGACTCGGACAAACTGGCTTCGTTAAGCAACACCTCACGATCAAGCCCACGACGCTCTGCAAAATTCACCAAGGAGCGCACCGCGTGCACTGCAATTTTAGGTTGTAAATAGTTTAAAGACTGATTCATGGCCACCATTAAAACAAATTGTCACCTACAGTCAATTTCCAAAATGGCCAACCATGTCAAATAGCTTTAATCCGCATAGACGGATATGAGAGACAGCCCATATTCCTTAGCAGGCCTGTGATTGTAGGGGCGCTAAAACAGCTCCACATCTTCAAATTCTTCAGGGGGTTTTCTGGAATTTTGCTCGGCCAGTATCAGGTCTTTTAACTCAACCAACTCCTGGTCATTCAAGGCTCGAATATCCAGATTTTGAAAGGTTCGACGCAAGGCTTCATCCGCCTGGAAACATTGTTGATGAGCCACTCCCAACCCGGTGATGCTCATCCCATCGCCGCCATGAACAGGCTTATTGCAGAATACGCATCTCATAGATACTCACATGAAAAATCAAATAAAAGCCTAGACTGCCAGGTGCCACCTTAAAGAATATACCCGCACCCAACTCCACTCTTAAGCATAGTTTATCACCCCCCCAGACACCATTCATGACAATCTGAAATCTGGAAAAAAACATACTTTACCGGCCAAGCTGTATAGCTTAAATGGGGCGACAATTTTACTGACATGAATCATTAAAAATGTACAAGGTTAGAAACGGCTGTCCAGCGTCAACCACAGGGTACGAGGCTCTTCGATCCAGCTACTCACAGGTACATTGCCATAGTTAATGGATTTTTGCCGGGTATTATCATTGAAGTTAATCAGGTTCTGCCCATACACACTGAGCCTGGCGTCTTGTAAATACGGTAACTGCCAAATTAACGCGGCGTTAAAAAATACAGTACGACCAAACGGGTCTTTATCATTTACCGCCTGCTTATAGTTGTTATAGTCCTGTAAATCCTGATTGTAATCGGTTAATTCTTGCCCGCTTAAGGCACTCACGTCTACAGCGGCATGGGCCTTGTCATACATGCCAAACAAGTCGTCACCATATTGCATGCCCCACAAAATACGAGCATCGAGATGCAATATCAGGTCGGCGGTCAGACTCATATCTGCCCATAATTTGGTGGTATTATCAGACCAAAAAATAAGGCTATCACCGGTGCTTTGCAGGGTTAAAAATTCAAGATTCCTAGTATAGAAAAAGTCTGACAAGCTGACTTTTTGCAATGCGGTTCCGTCACTTAGCTTGGCCGTAAAATCCCAGTCATCGAGCTGCAAAAAAGAATGATTTGCGCCCAGAGTTAAATCGTCCATCTGGTAACTAAATTTCAATTCCAGCCCGCTAATCTTTTGCTCTCCAACCAGTTCGGATTCGGTACCGGACCAGGCAATTATTTCTGATTGAGTATGATAGACGGTGACACTGGCATACAGGTTTGTGCTCTGGGTCAGACTATAGGTAAGTTCAAAGGACTCAATCTCTTCCGGGTCAGCGGTCTCTCCCTCCAACTCCTCTATGTAAAGTTCAATCATGGTATTCATGCGCAATGATTTTTGCCAACTGGCCTTTACTGTATTCTCATTATCTAGATGAGATACCAGCGCCACACGGGGGGAAAACAAACTATCGCTATAATCATTTTTATCCAGACGGGCAGACAAAAATGCCGTGGTGCCCAACAACACCTCATACTTCATCTCTGCCATGAGTGAGTAGGTATCCGCGGACCAGCCATCGGTAAACTTCACCACGTCGGCATCCTTGATGGTGCCATTTGATCCATCTCCCCTGTATACCGAATCTTCGGTTATGAAATTACGCTTGCTGGTACCGGCTCGGAAGGTATCAGACGACTCACCCCAGGGCTTGGCCAGGTAGTCATGGGCATACTCAAATCCCGCAGTAATTGACAGTATTTGTGACCATTGGTAGCTGTACAGTGACCGTAGAAACCATTCATTTTCTGAATAATTTTTTTTGCGGTTCAGTACATCATTATGATCAAGGGAAGTTTGCTTGGCATTGGTGGTGTAATAGTTTTCGGAATCAAAACTCAACATGCTTTTTAGTTGCGCCTGGGATCCAAATTGGTGTTCATTTTCCAGGGTTGCCAAGAAGTGCTGATCACTAAATTCATGGGTGGCATTTGCCCCATCCAGGTAATCTTTCTCGGTGACGGTACTGACAATACCAGACGAACTATAGCGACTTAAAAAGTGCCAATCCTCAAACAACGACACATCCACAGACAGCTTCACTTGTGGTTCATCATCCGCATCCCCGTAAAAATTGGCCACCGGGTTAGCGTCCGATCCGCTAAATGCACTGGCGTCACCCTTGTAACCATGCTCACCGTTACTGCCAAGCTGGTATATTTTCACATCCTCATAACCCTGAGTACGGTTTACACTTACATGGCTTAGCCACTGAACATCCGCACCAATATTGCCGTAATCGAGAAAAATTCCTTTACTTTGATAATTATGGTTATAACGAATTCCAAGTTTGAGCCCCTCCACGGAACCGGCTTTCTGGGTGATTAAATTAATGACCCCGGATATGGCGCCCGGGCCATGGGTTACCGAACCGGGTCCGCTCACCACTTCAATGCGTTCAAAATCTGTCATGTCCCAGTTATTGAGTTCGGCTACCGAACCCTGGTCCGACTTTTGATTAATAGGCCGGCCATTGACCAACAAGATGGTATTATAATTTCTCTGGCCTATGCCACGAATGCGAATATTACCGCCGTTGGCCGGATCATCAAAAAATACCAAACCCGGCACATAGATCTCAAGTAAATCCCGCACGTTTCTGGCTGGACTACGCTCGATTTGCTCTCGGGTAATGATGACCACGGAAGCCGGAGTATCGGATAATGGCATGGCAGACAAGGTCGCACTGCTGACATTAAGAGCCAACAAGGCCTCCAACGACATGTCAAAGAGCGGGCTGAAATCTTGGGTCGCATTCAAACAAGAAGAATACAACAGTAAAAACATACAATTCAGATTACTCAGAGCACGTGTCATAACGGCATCCTTTAAGGCTAACAATCGCCCAACATCAATTGAATTCAGCCTATCCAGTATAGCCCACGGCTCTTCAGATATGAGCGCTTTCCACCTTCGCAGATAATATATAGCTCTATAAATTATTTAATTTTAGATCGTTACCTTCTATTAGATGCCTCTGCGGGCATTGCCCTCAATTGGCAATCCGCTAAAAGACCCTATACTAAAAGCAGATACTACCAAGCAGGTTTTAATCAATTACAGATCCAAGGAGGCGTGAAGTTGTCAATCAAACACGCCCAGTATGCTAAACCGATTTTCATGCTGTTCATTCTGTTATTGACCCTACCCTTGCCTCTCTCTCATGCTCAGCAATACACCCCATTGCAAACCAAGATAGCACTCATCTATAACATCATTAAGTACATTCATTGGCCCAAGGACAGTATCGGCCCAAACTATGTTCTGGGCATTTACGGTGAGCACGATGAACTTTACCGAGAGTTTAAATCGGTGGCCCACACATTCACCATACACGGCAAGGGTTTGGAAATTAAAAAACTCAACTCCCTTTACCAAGCCAGGGGCATTCAAGTACTGGTTTTACCAAAGTCCGAAAACATTCATCTGCAGCGAATCGCATCTGAACTTATTAAAACAGGAATTTTAATTATCAGTGACGACGCCTTCACCAAGCGCGCGGTGATGATTAATATTCATTACCCCAAGAAAGGCCGCATCGCCTTCGAGATTAATCGCAGCAATATTATTTATGAAGGTTTAACCATCTCCAAAAAAATCTTGTTACTGGGGGGGACCGAAATGGATGTGGCCACCATTTACAAGGAAACCGAATTGGCCCTACAAAAGAGCAAACATAAATTTGAAGAGCAACAACAAAAGATGGCTCATCAACAACTGAATATAAATCAACAACAGCAGAAAATAGTATTACAAGACCGGGAAATTCAAGAGGCCGGCCAAGAGCTATTACACAAGAATTCGCTCCTGCACGATAAAGAGCAAAAACTACTGTTAAAAGAAGACTTATTGCAGGAAAAGAACAGCCAACTAACGGCGCAAACCTTAAAAATAGTGCAAAAAGAACAGGCCTTAAACTCCCTGGAACAAAACATCGCCAAGAACCTGCACATACTCAATGAACAAAAAAACAAAATAAAGAACCAGGATACCCAATTGCATGAACAGCACACACTCATCACCACCCAATCCCGCACTGTGCAACAACAAGGGTCAAAAATAGAAGGACAGCAGCAACTGCTGTGGGGCGCAGCCATCACTTTGGCCACCATCAGCTTGCTGATTATGTCTTTGTATCGCCAGTTCCAACTCAAGCAAAAAACCAATGCTCAATTGGCACAAAAAAATAATGAACTTCAGGAAACCATGGATACCCTCAAGCGCACCCAGGATCAACTGATTCTCAGCGAGAAGATGGCCGCATTGGGACAATTGGTGGCCAGCGTGGCTCACGAGGTAAACACCCCGTTGGGGGCTATCCAGTCATCATCCAATACCATTTTGGATGATTTGAATTTTACCCTGGCATCCTTGCCGCATTTTTTTGACCAGCTTGAGGGAGACCTGCGCCAACTGTTCATCAGCATGATTGAGTGCTCATTGAAAAACACCGACAATTTTAGCTCACGAGAAGAGCGTGCCTGCCGCAGAGCCATCTCTGAAGAACTGGCATCCAGACTGCCTGATCGGGCCGAAGAGCTGGCAGATATTTTAGTCGACATGAAAATTTACCAGCATGTGGAGCCCTGGATGCCACTGCTGTTACATGCCAACAGTGATTCTATATTGCAATTTGCCTATAAACTTTCACGCATCGAACGCAATGCGCGCATCATCAATATTGCCACTCACAAGGCATCCAAGGTGGTACTGGCACTGAAAACTTACTCTCATTCGGATCAATCGAAACAATTTAGTCGAGTGGATATTAAAGCCGGCATCGACACTGTGTTAACGCTATACCATAACCAAATAAAACACGGTGTTGATGTAACCCTAAAGTATATCCAAAACCCTAATATTTTGGGCTGCACCGAGGAGCTGAGTCAGGTATGGACTAATATTATACATAATGCATTGCAAGCCATGGAAAATAAGGGCCAGCTTGAAATACGTGTGACACAAAGCGGACAATCGGCATACATTGAATTTGAAGACGATGGCCCAGGCATTCCTGAAGACGTACAGCCAAGAGTATTTGAAGCCTTCTTCACTACCAAGGCGTCAGGGGAAGGCACTGGCATTGGGCTGGACATCTCTCGTAAAATTATAGAGAGACACCAAGGGAAACTGTCTTTCACCAGCGAGCCTGGATGCACCCTATTTACCGTAAAACTGCCGGTAAGCCAGGGAAGCTAGTAATTCATGACGGCAAGACAACTATCAACAGAGGCAAAACTGTGAAGCCAGCGATACTGTGCGTGGATGATGAGCCTATAATATTGGAGGTGCTAAAACACCAGCTAAAGGATCACTTTGGCAGCACCATGGCTTATGAAATGGCACAGGACGGTGAGGAAGGACTGGATGTAATAGAAGAACTCACCCAGCAAGGAACTAAAATCGTGGTGATCGTGTCGGACTGGATGATGCCCGGTATGAATGGTGGTGAGTTTTTAGAAAAGGTATACCAGCGCTTTCCAGATACCGGCCTGATCATACTCACCGGCCACGCTGATGAGGCAACGTTGCAAAAGACCCTGCAACAAATTCCCATCAAACAATGCATGAGCAAACCCTGGACCGAGGAGCAGTTAATTGTCGCCGTTAAATCAGCCATGGACAAGCCCTAACCGGCCAATGCTTATGAAGCCCACGATTATTTGTGTCGACGACGAACCCATCGTTCTCAAGAGCCTAAAGGCAGAGCTCAAGGAAATATTACAGAACACTTACTCCATCGAAATGGCAGAGAGCGGCGAGGAAGCCATTGACTTACTGAAGGATATTCAAAAAAATAACGGCACCGTAGAGCTGGTCATTAGCGACTTTGTAATGCCGCGCATGAATGGCCAACAGCTACTAACACGCATACACGATCTTTCACCCATGACCGAAAAAGTCATGTTGTCTGGCCGTACCAACAACGAAGGCCTTGTTCAAACCATCAATAGTATTCGCCTGTTTCGCTTCATCGATAAACCATGGGACAAGCAATTTTTACAAGCCACCGTGAACGAAGCCATTCACAGCTATCGCCAAGAATCACAACTGAAACACCAGCATAAATTGCTTGTGAAAAACAACCAACAGCTCAACGAACTGATTCATGAGAAAGAAAAGCTGGCCGACGAATTAAAAGAACTCAATCAGGAATTGGAAGAGCGGGTATTACAACGCACCAAGGAATTAGTAGAGTCTGAAAAAATGGCCTCGCTGGGGGGCATGGTAGCCGGCGTCGCCCATGAAATAAACACACCCATAGGCAACTGTGTTACGTCTGCATCCTACCTGCAGGAAGAATCCATAAAAATTCACAATCTATATAAACAGAATACATTAGTAAAAAAAGATCTTGAAAATTTTATTGAGTCCACAGCCAACGCAGCCAAAATTATATTGAAAGCCACCAGCCAGGCTTCGCACCTGATAGACAGCTTCAAACAGGTTGCCGTGGACATAAGCAACGAAGAGTTACGTGAATTTAACTTAAATGAATACATCCACCTGGTGCTGGCTAACTTACAACCGGACATGGTAAAAGCCAGCAACCAAATTGACATCAAGGGTGCTGAAAAGTTAGTCATAGAAAGTTACCCCGGCATTATTTCACAGATATTCACCCACCTGCTCATTAACTCCCAGGATCACGCCTTCGATGATCACGGTTACATACAAATTGAGATACGTTATGAGGACCAAAACGTAAAAGTGAGTTATCGCGATGATGGCAAAGGAATGGACTCAGATACCTTAGGAAATATTTTTGAACCTTTCTTTACCACCTGTCGGCACTCGGGTCACCTGGGCTTGGGATTGCATATACTGTACAACCAGGTGACACAAAACTTAGGCGGAACCATTGACTGCCATAGCACACCAAATAAAGGCTCCCTGTTTGAATTAAGCTTCCCCATCGGGCTGGATAAAGTGGGCTCGTCCGAAAACAAAATCGACCATCTCAAACACACTTAACGGATATAATAACAAAGAATAAATAGCAATTTTAGCTGGATAGGTTTTTTAAAAATAGAACTTTCAATAGGGAGGGTTAACGCTAGAAGAGACAAACCATATGGTGCGGATGGAGAGACTCGAACTCTCACGTCTTGCGACACTAGAACCTAAATCTAGCGTGTATACCAATTTCACCACATCCGCATAAAACATGGATTTTTTTAGAGAAGCTCACAATAAGAATTGGTGCGGATGGAGAGACTCGAACTCTCACGCCTCGCGGCACTAGAACCTAAATCTAGCGTGTATACCAATTTCACCACATCCGCTTATTGAGATTTGCAAGACTTGCGCTTACAAAATATTCTCTAATTTGGCTCTTTAAAAAAAGAAATGGGGTGGCCGACGGGGATCGAACCCGCGACCACAGGAATCACAATCCTGTGCTCTACCGACTGAGCTACGGCCACCACTATTACTACTATATTACACCAAGAGTTGGTACGCCCGACAGGAATCGAACCTGTAACCCTCGGCTTAGAAGGCCGATGCTCTATCCGATTGAGCTACGGGCGCTTCACCTTTTAAACTTACCTTGCGGTTAGATTAAAAGATTTACAACCACTTGGTTGTCACTTGATGTGTAGTGCCTATCAAGTGGGGCGCATATTACGGTTGGCGCCCTAAATCGTCAACCATTTTTTGAATTTTATTTGTAAAAACAAGCAGTTCCATGATTTTTAGACTTTACTTTGTATTGTTCACAAAGCATGAGAAAATCGCCGCAAAATCAGTTTAACCCTAGGATTGCCATGAGTGCCCAACGCATAGATGGAAACGCCATCAGCGCCACAATTCGTGAAAACGTCGCCATAAAGATCAGCGAGCGCACTAAAAATGGCAAACGCGCTCCCGGATTGGCCGTTATTCAGGTGGGCAGCGACGCCGCCTCTCAAATATATGTGGGTAAAAAACGCCAGGCTTGTGAAAATATAGGTATCAAGTCCGCCGCCTACGACCTGCCGGCCACCACAGACCAAACCACCCTGCTGGATTTAATCGACCAACTTAATGAAGACGACGCCATTGATGGCATCCTGGTACAGCTGCCCTTGCCCGAGCAATTGGATAGCACTCAAATTCTAGAGCGTATCAAACCCGATAAAGACGTGGATGGCTTTCACCCCTACAACGTGGGCCGCTTGGTACAGCGTATGCCTGCCCTGCGCCCCTGCACGCCCGCTGGCATTATTACCATGCTGGAAAGCTGCGACATTAAGATTAAGGGCATGCATGCTGTGATTGTGGGCGCTTCTAACATCGTGGGCCGCCCCATGGCCATGGAGCTATTGCTGGCCGGCTGCACTACCACCGTCTGCCACCGCTTTACCCAGGACTTACAGTCTCATGTTGAGCGTGCCGACCTGCTAGTCGTGGCCATAGGCAAAACCGGCATAGTAAAAGGTGAATGGGTTAAACCTGGGGCCGTGGTAGTGGACGTGGCTATGAACCGCCTGGATAACGGCAAACTTGTGGGGGATGTAGATTTTGCCGCCGCCAATGAGCGGGCCAGTTTCATTACGCCGGTACCCGGTGGTGTGGGCCCCATGACAGTGGCCACCTTGATGGAAAACACCCTATACGCGTGCGAAACCTTTCACGACAAGTAGGCCATAGCTGAACAAAAAGGGCTGCTTAAAAGCCCTTTTCCTCCTACCCCAACCCTATTTCTTCACCCAAATTAACGCAATCACCATTCCCACCAACGCACTCAAGCCAGCCAGTTCAAACATAGTGACACCTAGATCTTGCTGCCAAACCAAACCCGAGATATAGGTCCCCAGGGCGCCGCCAGCCCCATAGGTAAAACTGGCAAAAAAGGCCTGCCCCTGCCCTTGATGGGGCCCATTAAAATACTTGTGAACATAATGCATAGACACCGCGTGCATCGTGCCAAATGTAGCCGCATGGGTAAGCTGCAACAGCATTAACATCCATAACACATCAGAGAAGTGGGCAGTAAAGTACCAGCGCAGGGCCGCTAGGAACAAACTGGCAATCAGCACCGACTTGTAACCCACATGTTTAAACAACTTGTGCACCACCAAAAACACCAGCACTTCAGCCATGACCCCCAGCGCCCACAAAAACCCTATCATGGTCTTGCTGTAACCTTGCGCCTCTAAAAACAGGCTAAAAAAGGTGTAATAAGCACCGTGACTAAATTGAATTAAGAAGGCTGCCACTAAAAATGCCAATACCTGCGGGCGCCATAACAGCACCAGAAATCCCTCTGATTCCTCTCCATGTTTCATCTGATCGATACCGCGCACACAAAGACTGCAGATAAAGATCGCCAACAACATGGCCAACATAAACGCCGGCAGGTAACTTACCGATAGATAGTCAAACACCCAACCCAACAGCAATACCACCACCACAAAACCGATGGAGCCCCAAATTCTAATTTTTGAATAATCGTCGGTGCGATCCCTTAGATAATTAAGAGTCACCACTTCAAATTGTGGCAACACCGCCGCCCAAAAGAAGCCATAACCCACCATGATGCAGGCCATGGAAAAGAAATCGTCTACCCAATAAATATTACTGAACACCACAAAACAAACGCCACAGCCAATTCGCAACAAGGGCATGCGCTTACCGGTGTAATCTCCCAGCGCCCCCCACACATTGGGCGCAATCATGCGCACTAAGCCAAACAGGCCCATGAGCTCGCCAATTTCCAGAGGCGTAAACCCGCGATCAGATAAGAACAACGCCCAGAACGGGGCAATACACCCCAGCAGGGCAAAATAGAAAAAGTAGAACGAAGAAAGGCGCCAATAAGGCACCTTTATAATATTAGAGGACATAAGATGCAGCCTCTGCAGGAACAACCATCATGACAGCAGCCTAGGAATTAGGCGCCTGGGCGGGAATGACCGGAGTAGTGCAATTCACATCGGCATTTTGCCCGCGGTGACGCAAGTAATGATCTGCTAATACCAATGCCATCATGGCTTCGGCGATGGGTGTGGCACGAATGCCTACACAGGGGTCGTGACGCCCTTTGGTAATCAGATCTGTGGCATTACCATCAACGTCCACAGTCTTGCCCGGCACTGTGATACTGGAGGTGGGTTTTAAGGCAATATGGGCAATAATATCCTGCCCGGTACTGATGCCACCAGCCACGCCGCCAGCATGGTTGCTCAAAAAGCCTTCAGGGGTGATTTCATCTCTGTGTTGCGAGCCTTTATGCTCAATCACATCAAAGCCATCCCCCACTTCAACCCCTTTCACGGCATTGATGCTCATGAGGGCATGGGCCAACTCTGCATCCAGACGATCAAATACTGGTTCACCCAAGCCAGGTATTAAGCCGCTGGCCACTACGGTAATTTTAGCACCGATGGAATCCCCTTCTTTACGCAAGGCATTCATGTAGCTTTCCATCTCGGGCACTTTGTCCACATCAGGGCAAAAGAACGGGTTTTGCTTAACCTGATTCCAATCGAGCTTTTCTACCTTAATGGGGCCCAGTTGCGACAAGTAACCTCTGACGGTGATGCCTTTGCTGGCCAAAAATTTCTTGGCAATGGCCCCGGCCGCCACTCGCATGGCGGTTTCACGGGCACTGGCTCGACCGCCGCCACGGTAGTCCCGAAAACCGTATTTCTGGGTATAACCATAATCGGCATGGGCTGGGCGAAACTTCTGGGCAATATCACCATAATCTTTAGAGCGCTGATCGGTATTCTCGATAAGCATGCCGATGGGCGTACCCGTGGTTTTACCTTCAAATACACCGGATAAAATCTGCACCTGATCCGGTTCACGACGCTGGGTGGTGAATTTGGACGTGCCTGGCTTGCGTAAATCCAGCTCCACCTGAATCTCTTCCTCCGAGATTTCTATACCAGGAGGGCAGCCATCGACGATGCAACCCAGGGCTTTACCGTGGCTTTCACCAAAGGTGCTAACACTAAATAATTTACCGTATGAGTTACCTGACATGTGCTGACTGCTTATTGAAAATTTTAATGGAGCGCATTATACACGGAAGTGATGTTGATGCGCCTGAAGTTGTTCACGGGTAAATACAAATACCCCGTCACCGCCGTGCTCAAATTTAAGCCAGTGAAACGGCACTTGAGGATAAGCAGCTTCAAGGTTTACCCAGGAATTACCCACCTCCACTACCAAGACACCGTCCTTTGATAAATAATCCGTGGCATTGGCCAATATTTGGCGAGTGATGTCGAGACCATCATCACCACTACCCAGACCCATGGCCGGCTCGTGATGGTACTCATCCGGCATGTCGGATAAATCCTCCAAATCGACGTAGGGAGGATTGGATAATATTAAATCATAGGGGCCCTGCAGGTTAGCAAACAAGTCAGACTGGATGGCCGCTACCTGCTCATACAATCCATAGTTTTGAATATTAATATCCGCTACATCTAACGCATCCAGCGACAAATCGGCTAAATCCAACTGTGCATCCGGAAAGACCTTTAACGACGCAATACCAATGCAGCCGCTACCGCAGCACAAATCAAGAATACGAGCCGGCTCCCTACCCTCCATCCAGGGAGCCACTCTATTTTTTAGCACCTCGGCGATGGGTGAACGGGGCACTAGCACTCTTTCGTCTACGTAGAAAGGCAAACCAAAAAAATGCGCCTGGTTAATGAGGTAGGCCACCGGAATACGTTGATTAACTCTTTGCTCAATGCGCTGGGCGATGAGCAGACGCTCATCGTCTATCAAGCGACATTGGGCACGCTCAGGTGCCAAATCAAACGGCAGCTGCAAACTGGCGGTGACCAGTAACACCGCTTCATCCCAAGCATTGTCAGTGCCATGTCCAAAATACAACTGGTTGCGCTCAAATTCGCTGGCGCCGAAGCGGATCCAATCAAGAATAGTGTGTAATTGTTTGACGGCTTGTGTGTATGGGGTACTCAAGAGACTGCTCGTTTATGGAGTGAACAATCATTTTACACGATTGAATAGCCACTCAGGTAGCAATTAAAGCTGCCCGTAGGTATTGGCCTCACCTTTTTCAAAGGCCTTGATGGCTTGCAATGCAATATCGTAGCCCAATTGAATCTGGGCTTCTGCTCGATAAAACTCGAAGATGCTCACCGAGTTTTTAGGAATACGAATCAGCAAGTCAGGCCGATACCCTGCGATCTTGTACTGGGTTAAGGACGCTTGCATGGTATCGAACATCTGGTACATGACACCTAGCTTGCTCAAATTGGCATCCAGCTCCGCCTGGGCCTGGGCGGGCTCACGATCTAAAAATGACATGGCTTTATTACGAACCTGGGCAAACCAACCCTCCTTTTCTTGCTCATGACTCATCTTCATGGCCTGGGTTTCTTTGAGTGACCCCTCTGGCATGGGCACTTCCGCACTCAAGTCCACCGCAAAGATATGGTCGGCATGCACTGCAATGCTGGCAGCAATGGGCAACGGGTTCAGCACCCCTCCGTCCACCAGTAACCGATTCCCCATGACTACCGGACGCACCACAGAAGGAATAGAACATGAGGCGCGTATAGCCTGCTCCAAAGGCCCTGAATTAAACCACACCTCTTTCTGATTGGTTAAATCTGTGGCCACCGCCGTATAAGGAATTTTTAACTGCTCGATTTTTACGCTGCCCAGCATTTCACTGAGTAAGGCAAATATTTTATCACCCCGTATGGCGCCACTGGATAGCAAGCTTAAATCCACCAGCTTTAGCACATCCAGATAACTAAGAGTGGATACCCATTCTTCAAAGTCATCTAACTTACCCGCAGCATAAAAGCCACCAATTAAGGCCCCCATGGAACAACCGGCAATGCCCTTTATCTCATAACCTCTTTCTTCCAGTGCTCGTATCACTCCCACGTGGGCGTAACCACGAGCCCCACCACTGCCCAACACCAGGGAGATAGTCTTCATTTATTGGACAACCATTTAATAATCTTTAATCTCATTTAAATACGATGCAAACCACCACAACTTAACCTTGGCGCTATCTAGGGCGCATCCAGCATCACCAATTCAATGCGATCAACCCCACCTGGACGAGGCAACATGGCACCGGCGCCATGGGAGTATACATTCTTAATAAAGGCGCCAGCCTGAGCCAACTGGTCCAGCAAACCCTGTGCCTGTAGCGCACTGCCTTCAACCAGTGCTTGCTGATCTTGCCCGCCATAACGGTGCACCACCAAAGCAAACTTTTTATTTGGGTTATCGTGCAATACTTGTTTCAGCCATTCTATTTGATCCAGGCTTAAACTGGCTTGCTCTGTGGGTAGCTGAGCCACAGTAAGGTAACCCTGCTTAATTAACGTTTGCTGATCTCCTTTTTTAACATACTCATCAAATCGTCCAGCCTGGGAAGACGGTAAATCAATTTTCTCCACATACACGTACACTCTTTTATTGCTGCGCTGAATACTGTAAACCAACCAGAGTGTCTTTTTTTGGTTATCTGCTTTGCCCTGTTTCAACCCCAACCAGTAATATTGATCACTGTCGCGACCATAAAGAATGGCTTGCTGAAATACCTGATTAGCATAATCGTTACTTAAGCCACAACTGCGCCCCTCGCATTCAAATAACACACTGGCATCCTGTTCCACCTGCGATTTAATTTGCACAAAGGCCTGTTCACTACTTAAACCCACTGGAATCTGCCACAACCAACTGCGTACTTTTGCATCAACCCTGAGTTCGGACTCCGGCTTAACCGCGCCCTTGATACGCTCTATTGCCCCTAAAATCAGCCAATGGTTTTGTTTGCGTTCATTACTATAATGTTTTTGATAACTACCGTTGATGGGCTCGAGAGCCCAGATCGACACGCTAGAACAAATTAACAATATCACCGTGAATATTTTTGTTAACATACTGGCTACCTTGCAGCTACTTGACTAAGACCCATTCAAATTAGCAGGGGTCTTATTTGCTATTAATTTAATCCTATTTGAATGTTGTTATAAGTGCCAATTAATTACTGTATTCGATGCACATTACCTACTAATTTCTGCATTTGTCCGTCTGCGCCCCAAGTTATCTTGCCAGGCAATTGCAGCCTATTGTTTCACCCCAGAGAAATACAAAAACGAAACAGCAGCGGGCGATTATTAAGAATGTGCAGTGATATACAGTCCAGCACCTGGCATAGGCTAAAAAACAGTCAACAGGAAGCCAAGTTTAAAAACTATTGCCTGATATACCCTCAATCAGCAGACGCTGAGTGCCCCGCTGTTAATGAACAGACCTTTGAGGGTTATTTATGGATCGACAGTACCTGGCAAGAATCCCAAAAAATGCTACGCCAAAGTCCCTGGCTAAAAAACTTGCCAAGAAAAACCATTCAAGGGCCACCCAGTGACTACAAATTACGCCGTAATCAAAAAGACGGTGGTTTAAGCACACTGGAAAGCCTAGCTTACTGGCTTGAGGGTGAAAACCAGCCCGCTACGGCCAAAGAACTGCTACAATTTTTCCATATTTTTCAAGATGCTTTTTTAAAGGCTCGACTTGCCGGATTATTAAAATGACTTATTCAGCCAGGGGATTACTCCCCTTCTTCAGTGGCGCCCTCTTATTACTATTGAGCGCCTGCCAGTTAAACGAAAAACCGCAAATAAAACCGGTAGAGGTCACCTATAGCCAACAGGAAATACAACAACAGCAACAGGCTGCCCGTACCTTGATGGCACAATTTAGCCTATGGGAACTGGATACCAGCCCCATGTTACAAGCGTACCGAGGCCTAAAGACCAACTACGATCAATGGGACGATATATCCGAACAGGCGCAGCAAGCTCAACACCTTAAGAATGCTGATTTTTTACACGCCGCACAAAATATAAACCTGGCAGCCATAGATCCCCAATTAGCCCTCAGCATTAAATTGCTCAGCTACCAACTTAAGCAAAATCACCAGCTATATCCTTACCGCCATCACAACTTTCCGCTAAATCAGTTATTTGGCTGGCACACCGAGATCCCTCATTTTTTGGTCAACATCCACCAAATACAAACCATTAAGGATGCTAAAGACTACATCACCCGTATCAAAAACGTACGCCCTCTCATGAAAGAGCTCATCAAGCAGCTGAAAATTCGCGAGAATAAAGGCATCACCGCTCCAGATTTTGCCTATGAATCGGCCATCAAAGCCAGCCAAAAATTATTAGACGGCTACCCGTTTAACAAGGATAAAAAATCCAAGGGCAACATTCTATGGTCAAATTTCGACACTAAAATTGAGCAGCTAAAGCTTTATGAGTCGAGTGAGAAGGTGCTGCGCAGCAGTCTGAAAAGAGCTCTCAAGAAATACTACAAACCAGCCTACCAGTCTCTCATTGCCCACTTAAAACAAAGCCAGAAAAAAGCCAGTGCCAATACCGGTTTTCATCAGTTTGAGTCCGGCAAAGAGTTTTACAACCTACAGTTAAAAGCCAGCACCACCACCAACCTCTCGGCCGAACAAATTCATAACCAGGGCCTGCAAGAAATTGCCAATATCAAACTTGAAATTATTAAACTGCTGCCTCAGCTGGGGGAGGCCAGCATCGAAGCACTGTTCAATCGTACCCGAGGAGATCAAAGCCTCTATTACCATGATGGTGCCAGCGCCATCAAAGACAGCAAACAATATATTAGAGCCATCAATAAAAAGCTGGGGCAAGCATTTAACAACATCCCGCCATTGCCCATGGAGGTGACGCAGGTGGAGGCATTCAGGCAACACAGCTCACCGGTGGCCTTTTATCAGCCCCCCAGTGACGACGGCGTTCGTGCTGGCCGCTACTACATGAACCAAAGCAAATTAAATGAAATGCCCGCCTTTCAGTTTGAGGCACTGGCCTACCACGAGACTATTCCAGGGCACCACTTGCAAACCATTTACGCTCTGCAAAACAAACAACTTCCCGAGTTTAGACGACACGCTCACTTCACAGCCTACACTGAGGGCTGGGCGCTTTATGCAGAAAGACTGGCTAAAGAACTGGGGGCCTATCAGGACCCATGGAATGAGTACGGTCGACTACTAATGGAATTGTGGCGAGCCAACCGCATGGTAATCGACACAGGGCTTCATTATTACGGCTGGGATATTAAAAAGGCCATGACGTTCCGTTTAAGCAATACTCCGTTTAGCGAAGCCGATAGCCTCAATGCCATTCAGCGTTACCTGGTGATGCCAGGGCAAGCCACGGCCTATAAGATTGGGCAACTGCACTTCATTCAATTACGCAAGAAGGCCACTCTTGCCCTAGGTAAAAACTTCAACCTAGCCAAGTATCATGAGTTTGTTTTAAGCATGGGGCCGTTGCCGCTGGCCATTCTTCAACAGCAAGTATCAAGCTGGATTGAAGATCAAAAGAAACAACGGGCCAGAATGTAAACGCATTTCAGCGCTAACCATCGTCCACAAAAAAGCCCAGCATATGCTGGGCTTTTTTGTATAAACCTTGCTGCCATTAAGACTCAGGCAATGATCCTTGTGGCAGCTCATCTTCTGTCTTTACAGCCATGGGCTCGGGGCCCAGGGGCTTAAACATGATTAACATCTGCGGCAACAGGGTTAATACTTGCACCAATGCGATCAACATGGCCAGTCCGGTTAATGTGCCAAAATAAATAGTAGGAATAAAATTGGACAGGGCCAGGATGGAGAAACCTACAATCACCGTGATTGAAATATAATAAATAGACTTGCCTATGGAGGCATGACAATTGGACACCGCCTGTCGATAATTCTTCACCACCGCAAACTCTTCGCGGAAGCGATGAATATAATGAATGGAATTATCAACCGCGATACCAATGGTGATGGCGGCGATGGTAATGGTCATCATATCCAGAGGAATACCCGCCCACCCCATGACACTCAACACCGCACCGGCACTTAACAAGTTGGGCACGATGGCGATCACCGCCAAACGCCAGGACCTGAACAGCACCATGAACATCACCATAATGCCAATAAAAACAGCCCCCAGGGTTAAGATTTGCGAGGCAAACAGACTCTGCAGCATGTTGTTATACAAGACCATCATGCCCGCCAGCATAAATTCATCTTCCTTGAGCCCCAGCTTTTCCTGCAAATCATCCTCTATGCGTTTTAGCAGCAAAGACCGCTTAAGATCGGGCTGACTATCATAAATACGTAAATTGATGCGCGCCTGCCCCACTTCGGGTGACACATAGGGATCCAATACTATGGCTTTAAAATCAGGGGGAATGGCACCGTACAGCAATCCCAACTCAAAACTACCCAAGGCCTCGCCATTAATTTTTTCAGCCACCTGAACCATAGTGGCAAGGGAGGTTACTTTACCTATCTCGGGCTGCTCATCCAGGTAGTTATGAACGGCACGAATGCGTTCCAGTTTTTCAGTGGTAAACCAGTATTTAAGTGAGTCATCCTCCTGATCTTCCTCTTCGTCAAAAAAGAAGTCGTCGTTTTCCTCTTCATCCCAGTCCTGATCCACCACAGGAAAGGTCAAAATAACTTCCAGTGGCGTGGTGCCGCCCAGATTTTCATCCACGACTTTCATGCCCTGATAAATTTCAGTGGATTCATGGAAATAGTTAATGAAACTGTTTTCCACATCCAATTTGGCCAAGCCCACCACCAGCAGCACAAACAAAACAATATTTGCCCCGATGACCTTGGGACCATGTTTGAGGGTGATATTGGCAAACACGTCCGTCATGGGACTGTGTTGCTTGGCGTTGACCGCTTCACTGCGGCGCCCCATCAGCAGGGTAAAAATTGGAAATAATACAAACACTAAACACAAGGCCACAATAACCCCAGTGCCCATCATATATCCAAAGTCGATGACCGGACGAATACCACTAAATAGCAGGGAGTTAAAGGCCACCATAGTGGTTAATGCCATGTACAGGCAGGGTTTAAACATGTGATCAAGGGTTTCCTTGATCAACTCCTTTTGAGTGGCATCGGGCTGCTCTGCATGCAACTCCCGGTAACGCACAATCAAGTGAATACACATGGACATGGTCATGATTAACAACAAGCTTACAAAATTGCTGGAAATTACCGTTACCCGCCAATTTAACAAGCCCAGCACACCCACCATGACCACCACCGTTAAACTGCAACACAGCAAGGCAATCAGCACCCAGCGAATGCGCCTAAAGATCAGTACCAGGATCAGGATTAAAAACAAGAATATACCAATGCCAAAGGTCACCATGTCACTCTCCACATAGGTAATCATGTCATCGGCAATCATGGGCACACCACCCAGAAAAATTTGCGCCTGCCCCTGATAGGGTTTGAGCAAGGCTCGTATGGCTTTTATATCCTGATGCAAGACGGCAGAGTTTTGAGCGTTCAAGTCTTTTATATTTTGGTTTAAACGCGCCAGTTCATTTATCTGTACTGGCGTCAAACCCTGGTGGTCGCGCTTGGTCCACAAGTCTTCACGGGCCTTGGTTAATTCTCTATGTTTGTTATCACTGGGGCGATTAATTTGAATGGCGGTGGTATTTTTTTCCAAATTAAGCAACATGTTGTTATACAGAGGGCTACTGGCCAGCTCTTCTTTTGCCAATTCAATATCGGTATTGGCGTCGTCCAAACTCTTAATATTGGTAATCAATTCAGCAATCGGCACGGGTGGATTTTCCAGCAGCGGCACATCCAACAACGAATTAACCGATTCAACCCTGGGCAACAACTTTAGGTCATCACGTATTTGACGCAACAGGGTTAAGGATGACTCAGAAAAAAGCGGCCACGGCGGGGTATAAGTGACGATAAGGGATTCACTGCTGCCAAAGCGATCGGATACCTCACGATAGTTAACCAGATCCTGATCATTCTCCAGAATCATGGAGTCTGCAGAGGCGTCCAGCTCAAAATGCTTAGCCCCTTGGGACAGCAAAAGAATGAGCAGTGTGGCCACCACCAGGGTAACTTTGGGAAACTGCAGAACGGACTGACGATATAGATCTAACAACCAGGGCATAAAATAACATAATTAATTAAGTAGCTGGCCTTTATAGAAGTATGCGCGACAACTTGCAAGGCCTATACGGGAACAATTTGTTACATTATTTTAAATGTCAAACTGAGGTCAAAGTTTGAACGTTTTAAACACGATTTTAGCCGTTGCATTGCAACCTTTGATTGAGGTGACCATAGGAGCACAAAACTCCGCTAGTCTCCTGCTGTCTAATTTGCAGCAACACCTCAAGCACATCCACCATACGATCAAACTGCACACACACATCCATGGGCGCTTGGGTTTCCAGCAACAAGTCACGGTATGCACAAACGTACTCATAGCTTGAACTTATCAGTTTCAATTGACCAGGCGACGCAGGAGAATCCACTGACTGCAAAATCATCAAGACTTTAATCATCTCGCGGGCACCCTCGCTGTCACCATATAAGGATTCATGACTAATAAAACAATTAAGAAAGTGAATACAGGACTGCACAGGGTTTCTGGTTTGCTTGCCAAACTGGTGCTGTTGAATCAGTGCCTGCCAGTTAAAAACGTCATGGGATTGGCCATTAGCGGAAGATGTGAAATTAGGATCGATTGACGGTGTCATAATGCTGTCCTTTTGGGTAATACCTGCCACATACAAGCGATATGTGTGCCAAAACATGGCAGGCCCCAGCATTATTTGGGTTTAGCTTTACTGCCTAACTCTTTTATATGATGACGTACCGACAAATAAACCAGTGCCAGCACCACAGGCATGGCAATACCGGAGGCTATGGATTTATCTATGGGATAACCCCAAGCCTGTAATCCATCAAACACGTAGCCCAATAGACTCAATAGATAGTAACTAATGGCCACCACCGACAGCCCTTCAACGGTTTGCTGCAGGCGTAGCTGTAAACTGGAGCGACGATTCATTGACGCTAACAATCGATGGTTTTGACTTTCTATGCTCACCTCGACTCGGGTGCGCAACATACTGGTGGTGCGGTGTATGCGACGACTCAAGTCCTCTAACCTGTCCCTTAAGCTATTACAGGTACGAATTCCCGGCGTTAAACGGCGTTCCAAGAATTCACGCATGGTCTGCATGCCACTGATGCGCTGTTCATACACTTGATCGAGGCGTTTGCCCACCAACACATGGTAGGCATTACTGGCCGAAAATCGATAATTGGTATCGCTGCGTACCTGCTCTATGCGGGCGGCAATCAAAGATAATTGAGTTAATAAATCCCTTTCATCCGCCTCGCTGTGAATTTGGGCGATGCGCTGATTAAGGCTGGCCAACTGAGATTCCATCTGTGTCACTTCAGACCCTAACGATCTGGCCACGGGCAAACCCATAAGCGCCATTAATCGATACGTCTCAAGCTCTAGCAACCTCTGTATGAGGCGGCCAGTTTGATAAGAGTTCAAACCGCCCTTTTGAGATGAGTCTGTGGTCACCAGAAAACGGCCAAAACCATCGCTGTGCAAACGGAAGCTGGTTTGTACTTTAGCTTTACCGTTGGCCACCCAACTGCCCACCGGGCGCTGCCCCTCAAAAAAATGCTGATCTTGTTGTTCATCTGCAGCGCCTTCCTGCACTTTCATATTCAGCGCCACCACCAGCTCACCCGGCAGCTTTGAAAGCCAATCGTTGGGAATAAACGTTAAGGCAAATTCCGATTCGTTATGGCCGTTGTTGGCACGTATAAAGGTATAGGTGGAGAATTCAGTGTGGCGCTCCCAACGAAACTCAAAACCACCAAAATCCTGGTAAAAACAGGAAGCCCCCACAGGCGGCGGATTAACGCTAAAACGCTGACACAAGCTTGAGACCAATTCATATTCCGTCTGTGCAGCACCCTCATCTCTGATCATGGCCAGATGAGAAACATAACAAGGTGACATCACTATGGGGGATGGGCGGTTATGCAACTCTTCATATAAAGAATTTCTGTGTTCATATACAGGCAGCGACAGAGCCTGCCCTTCAAGCTGAATTTGCGTTTCTGACATTGAGTTACTTCTAACCTTAAAAGATGCGGCGCATGCTAGCACACTTAATCAACCAAACATGGTCCGGCCAATTTTAGCCCCACCATAGCCAGAGCTTAAATCACTTGTCTATACCCTTGGGTTTATTGCCCCGGCCAGTATGCTGAATTCAACCCCTATTTGAATGCAAAAAAAAGCGCCACCCGAGATGTATCGGGCGGCGCAGCAAACGCAGGAGACACTGCATTATTCTCTAACTCAGAGCCGATTGGCTCTAATCATTATTCTTTTCCAGCATGGCAAACCATTCGCGAATGCTTAATGCCACCACCTCGGTACGGGAACAATCATGCTGGGCGGCGTAGGCATCCAACAGGTCCACCAATTCTTTGGGCATTTTCACTTCCATGCGGCGCATGCCATTGCCTTTATCCCGCATGCGCTGCTCGCGCTTATTCACCCTTATCTGTACATCACGGGCATAGGGGTTGGATCTTGGCCGCCCTATCTTGGCTGCCACAAACATATCTATCGTGGTGCGATCTTCCAGTTGCACGCCCATACCTATCCCCTTGCTTCCTGCCCGTGTATTTATTGTACAGATAATATGACCGGTCTTATTTAAGGCGTCAAGGATTTTTTTAGGTAAATGAACATTTTTTAATCCATTGTTTTTTTTGCCGACTAAAATGATCATTAGCCCGCTGTTTTGCTTGTCACTTAGGCCATTTCACACTAGGGTTGGCCCATAATTACAGGAGCTTCACCCCTACATGGCCAAAGTGACACATCAGCCGTTATCACCTGATCAACTCAGCATCAACATCCCCGACAACAGCCTGACCTTTACCACCAGCGCTGAATTAACCCCTTACAACGGTGTACTGGGTCAGGACCGTGCAGTCACAGCTATTCAGTTTGGCGTGGCCATGGACCGCCCTGGATACAACGTATATGTCATGGGGGATTCAGGCACCGGCCGCAGCTCTTACGTGAGCGAATATTTAAAGAGTGAAGCCAAGCGTCAGGCCAGCCCCAGTGACTGGGCCTACGTCAACAATTTTGATAATCCTCGCGAGCCATTAAAACTGGAATTGGCCGCAGGCATCGGCCAGGTATTTAAAAAAGATTTAGAGAGTCTAATCGACAACTTGCTGGCCACCTTTCCGGCGGCCTTCGAGCACCCCACTTACCAACAAAAGAAAAGCCTCATCGACCGCGACTTTAACCTGCTCTACGACAGGGTCATCGACCGTATCGAGCAGTCGGCATTAAAACGAAATATCGCCATGTTCCGCGACACTTCATCCATTAGTTTCACCCCCATGAAAGATGGCAAGAGCCTGGATGACACTGAGTTTGCAGTGCTGGATGAAAAAACCCGTGAAGCCTTTCATAACAACATTCACGAATTGGAAGGCCAGCTTAACGATGAACTGGTGCCCCTGCCCCAGTGGCGCCGGGAAAGCAACGAAGCCCTCAAGGCGCTCAACCAAACCACCATTGATCAGGCGGTGACGCCGCTCATGAAACCGTTAATTGAGCATTACCAGGATAATGGAGAAGTATTGGCCTACCTGGATAAAATCAAACAAAACTTACATCGCACGGTCATTGCGGAGTTGGCCGATGACCGTACCCTGGAAAGCCGTGAAGACAGCGCCAAGCGTATTTTCCTGGAAGAAACCTATCTGCCTAATTTAATCGTCAGCCGTCAGCAAGATTCTGGTGCGCCAGTTATCTATGAGGCCCACCCTAATTACGCCAACTTGTTTGGCCGAATTGAATACAGCAGTGACCAGGGCGCCCTGGTGACCCACTACCGCAAAATTTGCCCTGGCGCCTTGCATCAGGCCAACGGTGGTTACCTGATAGTGGATGCCGATAAAATTCTACATGAACCCTTTGTATGGGATGCCCTTAAACGCGCCCTAAGCTCCCGTCAGTTAAAAATTGAAAGCCCCTACAGCGAAATGGGAATGGTCAGCACTACCACCTTAAACCCTCAGTGGCTGCCATTAAATGTAAAAATTATTCTTATTGGTTCCCGTAGCACCTATTACCTGCTGCAAGATTTGGATGAAGAGTTCAATGATATGTTTCGGGTACTGGTGGACTTTGACGACCACCTGAATTGCTCACCAGAACACATGGAGTCGTTTGCGCGCCTATTACACAGTCGCTGCATTGAAAAAGACTACGCGGCCATCAGCCGTGACGGTGTGCTGCGTTTAATCGAGCAAAGTGCCCGCTTGGCCGAAGATCAGCGTCACCTGAGCGCACGCATTGGAGACTTGTTTGAACTGCTGGCAGAAGCGGAGTTTGTCCGCAAATTGGCCCAGGAAGATACCATCACCGACGTGCATGTGAGTCGTGCCCTAGAAGCCAAACAACAGCGCAGCGGCCGCATTCAAAGAGAAATATTGGATGACATCCTGGATGGCACCATTTTAATCGATACCGAGAGCGAGTCGGTGGGCAAGATTAATGGCCTCACCGTACTGTCTATAGGTGACAGCTCGTTTGGTGCCCCGGCAAGAATCACCGCCACGGTTTACCCGGGTGGGCGTGGCATAGTGGACATAGAACGAGAAGCCAATCTGGGTCAAAACATCCATACCAAGGGTGTGATGATCTTGACCGGCTACCTGGGTCACACCTACGCTCAGGAATTCCCCCTTGAGGTGTCGGCCTCCATCGCCATGGAGCAAAGTTATGGCTATATAGATGGTGATAGCGCCTCCCTGGCTGAAGCCTGCGCCCTCATCAGCGCCTTAAGCCATATTCCGATTCATCAAAGTCTGGCTGTCACTGGCTCCATGAATCAGTATGGCGAGGTTCAGGCAGTGGGCGGCATCAATGAAAAAATTGAAGGCTTCTTTGCGGTCTGTAAGGCGCGGGGCTTAAGCGGCCACCACGGCGTGCTGATTCCCGCCTCCAATGTGAAACATTTAGTGCTCAACAGCGAAGTCATTGAGGCGGTGAACGACGGGAAGTTCAAGATCTACGGCATCAACAGCGTAGACCAGGCCCTGGAGATCATGATGGATCGCAAGGCAGGCGCCCTCAGCAAACGAGGCAATTTCCCAAGGGGCTCGGTAAACTACCGGGTACTTGAGCGCCTAAGGGATATCGCCGATATAGGCAAAGAAGAGGACCACGAAGAAGACCATAAGGACGAGTCTAAAAAACCTGCTGATTCCGCATCCACTTCTAAATAGCTCATACCAGGGCCTGAGTTCCCCACTCAGGCCTGTCCTTTGCCACCATTCCCCCCCGTGATCACTGGCAAAAGCTCTAGGCTTTGCCAAAGTTATTCTATGCTTAGGATAGCCTTCTAATTTTTAATACTATTTGGACAATAAATTGATCACGGCAAACCTGGATGCCCTGTGGATTTTTATATGCGCCCTGCTGGTCCTGTTGCAGCAGGCTGGCCTCCTTTGCCTGGAAACGGGTCTGGTTCGTAATAAAAACAGCGTTAACGTGGCCGCCAAAACCCTGGCCAATTTATGCCTGGTTTTTTGCCTGTATAGTCTGCTGGGTTATTGGCTCATGAGCGGTCAGTTTATTGGCCAGAGTGTATTAGCCGAAGCAGCCTCCAGACCATTAGATAAGCCTCTTGAACTATCCAGGTTTCTGCTCGTGGCCTGTTACTGTTGCATCGTCGCCGCCATAGTGTCCGGTGCCGTGGCAGAACGCATGCGCATTAAGGCCTACCTATTAGTGGGCGCTATGATCGCCACGCTTATATTTCCCTTGTTAGCACGCTGGACCTGGCAACCTGGGGCTTGGCTTGAGGTATTAGGTGCCAGAGACTTCGCCGGAGCCAGCATCATTCACGGTAGCGCCGGCTGGATTGCCCTGGCCTGTTTACTGGCCATTGGCCCACGCCGCCATAGATTTGAAAATGGCCATAATAAAAGAATGACCGGCAGCAACATGAGCACCGCCACCCTAGGAGCCCTGTTTTTATGGATCGGCTGGCTGGGATTTAACGCAGGGTCTTATGGCAACTACCACCCCAATACACCTTCGGTGTTATTGCTTACCTTCATGGCGGGTGCATTTGGTGGCAGTGTCTATTTGCTCTACTGCATCCTCAAACCCGGAGCCATCATACGTGTTGAACAACTGCTTAATGCCGTTTTAGCCGCCCTGGTGGCCATCACCGCCGCCATCGATCAACTGGGTTTATGGAGCTGCCTGGCTTTTTCTGGCGGTGGTGTAGTGAGCTACCTGCTAGCGGATAAATTATTAGTAAAATTCAAGATTGATGATGCGGTAAATGCTATACCGGTGCACTTGGGTGCAGGTTTAACAGGCACACTCATGGTCCCTCTGGTTAATCCACAAGCGAACTTCGGTGCACAGCTGGCCCTGGTAGCGACCGTGGCATTGTTGTCATTTGCCATTACCATGTTCGCCTTAAAAATCTTTCAAGCTTTGGGGCTGGCCTTAAACATTAATGCACAACAGGAAGAGCAAGGCCTAAATATTGTGGAGCACAATGCCAACAGCGACCTCCATGAGCTCCTAAGTATCATGAGCTATCACCAGCAAACATCCGACCTTACCAAGCAATTAACCACCGATCCTGACACCGAAGCCGGACTCATTAATCAGCAATACAATCGCACCTTAAACACCCTCATGGATAAGAGCACTCGATTACAACAGGCTAAATTGTCGGCTCAGAAAGCCAGCCAGGCCAAGAGTCAGTTTCTGGCCAACATGAGCCATGAGATTCGCACTCCCATGAATGGGGTTCTGGGCATGGCGGAGCTACTGGATCAGTCCGAGCTTAATGATGCCCAGAAAAAAATGACCCATACCATAGAGCAAAGTGGTCAGTTATTAATGTCCATAATTGATGACATTTTGGATTTCTCCAAGATCGAGAGCAATCAATTACAGCTGCACGAAGTAGAATGCAATCTGCATGAGATGTTGAATCAAGTTATATTAAATCACCAGGCCAATGCACAACATAAACAGCTGGACTTGATATTAAACACTCAGGAACTGGACAAACAGCTTTACCTCATCGACGACATACGACTGTCGCAAATACTGGGAAATTTAATCAGTAACGCCATTAAATTTACCTCAGAGGGTTACGTTTGCCTCACGTGTCACTCACAGCGTTTACGCAAAAATCACCATCAGTTATTTTTTAGCGTAAAAGATAGCGGCATGGGCATAGCGCAGGACCAGCAGGCCAACATTTTTAACGCCTTCGAGCAGGCGGGTCTCGACCAGCAACATCCTGGGGGCACAGGATTAGGTTTAAACTTGTGCCAATCATTGGCCGAGCTTATGGGCAGCAATATTCAACTCACCTCCAGCGCGCAACAGGGCAGTGAATTCTATTTTGCCATTACCTGCACCACCAAACAGAACCTGACCCATGAAAGCAAAGTCATCAACCAAATAAAGGGCAAAACCCTGCTACTACTGGATGACATTCAAATAAATCATGATGTGATTGGCAGCTTTTTAGATAAATGGCAATTGAACATCCTCTACTTTTTTAGTCCGGTTGAAGCCCTGAACCACATCAAGAGCCTGCAGGCCCAACATCACCCCTTGGACTATCTGATCATGGACTACATGATGCCGCAAATGAACGGCCTGCAATTTTTCATGCAGTGTCGGCACCACCTCCCGGAAAATTGTCAGGTATTAATGCTGTCATCCAGCGAGCACTTGGACATCAGTGAAAGAGCAAGGTATTTAGGCATTCAGCATTTTGCCAACAAACCGGTATTGGCCGAGCAACTGTCGCGCTTTATATACCCTGGGTCAGAAACAGAACATGCCTCCGTAGCCCGCCATGAACATGAAAAAATCGGCCAGGGAAACGACCCATTACAAAAATCATTCCCAGGCTTGAGCATTTTAGTGGTGGAAGACAATGAAATTAACTACCTGGTCCTGGAGCAATACCTGTTAGACATAGGTTGCCGAGTACACTGGGCAAAAAGTGCGGAGCAGTGCATCGATGACTACCAACAAGGACACTTTGAACTCATATTAATGGACTGTATGTTGCCTGGCATGAGCGGCCTGGAAGCCACCCAAAAAATCCGCCAAATACAATGTCAGCAGCCACCCAATTCGATTCCCATCATCGCACTCACCGCCGATGTCACGGTCGAAAACCGAGATAACTGTAAGACGGCGGGCATGGATGACTTTCTGGGCAAACCCTATTCATTCAGCAAACTCAATACCCTGATACAGAAATGGGCTCCAAGTTTTAACAACCAATAGCAATATACCAGTCAGCTTTAATGCCCTTTTTCATATAAACAGCCCGTAAAATACTCTCCATATAAATCCAATTTTATGGGGCAAGGGCTATACTCAAACAAAGATATGTTTCAGGGAGAGTTAAATGAGCTCAGGTAATGAGCTGTTGTTCAGCGACGAACCTAAACTCAAGCCCCCTTCCCCCCCTCCAAAAGAGGCTGATGGCAAAGAGTATTTAGTGTTGGTGGTGGATGACGATGAATACGTTCACCAATTAACCAAAATGGTACTGCGCGGCTTTACCTTTGAGAATTGTCCTATTCGTCTGGCCAGCGCCATGAGCGCCAAAGAAGCCATTAGCTACATGGAGGCCCACGATAATGTGGCCGTAGCCTTGGTAGATGTGGTCATGGAAACCGACAACGCCGGCCTGGAATTGGTGAATCATATTCGCAATAACTTTAACAACAATGAAGTGCGCTTGCTGATACGCACCGGCCAACCGGGCGCGGCTCCGGAAGAATCGGTCTTTCAAGATTACGACATTAACGATTACCTGAGCAAAACCGACCTCACCGCCCACAAATTGCGCATGACCCTGCTCAATGCTCTGCGCTCCTATCGGGACATTCGCCACGCGGTAGAATTGCAAAAACAAATCATGTTAGCCGAACAGGAAACCCAGGCCGCAGCCGCTGCATCTGCCGCCAAGTCGCAATTTTTAGCCCACATGAGCCATGAGATCCGCACCCCGCTAAACGGCATCATAGGCATCGCCGATATCTTGGGGGAAACCAAACTGAGCGACACTCAAGAACAGTATGTCAACACCATTCACGACTCGGGGGAGGCCCTGCTATCCATCATCAATGACATTCTGGACTTCTCAAAAATTGAAGCCGGTAAACTGGAATTAGAAAGTATTGATTTTTCCCTGAGCGAAAATTGCCAATCCCTACATCATTTGTTTATCGTGCAACTAAACAGTAAAGACTTGAAATTTAATATCCATATTGATCCCAGCATCCCCCCGTATTTGCTAGGTGATCCACTGCGTATCAAACAAATATTACTTAACCTCATCAGTAACAGCATTAAATTTACCAGCAAGGGCACCATCGAACTCACCATTAACCTGGTCAACCCGGAACCCAACCTGGTATTGCAATTCAATGTGAAAGACAGCGGCATAGGCATCCCACAAGACAAACAAAAGCTGTTATTTGAAGCCTTTACTCAAGTAGATTCGTCCACCACTCGTGAGTACGGTGGCACTGGACTGGGCCTGCAAATCAGTAAACGTCTGGTTGAGTTGATGGGAGGCCACATACAGGTGACCAGTGAAATCAATGTAGGGTCAACATTTTCTTTTACCCTGGCCCTACAAAAGGGCAGCCACCCCCAACAAGCCCCCGAGCATGAGCACCAACAAACCAAACGCCCTAACGATCAAATTTGCATATTGGTGGCCGAAGATAACCGCACCAATCAAATGGTGGTGGGGGCCATGCTAAAACGCTTAGGCTACCAATATGAAATTTGCGATGATGGCCAGCAAGCCCTGGATGCCATGGATCTTAAAAAATATGATTTGATATTAATGGATTGCCAGATGCCCATTCTGGATGGCTTTGCAGCCACTAAAATAATTCGCGACAAACCCGAGCTGAATGAACTACCGGTGATCGCACTCACCGCGGGGGCCACCGCCCAGGAACAAAAACAATGTTACGATGCCGGCATGAATGACTTTCTTTCCAAACCCATCACCATGGAGGTTTTAAAAAACACTCTGCTTAAGTGGCACTAAATTCCCGCCTTTCTTCAGTTTCCATATTTAATTTCGCTATAAAACAGCCTTCTAGCCGCTTAATTAATTCTAGGTTTTAAAAAACCAATTCCAAATTCTGCATTAACCTTAAGATTAGGAATTTAATGAAACGGCATTCAAATAAGTTGTATGAAAGCCCTCTTGGCTATTAGTATCTTTTGCTCACTCATAACGGGCTGCTACGATTCGAACTTGTCTCAAGACTCTAAAGAGATTGAGGTACAAGTATCGGTGGACAATGGCGCGCAGATATTTAATGTGCAGTTTTCTGTACACTTTTCCCAAACCATACCCGACAGCCTAAAATGGGATTTTGGTGACGGCTATCACGCACAAGGCAATACCCTACAGCACATGTATGCCAGTCCCGGCCTGTATTTAGCCAGCCTGGAATACAGCGAGCAAGGGCAAACCATCCGTGAAGAAATAAAGGTACATATTCCCGGAGATAATAATCAACTACACATAGGTGCCCAGCAACCCTTTACCATCGACAGCGACCATAATGACCCTAACCTGCCCTTCTCCAGAAACGATCACACCCCGCAAATCATAGACACTCCGGTCACCTTGAGTGGGTTTTTAATCGAAAAAAACATTTGTCAGGGCGGACGTTTATGCCAGCAAGGAGATCTGATAGATAGCTACCGTTTTAAGCTTGATTACTCAGATGAAATCACCCTGCAAATAATAAACGGTAGCCTGGATATTGAGCTTACTCGCGACGACAAAAGCCTGGTGACTTACCACCCTCAGCAAACCAGCTCTCTCACCCTACCCGCTCAGTCTTTGGGCAGTGGCCAATATCAGTTGAGCCTGTCTCTTGGTAAGGCACAGACAACTGCCCGCTATTTACTGAGCATCAATAAAACGGTACCGGGTGAACATTCAAATTATCAGCCGGGAAAATTGATTGTTACCTGGCAAGACCAAGCACAACCGGAATTGGTCGACCTCAACGACAAGCGTTTGGCTCAGTTACCCCAAGGCAATCTTATTAAGGCCCGTGATTTGTTTTCAAGACGGGACAATGTGCGCAACGTGAGCCTTAATTATTACCGCCAAGCATCGAATGTATCAAGCCAGACAACAAGTTGGCAGTGGCCCCTGACGCTGCAGAAAATAAACAACCTGTGGCAGCCATTAAAGACACGCGGACAATCACCCGGTGAAAATATCACCGTGGCCGTGTTAGACACGGGCATTTTTTCACAACACCCTAACCTGCAAGGCCTACCACGTCACAGTGGATATGACTTTGTATCCGATCCGGTCAATGGTGGCGATGGTGATGGCTGGGACGACAACCCCGAAGACCCGGGAGACAGTCTAGCCAGCTTTCATGGTACCCACATCACCGGCATCATCGCCGCACAACCTGCGAAACCCGGCTCTGCCACTCCCTGGGTTCAAGGACTGGCCTGGGCAGTAGAAATCATGCCGTTACGCGTATTAGGCTTAAACGGTGGCACCAGTTTTGACATGATTCAGGCCTTACGTTATGCCGCTGGCCTGGATAATCAAAGTGGACGATTGCCGGACAAACCCGCCGACATCATCAATTTAAGTTTAGGCGGCAGTCAGTTCAGCGCCGCGGAACAGGCCACTCTGGATGCGGTCATCGCCAGTGGCGCTATCGTGGTGGCGGCGGCGGGCAATCAATCACGCTCCCAGGTGAATTTCCCTGCCGGGTACCAGCATGTGATCGCCGTGGGGGCACTGACCCAGCAAGGAGAGGCTGCCTCATATGGCAACCATGGCCCTTACCTTGATTTAATGGCCCCAGGTGGCCAGTGCCTGGATGTTTCCTGTTCTCAGGGCATTTATGGGCTAGGCGCCCAAGCCACTTTGTTTACCCCTGAATATCAGGCAAGCTGGCACAACCTGGCAGGCACATCTATGGCCAGCGCCCACGTGAGCGCGCTACTGGCCATCTTGCGCAGTGGCTTGCCAGCCCTTGATAGCCTTGAGTTACAGGCCCTACTATCCCAACATTCGATCAATTCGAACACAAACGGCATAGGGTTTTCACTCATGACAGGCTGGGGCAGTCTGGACACTGAAAAGATGATGAATTTATTGGATACCAGTTCCCTGGATCACGGACAAGTATGGAGCGACCACGAGGATATATTCTTAAACAAGGATGAAAGTCGCTCCCTTACTCTCACATTTAGAGGACCGCACCCCATTCATGAACTGAACCTGGATTATGAAGCGAGCTACCTGGAAGTTTCAATGAACAAAGATACCCTTGAAATTCGTGCCAGGCGCACTCTTGATCAACCCCAGACTTTAATCCTAAGCAGCATTGAAGGCCACCATCTAGTGATTAACGTTCATGGCAAAAACACTCAACCGCCCTCGCCAGCTTTGCAACACTTGTATCTAACCCTAAGTGATGAAACCTATGATGGTCCAATGAGGCGAGCCGCCAAACAAGGCAGTGATTGGCAGGCATATGTTCCCACCTTAACTACAGGGCAAACCATTCAAGCCAGCTCGGACCTGGATTATGATGGAGTGTATTGTGAACCAGGGGAATTTTGCGCCGTCACCGAATTAGATAAACATCCAACGGGTGAGGTGAAATTGTGGGGCAAGTTGTTAAGCCATTAACAGAATCAAGAATAAGAAAAACCTGCAACCTCGGCTGCAGGTTTCAGTGGTTTTACAAACTGCCTAACAGACCGTCCTTTAAATCGTCCTGTACCGCATCTTCCGACAACCAAATACCAAATAACGCCTGCTTGAATTCCAAGCCCTTAATGGTGCTCTTAAGCGCGCCATTTTTAAATACATTCACACCAGACTCAGGTGAATACACAAAATCAAACACGTCGTTCTCTTGAATACCGTCTTTAAAGTTGGCGATAAATGCATCTATGGTGCCCTGAATGGGAGCGGTATTACCCTGTGTGGACTTCTCGAAACCCTCGCGAGTGGCGGTTTCCATTTTTTCGCCACTTAACAATCCAGAGGTAATATGCAGACGCAATGCCATGGCTTTATCTTGCGCTATGATGGTCTTGGCTTCCTTGGAGGCCTCGGTTAAGTACAGGCCTGCCGCATAGATATCCATGAAGAACTTGCTGCGTACGCCGGTACCGTTTAAGGATAGGCTTTGCTGCTGGGCAGCTAATTTTTCAGGTATCTGTACCCCGGCCACTTCCACCGCCATTGCACTGATGCTCAGCAGGGAAATACATAATAGACTTACAATTCGTTTCATTGTGTAGCTCACTTTTTTTGTTGTTTTATACCCCCTGCATACCTGCAAAGAGGGCTCTTATATAGCCAAGAAGCCAGTTATAAATCAAGCAATGTGTCGCGCTTGAATCGAAGATTAGGCGTAAAAGCAGCTTTTTTTATTTCCAAAAGATATGAGTAAAACCATAGTACAAAATAACCAGTGGATTAAGTGATTAAACTTAAATTCACATTAAATAATGGCGTTAGATTATTCGCGCATTAAGGCGGTGTTTTTCTAGCCTAGCTCGGTGTAGGCCTTTACATTGACAGAAGGTTTCTGACGAGGTGCAGTGCATGCAAACTATTAATCCTATGGTAATAACCATCGTTCAACAAATTATGATCAATGAAAATGACACCGATGCCTGGCGCCGAACTTTAATTCAAAATCATATATTTGAAGCCCAAGAGGTAAAAGATTTAAGTGAACGAGAAATATCACTGATTCATCATGCCATGTTAGTACAGCGCTTCAGCCGCATGAGCAGTGACGAACTATTAGAACAAACAGCCAAGTATAACCTGCAATACCATATTAACTTTGAGGCCGACGAATTCCAGATGGGCGCTGTCTGTTATTAATCGATCTGTACTCACTAGTATCTCTCCACTGAGCTTTATGCGGGTTTTGTGGAGAGTGCTTTAAAACCTCAGGCGGTAAATACATCATCAAGATGGTTGAGATAACACACACGGACCACCCGCACACTTTCTTCTTTTATGCTGGCTGCCAATGCCTGCTTGTTTTTACCCAGTAAATAATCGGTTAACTGCAAAAAAGTCGCTCTCAGCTCAATGAGGGTCTTCTCCATAAAGTTTCCTGAATGCTGTTTGGCAGCAATTAGACTCAGCAAACGAAAGTGGGCATGGCTGTAGTAATATTCGGCCTCCTTATGACGACCAAACTTGCTCGAGGCATGAGCACTGTTATGGCAAGAAATCACAAACAAACGCACCACCTTCCATAGCTGTTTATGCTCTTTCTCAAGCCAGGGCTCCAGCAGCTCAACCGTGCGGCTAAACCGTCGGCTCGCCTCTTTATATTCCCCTCTGTGGTAGCAAGCATCTGCCTGTAGCGTGTAGTATTCCCATTTGTTGAGTACATCCTGAATGGTTTGCTTGCTGGCCACAGTGTATTCTCCTACAAGTAATTGATAATCATTATCATTTAAGTGTATGAGCAGCCCTATGTCAAGCCTTGCCATAAAGCTAATACGAGAAAACAATGAACGTCTCTGACCTGTATCTACCCCTCAAGCATGCCCATTTGTCCTTGGTGGCCATTAGCATTAGTTTATTTATCATTCGCGGTGCCTTGAAACTTTCCAATTCCAAGCGCGTGATGGCAAAGTGGTTGAAAGTGGCCCCCCATATTATTGATACTCTGTTGCTCATTAGTGGCATCTGCTTGGCCCTACTGATCCATCAGTATCCCATCAGCCATCACTGGCTAACTGTAAAGATAATGTTATTGGTGGGGTATATTGTTTTCGGTATGAAGGCCATGAAGAGTACTCAGCCCATGCAGCAACGCAGTTACTTTGCAGGCGCCTTGTGTTGTGTCTTGTTTATGGTGACGGTGGCCAGCACCCACCACCCTTTGGGGTTGTTTAGTTTATTGTAATGGGGAAGTGCAGTAGCGAAACAGAGTTCGCCACTGCCAGAAGTTGGATTATTGGCGGGCCAAGCGACCGACCACATCATCCTCCATCAAGGGTTTTAAACTGCGTGTAGGGTTGATGTCTAACCCGCCGCGGCGCGTATAACGTGCGGTGACGACCAGCTCTTCAAAGTCCCCGGCCTGACACAGGTCGCAGAATATTTGCTCTACGCAGTGTTCGTGAAAATCATCATGATTACGGTAGCTAATGATGTATTTCAGCAACGACGCCCTGTCAATTTCAGTGCCCTTATATTGCACCACCAGTGTGGCCCAATCCGGTTGGCCGGTTACCGGGCAATTGGATTTTAATAAGTGGCTGTTTAGGGTTTGTGACGTTAAATGAGCAGGATTTACCTGCAACAATGAGGCATTGGGCTCAAAGTCCTTTACCTCGATATCTAAATCATCGATATTTTCGCCCAGCTTGGCATTCACCAATGGAAAGGCATCCACCGTAAATAAAGTCACCTCTATTTGAGCGCCAAACCCCGCCGACAAATCTTGCTGTAGCCTGGTTTTCACCTGTTCGATACTTTCCAGTCGCGTGTTATTAAAACTGTTTAGATATAGTTTAAAAGATTTTGACTCCACTATGCTGGTGGAGTCAGCCGGTATGACAAACTCGGCGATGGCCACCTGCGGTTTGCCCTTAAGGTTTAACCAGGATAGTTCATACCCAGTCCACACATCCTGCCCAAAAAAAGGCAGTTCACCATGGACTTTTTTTACCGGCATATTCAATCGCCCACGGTTACCGGTGCGCTCGATAGGGAAGATAAGGGAGTTATCATAGGTAAAGGCGTACTGGGTTTCTTTACCTAACAACAAGTCATCTTTGTTCATGGGCGAATTCCTTTACCGCGATTCAGCAGTCGCATTGCGATATAAAATAAAATAAAAATAATGCTAATTAAAATGGTGTAACAGGTGACTAAGTTCACATCACTCACTCCCAACATGCCGTATCTAAAGCCGTTCACCATATACAAGATGGGATTAAGTTGTGACACCAGCTGCCATTGACCCGGCAGTAAATCCGTACTAAAAAACACGCCACCCAAGTAAGATAATGGGGTTAACAAAAAAGTGGGGACTATGCTGATATCGTCGAATTTATTGGCATATAAGGCATTGATGAAACCCGCCAAAGAAAACAAAATGGAGGATAAAAAAACCACACTGCTTAATACCCAAAAATTATACACCGTCACATCGGTAAAAAATAATGCAACGCCGGTGACAATAATGCCGGTCATCAATCCGCGCGCCACACCACCAAATACAAAGCCACCCAAGATGACGCTATTTGGTAATGGCGCCACCAGTAATTCTTCGACACTGCGTTGAAATTTATTGCTGAAAAATGAACTGGACACATTACTATAGGCATTATTAATCACCGACATCATGATTAATCCCGGCATAATAAAAGACATGTAACTGATGCCCGACATTTCACCGATTCGCGAACCAATTAGACTGCCAAAAATAATGAAATACAGGGTCATAGTAATAGCCGGGGGCAGCAGGGTTTGCTGCCAAATACGCATGAAGCGGCGTATTTCTTTCATCAATATGGTATTAAACGCCACGTGGTGCATCTGTATAAAAGCCAACATGATTATTTCCTCACCAGATCCACAAACAGAGTTTCTAAACGGTTGGCTTTTGGTCGAATTGAGTTAACCGAAATATTAGCCTGGTTAAACACATTAAATAACTCGTTGATGGCCGTGCCTTTATTCACATCCACTTCAAAACAACTGTCATCCAGCCAGTTTAGCTGGAGGGATTCCAATTTAGGGCGCTTTGCATAAGGCTGAATTAAATCCACTACCAGAGTCTGCTTGTGAAGCTCTTGCAATAATTCTCGAGTGCTGGTGTTTTTTACTATGACCCCGTGGTTTATGATCGCTATATTCTTACAAAGACTCTCGGCCTCTTCCAAATAGTGAGTAGTAAGGATAATGGTGACCCCCTCTTCCTCGTTAAGCTGCTTAAGGTAGCGCCACATGCTCTGTCTGAGCTCAATATCAACCCCGGCGGTGGGTTCATCCAGGATTAATATCTGCGGGCCGTGCACCAGGGCCCTGGCGATCATCAGACGCCGTTTCATGCCGCCAGATAACATGCGTGAGGGGACATCTCTTTTATCCCATAACCCCAGGGCTTTAAGATACTTCTCGCTGCGAACCCTGGCTTCCTTTACTTTAATGCCATAATAACCAGCCTGGGTAATGACAATATCCTGGACTTTCTCAAACTGGTTAAAGTTAAACTCTTGGGGGACGACCCCCAGTAATCGCTTGGCAGCATACACATCGCCATCGATATCCAGACCAAACAGGCTGACATTTCCCTGAGTTTTATTAACCAAACCCGAAACGATACCCAGTGTGGTAGACTTACCGGCACCATTGGGTCCCAACAGTGCAAAAAAGTCACCCTGGTCCACTTGCAGGTTAATGTCTTTCAGGGCTACAAAGCCATTGTCATATACCTTGCCAAGTCCCGAAATACTCAACGCCGGCCCAGAATAATTCTCTAATAAGCTCATTAAATTATGTCTAATCAAATCTATAATGCTCGCCATCATACTCTTATTTTATTAAAAGATTTCCTAGGCTTTTTGCAACAAGGTTTTCCATTTAATCAAGATCCCATGCCCAGCGATGAGCAATCCTTTGTAGATCAACTACAACATTTAATTGCTGATATGGAAGATCAAGCACCTCAGGCCGCTTTTAATGGGCAAGATTGGCTAAACCGTTTATTTCGTAACTTCCCAACTCTGGCCCCTCACCTTGGCCGTGAAGTCTTATGGTACTTTGGAGGAGATGCCTTGCACTTCATGCCGGACGAAGAAATAGCCAAATTCCAGCTGCTTGAAGATGCTTTACACGAGGGCGGTGAAGATTTTGACTATATGGCGACTAAGGTTGCCATCTTTTCGAAATAACACTATTGGGAACAGGCTGGCTAAACGGATGTGAGTTCTAACACTGAACTTAAGCTAGCCCGAGCAACGTCGCTCTATGCCACTCCTGGCACCGCGACATACGGTTCATCCTGAACACTCACTAATAATTGCTCCCGGCATGATTAGCATACTGCCCAATCCCTGGACATAAAAAAGCCAGTGCAATGCACTGGCTTTCAAATTTGGAGCGGGAAACGAGATTCGAACTCGCGACCCCAACCTTGGCAAGGTTGTGCTCTACCACTGAGCTATTCCCGCATAATCTTTAGGCATAAACCTAACACACTGTATCTACTTTTAATTGGAGCGGGAAACGAGATTCGAACTCGCGACCCCAACCTTGGCAAGGTTGTGCTCTACCACTGAGCTATTCCCGCACACTAAAAAGTAAAAATGGTATCCCGTAGGGGAGTCGAACCCCTGTTACCGCCGTGAAAGGGCGGTGTCCTAGGCCTCTAGACGAACGGGACACACTGTGACTGAATCAATTCTTTTACTGTCAGGCCAGACAACTCTTGACAATTAAGCCAGAGATAAAAAAATTGGAGCGGGAAACGAGATTCGAACTCGCGACCCCAACCTTGGCAAGGTTGTGCTCTACCACTGAGCTATTCCCGCAATTTATAGAATGCTTCACCATTCTAAATGTGGTTGCCTAATCGGTTAAGATAAGGCTTACCTCTAAGTACCCACTTTAAACCAAAGTTTTAAGTGGTATCCCGTAGGGGAGTCGAACCCCTGTTACCGCCGTGAAAGGGCGGTGTCCTAGGCCTCTAGACGAACGGGACACTTAGGCTTGCGACATCAGTCTGTCTCAAGATGGCGCGCATTCTATGTATCTCATTGAATTACGTCAAGTTTTTTATAAAAAAGATTTCAAAATAAACGTCTACACTTAACCCTAGAATAGGGAAATTTTGTACATTATGACCACATTCGTCATCTTAGGCGTATTAATACTGGCCACACTAGTGGGCAGTATCGCCATGAAGAGCTATCTGGAAAAGCGCCGCATCGAACGTGCCAGACTACTGGTGGAGTTGCATGACGACCTGCGCCGCATGCAAAGTGCCCTGGCGGTGGTGCCTCAAGTGTACCTGGACACCCCCACTAAGCTATTCATGATTAAGCGCCTCATGCAGATTATCGATCAAGTGCAGGCCGCCGGTAATGAGACTGACAGCCTTACAGAGATGCATCAGGATCTGCAGACGCAGCTGGAGACCACTATTAATGCAAAAGACGACAGCGTGGAGCGCCTGGCTAAATGGACCAAAATAGACAATGCAGATATGGCCCATGAAATCCGATCACTGATTAAGTACCTTCACGGTCAAATTATTTCTGCCGTTAAACTTGGCCTCATTCCTCGGGCCCACGGCTCCAGAGTGGTCAAAAACCTCAAGGTCATCACTTACAGAATTGGTTTGGACTTAAACTACAGCCTGGCACGACACGCTTTAAAACTGAACAAACACCGCCCTGCCCTTGGAAAATTACGGGTGGCGTTAAGCATCGCCCTTAAAAGCCCCATCAAACAATATTTGAAACCACAAAAGGAAATACTGGAAAAGCTAATCAAGCAAACTGAAGCCAAAATAGAGAATCAAAGCAAAGAAAGGAATAAAGCCACCGCCAACAAACTGGCCAGTGGCGTCGACAAGATCAAAGAAGACGACGACCTGGAACAAAAACGTAACCTGTACGACCGGGAATAACCCCTGCCCTAGCCATCCAGGCTGGCCAGCAAGGATTTAAGGGTGTCCCGCACGGTTGCTACGTCCTCTGGGGAAGTATTGGTCACACACAGTAGTTTTTCTGGCACCCGCTTGGCTTGCTGCTTAAGGGATTCTCCCAGGCCGGTGAGGCGAACCCATACCTGGCGCTCATCCACATGACTGCGCTGACGCTGAATCATACGCTTGGTTTCCAAACGTTTTAATAAGGGGGTTAAGGTACCACTGTCCAGGCGCAACTTTTGACCCAGGGTGGTCACCGTGTATTTATGCCCCATGGGCATCTCCCACAATACCAACATCACCAGGTATTGCGGGTAGGTTAAATCCAGAGGCTTAAGCAAGGGCTGATAAAGCTTGGTCATGGCTCTTGAGGCACTGTAAAGCTGAAAACACAATTGGTTATCCAACTTCAACAACTCATCACTTTTACTGGCCATTTCATCTCCTTTTGCCCACTGCGCACTATTAACTCAGCGCAATATACCCGTAAACAGACCCGGATAAAACACACCTCACTTTAAAGCGGCTAGGCCATTAATGCTTTAATGTGCTTTTTAATGGCTTCAGGTTTTGCAGTGGGGGCAAAACGCTTCACCACTTGTCCGTCTTTACCAACTAAAAATTTGGTGAAATTCCATTTAATGCCTTTACTGCCCAGTATGCCTGGAGAGGCTTTTTTCAGGTAATCGTACAAGGGATGGGCTTGCTCACCGTTCACATCAATTTTGGCAAACATGGGAAAGCTCACACCATAATTTTTAAGGCAAAAACCGGCAATTTCACTGTCACTGCCCTTTTCCTGCTGCCCAAACTGATTACAAGGGAAACCTAAAATTTCAAAACCGTCATCATGAAGCTCTTCATACACCTTTTCCAAGCCTTCGTATTGCGGGGTGAAACCGCATTTACTAGCGGTGTTAACCACCAACAACACTTTACCCTGATAATCGCTTAATGCTCGCTCGGAGCCCTGAATATCCAGCGCCGTAAAATCATAAATAGACATATTTACCCCCTTAGTTAGATTTCAATATATAGCACAATAAAATTGTGCGCAATTATAACTGTACGATAATCAGCCAGGCAAAACTCTGCCAATATCGACCAACCCCAAACCTTATTTGTCTTTAGTGAACTTAAGAGACGCGCTGTTGATGCAATACCTTAGTCCCGTGGGTGCCGGGCCATCGGGAAACACGTGGCCCAAATGGGCATCACATTGGCTGCATAACACTTCGGTGCGTTGCATGTGATGGGAAGAATCAGCGCTTTCATCCACCGCGTCGGTATTTAAGGGCACAAAAAAACTGGGCCAGCCGCAGCCGCTATCGTATTTACTGCCGGACTCAAACAATGGCTGACCACAACAGGTGCACACGTATTGACCGGTTTGAGTATTTTGATAGAGCGCACCACTAAACGCAGGTTCGGTACCCTTTTCGCGGGCGATGCCATAGACCTCTGCGCCCAATTGCTGCAGCCACTGTTCGTTGGTTTTTGTTATCTTTTTCATTGCCTTCCCATAAGCCACTTACTAAACATTTAAGCGACTGAACCGTGTATTCAACACACCCTAAAATTGTATCGCAAAAACGACCTTTAACACTATGGCACAAGTTAACAGCCCATCGCGATTCAAGCGATATTTTTAACACCAATAAAATACAGTTTAATAAGCATCACATTATCTATACCCAGAAGTGGTTAGAGATTGGAGAGTTGTTAAAAGCTAGGTATCATCTGCGCCAATATGGTTTTATCAAGCTGTCTCGCGACTTAGACAGCAGAGGTGGTTTCATGCACGAAGTACACAAGTCCAATAAGTTGGCCAATGTTTTTTACGATATCCGTGGGCCGGTACTTACCCAGGCCAAACGCATGGAAGATGAAGGCCACCGTATATTAAAACTAAACATCGGCAACCCGGCGCCTTTTGAACTCAATGCCCCGGATGAAATACTGCAAGATGTTATTCACCAGCTTCCCAACGCTCAGGGTTACAGTGACAGCAAGGGGGTCTACAGTGCTCGCAAGGCCGTCATGCAATATTGCCAAGGGAAAGGCATCAAGGGTGTAGAAATTGAAGATATCTATTTAGGCAACGGCGTCAGCGAGCTAATTGTCATGGCCTTACAAGGGCTCATTAATAACGGTGATGAAATATTAATTCCCGCACCCGACTATCCCCTATGGACCGGTGCCGCCAGTTTAGCCGGCGGCACACCGGTTCACTACCTGTGTGACGAACAATCCAACTGGTACCCGGACATTGAAGATATAAAGAAGAAAATCAGCCCCAAGACTCGCGCCCTGGTATTAATTAATCCCAACAACCCCACCGGCGCCCTGTACCCCAAAGAGGTTTTGTTAGAGTTACTGGAGGTGGCGCGCCAGCACAACCTGGTGGTTTTTTCTGATGAAATTTACGACAAAATAATCTTTGATGAAGCAGAACACGTGGCCACCGCTTCCTTGGCCGATGATTTATTAATCATCAGCTTTAATGGTTTATCCAAGACCTATCGCCTGGCTGGTTTTCGAAGTGGCTGGCTGGTGATCAGTGGTGCCAAACATAAAGCCAAAGATTATTTAGAAGGGTTAGACATGCTGGCCAGCATGCGATTGTGCGCCAACGTACCCGCCCAATATGCCATTCAAAGTGCACTGGGAGGCTACCAGAGCATCAACGACCTTATTACCCCAGGTGGGCGCATCTATGAGCAGCGCATGTTAAGCCACAAGTTAATTAATGATATTCCCGGCTTAAGCTGCACCTTACCCCAGGGTGCCCTGTACAGTTTTGTTAAGATGGACCAGAAACGATTTAACATTAAAAATGATGAAAAAATGGTGCTGGATTTATTAGAGCAGCAGAAAATTTTACTGGTGCACGGCCGCGCCTTTAATTGGCCCGAACCTGATCATTTTAGACTGGTATTTTTGCCCAGATGTGATGACTTGCAGGAAGCGATAGGTAAAATGGAACACTTTTTTGCCTCCTACCAACAATAACATCAAACTGGCCCTTCATGATTGATATTAATATTGATGATTTTTTCCACGATATTGCCGTGACCCTACTGAGTCTCTATCAGCAGTTTCCGCGCAAGATATCTTTGTATCTGGAAGACATTAGTGGGCCGGATGATATGGATGAATTTGGCCTACACAGTAATCGTTACCTTTCAACCATAGGGGCGGTTAGCTGGCTGCACGACGAGGGCTACATCCGATATTCGAATATCGTGCATCAGGAATCGGTGGAAGACTGCACCCTGACCCAGATGGCTTTTGTAAAACTCATACGTCCCACCCTGCCCTCCAACCATCTGGCCGATGCCAGCTCGGTGGAGAAGCAACAACACACTCTGGCGCAGCAACTGCACTGCGCGCTCAAAGATCAATCCAGCATTGAAGTACGCTCATTAATTGAACGGCATTTGTTAACGCTTTAACCCGTTTTAGCAAACAGTACCCCATTCAAATACCCTCATTGATTGAATAGAGTTTGCTTACGCTTTGATGCCCATCTTGTATATCAACACCTTTAAAGATGCGTCTTCATTAGCATCTGCAAGCACCGCCGGATTCGCCAGCCGTTCGACAAAGGTAGCTTCAGGCAACACCTGAGCCACCAACGCATGAATAAAATCTACCCCTAAGGCCGGGCTATTAAGGCACAGCATTAGGGTGGCGTCCTCTGCCAAGGCGGGTTTAAATTTTTCCAGTAACTTTTGATAATCCCGGCGTACATCGAAGGCGCGGCTCTGAAAACTGGGCGGATCGGCAATCAATAAGTCAAAGGGACCCCTCTGGTTAATCTTTTTAACCATCTTAAAAATATCCTGGGCAATGAAGGATACACTGCGCGCACCTAAGTCATTTAACGTGAGGTTTTGTTGCCCGCGTTTAATGGCGGCCTTGGCCATATCTACATTCATTACCGAACGGGCCGACCCCGCCGCTGCGGCCACCCCTAAACTGCAGGTATAGGAGAATAGGTTCAATACCGATTTGCCCGGGCAGTATTTTTGCACCCAGGCACGCCCTTCACTCATGTCTAAAAATAGCCCGCTGTTTTGGTTTTTTCCCAAGTTAACCCAATAGTTTAATCCCGCCTCGCTGACTTTAAAATCCACCTCTAACATGGACTCATCGCCCATGAAAACCTGCACAGGATTGCCCGCTTGAAAGCGGCGCTGGATGTAAATATGTTGAACACCTAGGGCTTCAGAGTTGTTTTTTACCTGTTCAAGCATTTCCAATAGTGGCTGCTCATCTATTTGCTGATAAACAATCACCCATAACACAGGGGGATAGATCTCAATATTCACTTGCTGCCAACCGTCAAATAAACCACCACGGCCATGAAATAAACGCTTGGCCTGTTCGCTGGGCAACCCTTGGGTAAGCGCTTGATACACTGAATTATTTTTCATATTTCTCTTGGCGAGACAATCTCGCTGTGTCTATACTGAAGTGAAGCTAAAAAAAGGGAATGAATTATGCCAAGTAATAACGCCCAGCAGAGTGTAACCCCACCCGCTGACATCATGCACGGAGCTGCTTTGGTGGATGCCAAGGGCAAAGAAACCCCCATAACCGAAGACATGGTTCAACAAGCCCTTAATAATATCATCAAGAGCTGCCAAAAGTGATTCGGGCAAGGGCATGCCAATGCCCTATGCTGCTAACCCTTTAGCGTTATCCCCATAGCCTGCAGCCAGTCTGGCTGCAAAATTCTATGTGAACTAATGGACAGGCTATTTAATTCTCGCCTCATGGGATACTGCTTGCGCAGTTTATCGAAGGCACTTGCCTTGGCAACATCGTCCAACCCCAGCAGACTTAACATCCTAAAGTGGTCGTCTCGCACATCATAGCTACTGCGCAGAGCCTTCCTAAACAAAAACGGCATATCCGCATCACTGCTCACGGTTATATTTCTAAGTGGGGCGGGAGGTGCCAGCTGCTCGAGATTAGTACAAACGGGCAAGGCTAAAAATTCACACAAGGCCTCATAAATCATGGCCGTGCCCTGATACTTACCGTCCAGGCTGTACCCGGCGATATGAGGGGTCGCCAACAGGCAAGCCCGTATCAACTCATCCGTTGGTGCCGGTTCTTGCTCCCACACATCCAGAACAGCCAAAAATTTGGGTTGGCTTTTCAAGTGACTCAATAACGCCTGATTATCGATCACAGCACCACGACAGCTATTAATGAGGCAAGCATTTGGCTTCATGGACTTCAAACGCTGAGCATCCACCAGGTGATGGGTCTGAAACTCGCCACTGCGGGTAATGGGGGTATGCAGGGTCACCACATCTTGCTGCCAGACAGATTCAGCCTGCTGCTGGGAATCAAACCCTTCAATATTAGGGTCATAGGCACAAACATTTACCTGCAGTGCTTTGAGAGTGTTAAACAACCTCCTCCCCACATTGCCGGCGCCCACTATACCCACACTCAACTGCTGCCAAGGCCGCTGACGACGCTCAGCCAGGGTTAACAAGCTGCTCATCACATATTCAACCACAGCCTGGGCATTGCAGCCTGGTGCACTGTGAAAGCGTATGCCTTGCTTGGATAGGTATTCCATGTCCACATGATCGGTGCCGATGGTGCAGGTGCCCACAAATTTCACTTGGGTACCCTGCAATAATTGCTCATTCACCTGAGTAATGGACCGCACCAGTAAGATATCGGCATCCGTTAAGTCTGCTCGAGTCATATCACGACCCGGTAAGGCGTGTACATTTGACTGACATACATCATTAAAAAATTCCGCCAATAACGGAATATTTTCATCGGCGACGATTTTCATGGTAGATATCCTAATACCAACTGCATGGATTTTTTCAAAGCGGACTGTAGGCCTAAATGCTCTAACAAGGCATTTAAAATAGCCCAGTTTTCACGATTAAACGATTCAACCTGTAAATCGATTGGCGCATCAATTCTTAGTTTGGTTAATAACAAATTTTTTTGAACTCGAGGTTCATTGTCTAGCAGGGACTGACGAATGCGAGCCCCACCTCTTATAGTTAACATATCATTTTTTTGAAGTGAGCCAAGCAACGCCGGCCAGTCTTTAAACGCTTGTAACAAGAGTCGAGCGGTTTTATCCCCCACTCCCGGCACCCCCTCAATATTATCGCTGGCATCTCCCACCAATGCCAAATACAAGGGGACCTGGCCCGGGTGTATGGCCATTTTTTCAATGACATATTCTGGCGTCCAGCAAACATCGCTGGTGAAGTCCAAAATACTCACGTTAGTTGTCACCAGTTGCCTTAGGTCTTTGTCCCGTGTGTAGATAGTGCAAGTGTGTTCAGGGAGCTGAATTATAGCACTGGCAATTAAGTCATCCGCCTCAAACTCATTACTGGCCAGCACCACAAACCCCAGGTACTGGCCAATGGATTTCAATAACTCTAGCTGATAGATAATATCTTCGGTGGGTAAGGCTCGATTGGCTTTGTATTGCGGGTTAATCTCGTG